>JANLQY010000047.1:0-64226 GCA_031368105.1 Chitinophagaceae bacterium
AACATCCGCAGCGCTTACAATGTGGGCAGTGTTTTTAGAACGGCAGATGCGTTTTTGCTGGAAGCTATTTATATTACAGGCTACACCTGCATTCCGCCACATAAGGAAATTAAAAAAACAGCGCTTGGTGCAGAAGATACCGTAACCTGGAAACAGTTTGCCAATGCAAGCCTTGCGGTTGCTGAATTAAAAGAATTGGGCTACACGGTATATGCAGTAGAGCAGGCAGAAGCAAGCATTGCCCTGAATGAACTGCAATACAAAGCAGGGGAGAAAATTGCAGTGATAATGGGCAACGAAGTAACCGGCGTAGAACAAAGCACCATCACTCAATGCGATGGCATTATTGAAATACCACAACTCGGCATGAAACACTCCCTGAACATTGCAACCGCCGCAGGTGTTGTATTGTGGGAAATTGTAAGAACTATTTTACCTCAAACTTCCAAACAGGAAATTGCTAATTAATTTTATTAAATGTCTTCCATCAAAAAATATTTAAGCCTCGTAAAATTCAGCCACACCATTTTTGCAATGCCTTTTGCATTGATTGGATTTTGTTTAGGAATTAAATCTCCAATAGGATTTTATACTGGTCAGTCTAATTTAAATATGACAATTGGTTGGGGATACGACATCACAAATTTTATAATCTGGAGAATAATCCTATTAAAATTATTTCTTGTTATTCTTTGTATGATCACAGCCCGTTCAGCAGCCATGGCCTTCAACCGTTATCTCGACAGTCATTTCGATGCCAAGAATCCACGGACTGCGATCAGGGAAATTCCTGCCGGAATTATTTCAAAAGAAAGCGCTTTGCGTTTTGTGATTATTAATTGCATTGTTTTTACCACCGCAACTTTTTTCATTAATAAAATTTGTTTCTTCTTATCACCGGTTGCTTTGTTTGTGATTTTATTTTACAGTTATACCAAACGTTTTACTGCTCTTTGTCATTTGATATTGGGCGTGTGTTTAAGCCTTGCACCCATCGGTGCTTATCTTGCAGTAACAGGTGAGTTTGCTTTACTTCCAATTTTATTTTCCTTCACCGTTTTATTTTGGGTAAGCGGCTTCGATATTATTTATGCTTTGCAGGATGAAGAGTTTGACAAATCCAATCAACTGCATTCCATCCCGGCAGCCTTAGGCAAATCAAAAGCATTGAGGGTTTCAGAACTATTACATTTGTTATCCGCCATTTGTGTGGTGAGTGCCGGTGTGTATGGAAATTTTGGCGGGCTTTATTGGATTGGGATTGCAGTTTTTATCGGCATGTTGATTTACCAGCATTCTATTGTAAAACCAACCGACCTCAGTAAAGTAAACATCGCCTTCATGACAGCGAATGGCATTGCATCGGTGGTATTTGCTGTGTTTGTATTGTTAGATATTTTTATTCACTAAATAAATATTCCCCTTTAGGGGATAGGGGCATGGCCAGAATTATATGCATTGATTATGGAGGAAAGCGAACCGGCATTGCGGTGACTGATCCATTGCAAATAATCGCCACAGGGCTTACCACCATCCACTCAAAAGACCTGGTGCCCTTTTTACAACAATATTTTATAAACGAGCCGGTAGAATTGATCCTGATTGGCTTACCCAAAAACTGGGATGACTCCGATACACATGGCACACCATTGGCACAGGCTGCCATCAATTTATTGAAAAAGAAATTCCCCACTATGCCATTAAAAACGGTGGACGAACGCTACACTTCTAAAATGGCTAAAGCTGCCATGCTGGAAATGGGCATGAAAAAAAAAGACCGGCAGGTAAAAGGCAATGTGGATGTGATTGCCGCTACCATTATGTTACAGGAGTACCTGCAAAGTATTCAATAGTATAAATTATCGTATTTTTGAACCATGGAAAAAGCAAAAACAAAAAAGAAAGCTGCAAAAAAAGCAGAGAAGATGCTTTCCAAAAAGGAATGGCTGGCCAAGTTTTTTGGAAAGTTTAAAGGGGAGTTTGGGGATGGTGTTGAATATCAAAGAAAGTTAAGAGATGCGTAAGGAATTTTTATTTGATACCAATGTGCTGATTTATTTCTTTGAAGGTAATAAAGATGCGGCAAAGCTTTTAGAAGACAATGAATTTTTTCTTTCTTCAATTTCTTTTGTGGAATTACTAAGTAATTTGCAAATGCTTCCCCAACGGCGAGAAGTAATCAAGGATTTTCTGCTTACTACCACTATTATACAAACGAATATGGATATATGCGAAAAAGCATCAAAACTAAGGTTGAGTTATGCAATAAAATTACCTGATGCAATCATTGCAGCAACAGCGCAATATTTAGGCTTGCCGTTTATTACAGCCGATGCTGCTTTTTTCAAAATAAAAGAAATAGAAATAATCCCTTTTACTAAATAGAATATGATTTTACCAATAGTAGCTTACGGTTCACCGATATTAAGAAAGGTTTGTGATGATATTTCACCCAATTATCCCGGCCTGGAAAAACTCCTGGAAGATATGTGGGAAACCATGTACAACAGCAATGGCGTGGGGCTTGCAGCACCGCAGATTAACAAAGCCATCCGCCTGTTTATGATAGACAGTACCCAGATATTTACCAACATGGCAGAAGACAATGAAGATCATGACTATCCTGATTCACCGGGTTTTAAAGCCGTTTTCATCAATGCACATATCATCAACCTCAATGGAGAAGAATGGTCTTACAATGAAGGCTGCTTAAGCATCCCCAAAATAAGAGAAGATGTTAACCGCAATGAAACGGTAACATTGAAATATGTGGATGAAAAATTTCAACCCCATATTAAAACATTCAATGGCATTACCGCTAGGGTTATTCTGCATGAGTACGATCATATTGAAGGCAAATTATTTATTGATTACATGAAGCCGTTGAAACGAACCATGCTGAAAAGAAAATTAGATGATATCAGCAAAGGCAAAATCAAAGTTGATTACCGGATGGTATTCCCCAAATAATGATGAACTGGATTGTTTATAATAATTTGCAGTCATGATTAAAAAAATCATGACTGTTTTTTTTTGTATGCTGGCAGCAATTGTTTGCCCTGCCCAGGACACAACATTGCATAAAAAGGATACTACTGTAGAAGTGGGTAAAAAAACAATCACCCTTTCTGAAGTGGTGGTGGATAACAAACTCAATGTGCCGAATTTCATCAACCGTATTAAAAATGACAGCAGTTTTTACAAAGCCTTCCGCAACCTTCACCTGCTCAATTTTTCTTTCATCAATGATATCCGGTTGATGGATAAAAGCGGCAATGCACAAGCCACTTTATTCAGCAAAACAAAACAGCTGAGAGACAGCAGCTGCCGCCGCATGGAAGTGCTGGAAGAGCAGGCAACCGGCGATTTTTATACCAGCGATCATCAATATAATTATTATACTGCACAGATGTATGCGTCACTATTTTTCACCAATGGCAATGTGTGTGGAGAAGATAATATTGTAGCCGGAAAAGAATTCAGCACCGATGGAAAAAGCGGCTTGGAAAAACACAAAGAACAATTGAAGATGCTGTTCTTCAATCCAGGAAAAAAAATAAATGGACTTCCGTTTATGAGCAACAAAACCGCCATCTACGATGATGACATGGCCGACCGTTACGACATGAATATTGACATGGACGACTACAATAAAACAAGCTGCTACATCTTTAAACAAAAAGTAAAACCCGGCAAAGAAAGTGATGTGGTGGTAAGTGAAATGACCACCTGGTTCAATGATAAAACTTACGAAGTGGTTGCCCGTACTTATGTTTTAAATTACAGTACCCTGTTCTACGATTTTAATGTAACGATGGAAGTGAAGATGGCTCACGCCGGTGAATACCTTGTCCCTTCACTCATTCGCTACAACGGCAACTGGAAAGCCATTTTAAAAAAACGGGAGAGGGGAGTATTTACTGCTACACTATTTGATTTTAGATGAATCATATTGATTGTTGAATAAGAAAATATTCAACAATCAATGCTCAATTTTCAATGTTCAATAAAAAGGTGGGAACATTTCAATTGAAAATAGTTTGTTGAATATTGAGCATTGAATATTTTTTATTTCTCTGAAATTCTTATGAATAATTGAATTGTGTTTTTGCAGTTATTCACCACTACCTTTGCCCTCTAAAACGATTTTCCAAATGAAAGAAGTCTATATTATTTCTGCTGTTCGTACGCCAATCGGCAGTTTCGGCGGTTCATTAAAAGGATTTACAGCTACCCAATTAGGAGCCATTGCCATCAAAGGCGCCATTGAAAAAGCAGGTGTAAAACCAGAACATGTGCAGGATGTTTTAATGGGTTCTGTGATACAGGCCAACCTTGGCCAGGCACCTGCAAGACAGGCAGCAAAATTTGCCGGCTTACCAAACGAAGTGAACTGCACCACCATCAATAAAGTATGTGCCAGCGGCATGAAAGCCATTTTACAGGCGGCTCAGAGTATTATGCTGGGTGATGCAGATATTGTAGTGGCAGGCGGAATGGAGAGTATGAGCAATGTGCCATTTTATGTGGACAGCATGCGTTGGGGAAATAAATACGGCAACACACAATTGATTGATGGCTTGGCAAAAGATGGCCTTACCGATGTGTATGATGGCAAGGCAATGGGCAATGCAGCAGAATTGTGTGCCAGCACTTGCGGCATCAGCAGGGAAGACCAGGATGCCTTCGCCATTGAAAGTTATAAGCGTTCCCAGGCTGCCGTTAGTGAGGGGAAATTTGACAATGAAATTGTACCGGTACCCATTCCGCAAAAAAAAGGTGACCCCGTTTTATTTATAAAAGATGAAGAACCATTCAATGTAAAGTTTGACAAGATACCGGAACTAAAAGGCGCTTTTACAAAAGACGGAACCGTTACCGCCGCCAATGCCAGCACCATGAATGATGGTGCTGCAGCACTGGTATTGATGAGCAAAGAAAAAGCTGATGAACTCGGACTGAAACCCATTGCAAAAATCATTGGCTATGCCGATGCAGAGCAGGCTCCGGAATGGTTTACTACCACGCCGGCCATTGCGGTGCCAAAAGCTGTTGCCAAAGCAGGCCTGACAATGGAAGACATCAGTTACTGGGAATTGAACGAAGCTTTTGCAGTAGTAGGGATTGAAAACAGTAAGCGCATGAAACTTGATCCTGCCAAAGTAAATGTAAACGGCGGCGCTGTTTCCATTGGCCATCCATTGGGTTGCAGCGGTGCAAGAATTATTGTTACACTCATCAATGTGCTGAAACAAAACAATGCAAAATATGGTGCTGCCGGAATTTGTAATGGCGGTGGAGGTGCCAGTGCGATGGTGATTGAAAATATGAATTAGTTTTTTGTTACGGAGTTTGCTGTAACTACCAGGTTTCAATTGGAACCTATCTTTAATACATCATTATTTATTGAACAGTATTCAAATTATTTATGATAAAAATAAGTTTTCCTCTTGCTGAATTTGCACGCATTCAATTAAATAAAAAATTATTCCAAAAGTGGCTTAAAAATTTTACTTACTAAAAAAAATTTTTATTTTCTTTTTGTTACTAAAAAATTGTCATTGCTTTTCACAACAATTTCCTGAATTAAAATGGCAAAAAAGTTTTGGAGGCACAAATGAAGATTACGCTTATTTCATAGAAAAGACTAATCAAGGGGGGTATATAGCCTGTGGCACCACCAACTCAAATAATGGGGATCTTACTACGAATTATGGACAGTATGACGGCCTGATAATAAAATTAAATTCTGCTGGGAACAAAGAATGGCAAAAAAGTTTGGGCGGAAGCCAGATTGATAACTTCACTTGTATTAGACAAACTTCCGATAACGGATATGTTGCTATAGGAGGCAGTTCTTCAAACGATGGTGATATAATTGGAAATCATGGACAAAGTGATACTTGGATAGTAAAATTAAAGCCTACTGGAGAATTACAATGGTCAAAATCTTTCGGTGGCAGTATGGCAGAATATGGTTTAAGTATTCAACAAACATTTGATAAGGGCTTTATTGGTGGTTCCGAAAGCTATTCCAATGATGGCGATGTTCTTGGAAATCATGGCAATAATGATTTTTGGATTTTAAAATTAGATACATCTGGTAATATTGAATGGCAGAAAATGCTGGAAGGTTCTAACAATGATTATCTTAAATATATAGAACAAACCAGCAATAGTGGATTTATTGCAGTTGGGTACACTTTTTCAAATGATGGAGATGTTTCGGGTGCTCATAATTCCACAGGGGTAAATGCAGATTGTTGGATAATAAAACTGGATAAAAGGGGCAATTTGCAATGGCAAAAGACATTAGAAGGTTCTTATGGAGATATAGCTTATTCTGTTGAAGAAACTTTTGACCATGGATATATTATTGCTGGAAGCAGTGCATCTACAAATGGGGATATTACTATTAATTACGGGGGTTCCGATTGTTGGATAATTAAGTTAACGAATGCAGGTAGTATTTCGTGGCAAAAAACTTATGGCGGAAATTTGTCAGATGTTGGAAGATTTATCAGACAAACAAGTGATAGTAGTTATATTGTAGCTGGATACTCTAAATCAAATAATGGTAATGTTTCCTTTAATCATGGAGGAAATGATATTTGGATATTTAAAATAGACACATCCGGTAATCTTCAATGGGAGAAATCTTTTGGTGGTTCTAATGATGAAATATGTACCACTATTTTACAAAACACTAATGGTGAGTTTGTATATGCAGGGTATAGCGCTTCGAATAATGGTGATATTTCAGGGAACCATGGTGGTAATGATTTTTGCTTGATGAAACTTACCACTGCTGTAACAATTTGTTCAGGTGTAGACTCAAATGTTTTTATTGCTAATTCTTACAATAGTTCAAATGTGTATCAATGGCAAATGGATAGTGGAACTGGTTTTACAAACATTAGCAATAATACATACTATTCGGGTACAACAGCTGACACACTTTTAATTATTAATGTTTCTACATCTTGGTACGGGTATAAATATCGTTGCCAAATAACTAACAGCGGAAACATTTTTTTTACAGATCCTTTTATCTTAAAATTCGGAGTAAAGTGGACAGGTACACAAAGCAATGAATGGAATAATCCTGCAAATTGGAGCTGTAGTAATATCCCTGATGAGAATACTGATGTAATTATACCAACAGGCTTAATTAACTATCCTGTACTTACATTCAATACAACTATTAAAAGTCTTGATGTTTCGTCAGGTGCATACATTACGGTAAGTGATGGCATAACCTTACTAATTACAGGTCTATAGGCACAATAAGTAATATTCACTTTTTGTTTCCTGAGCCGTGGCTCTTTTACTTACGAGCCACATTGAATACTTGTCGATATAAACTTTCCCACTACTCAAAATTGCTTAAATTTGAACTCACAATTTAAAAGAACATGGAAAGCAAAGTAATAAATATCGACCCCGAAATTCTTGGTGGCACGCCGGTTTTTTTTGGAACAAGGGTGCCAATCAAAAACCTTTTTGATTATTTGGAAACCGGCGATACTATTGAAACCTTTCTGGAAGATTTTGAAGGAGTAACAAAAAATCAGGTAGTCAAAGTACTTGAAATGTCGCAGAAACTCATTGAAACATCCTCAAATATTTTCAATGAAAATTTTGCTTGATGAATGCGTAACCAAACGCCTGAAAAACCATCTGCAAGAATTTGAAGTGTTTACAGTAAGGGAACTGAAATTAAGCGGAGTTAAAAATGGCATGTTAATGAACTATTGTGTTGAAAATAATTTTGACATACTGCTCACCATCGACAAGCATTTAATGTTTCAGCAGTATCTTGAAAAATACCCTGTCACTATAGTCGTTTTAAATTCCCTCACAAGTAAAATTGAAGAGCTTGTTACTTTTCTTCCTTCTTTCAAACTACAGATTAAAAATTTCAAAAAAAATAAAGCTTATACAATTGACAGAGTAGAATAATAGATATTCTATTTGTCTGCATAATCGTTAACTGGCATGACTCCCGAAAGAACCTACCGCTTAGAAACCGTTTTAAACAAACGCCAACCCGACCTGACCATTGTATTGGAAAATGTTTTTGATCCACATAATATTTCTGCCGTAATGCGTACCTGCGATGCCGTGGGCATTCAGGATATTTATATCCTCAACAATAAAATTCCGCCACACCGCAAATGGAGTGATAAAGCGTCTTCCAGTGCAGCTAAGTGGCTCACCATTCACCAGTTTACAGATGCGGCGGAATGTTTTAAAGCACTGAGAAAAAACTTTTCAAAAATCTACACCACACACCTCAGCAGTGATGCTGTAAGCCTGCATGAACTCAATTTAACCGAACCGGCAGCACTGGTTTTCGGCAATGAACACAGCGGTGTAAGCGACGAAATCATCGCCATGGCCGATGGCAATTTCATCATTCCACAAGTAGGTATCATCAAGTCGCTGAATATTTCTGTGGCCTGTGCTGTTACGCTGTATGAGGCCTTCCGCCAAAAGAAGAATGCCGGGCACTATGTCCAATTAAAACTCCAAAGCGAACAATTAGAAACTTTAAGAACCAATTGGGGATTTATTGATGAAAGCGAATAGATTTTTCACACAAAGATGCAAAGAAAGCAAAGTTTACTTAACTGGAATGCTGTTTCCTTATTATTTTATAATGCTGGTAGTAAGGAGCAGTGATTTGCCCGACAATTGAAGTAGATATTTGCCAGGGGTTAAGTATTTATCTACTGCAAAACGTTGTGTTGCACTGCCACCAGAATGTTCCATCGAAAGTTTTTTTATTAACCGGCCTTCCATATTGTACATACCCATTGTATAGCTGCCTTTTGTCACATTGTTTAATTGCAACAGCACGGTATTCCCTTTTAGTATGTTGGGGTACACTACTATCGTATTTGCCAATAAGGCTTCATCCTTAGCAACCTTTACAATGGCACTGTAATTTGTTTTGCCATTCAATCCAATCGATTTTATCCGGTAGTAACGAATACCTTCATCAGCAGTTACATTCAGCCATGTGTAAGCTGCACTGCCGCCATTATTTACTGTGGCGGCTACACTGGCTGCCTGCATAAAACCAGTGCTGGTGGCGGATGTTTCCACATTGTACGTTTGTATATTTTCTTCACGGGCTGTTGTCCACTTTACCTCGGTATCTTTTAGCCTGCGAGTGGCTTTTACCGATGTAAATGTTACGGGTAACACTACGCTGTTACTAAATACAATACTAAAACGGTTGGCAGCATAAGAGGCAGGGTCTGTATTTACGTTGAAAATAATATCAGTTACACCGCCCATATTTACAGCTGTATTATTGATGACTGAAGAATAATTATCTCTTACTACTGCATACAAGCCACTGTTATTCATGTTTTCAGTAGTTAACTGCAGTTTATAAGTCGGCTTCTTTAAATTATACAGATATAAAAAAGTTGTGTCATTGTTTTCAATGGTGAGTCTTCTTTCTATGGACAATATTGAACTATCCCGTTTTATACAAATATTTTCTGCCAGGTTGTATATTTTTTTTGCATCCTTATTATCAACGTTATTGTTGTTGTTGCCATAAGTGGTCAGTATGCCGTCTAATAAAGAAGATGCCCCATCTGCACCAACCGCTAATAAATTTACCCTCATTTTTTCATCACCATATACAGGCCTGGCAGCAGGACCAATACCGGTACTTTTATCTGTTTCTTTTACCGTAAGAGTACCCGGGTTGATGCCATCAAGTGATTCCACTATAAACGCCTGTCCACTGGGGATGTACTGGCTTACAGGGCTTACTGCTGCTGTGGCATCATAGCTATACCCGTTCCAGAGCAGCGTTACATATCCACCTAGACCATTGACTCCGCCAAGTTTTGGATCCCACAAATAAAGCTTATCATTTACATTGTTTTTTGTTAAGCTATGAAAATCTATTGCCGATGGATAAGGATTGCCTGCAACAGTAAAATTAGTGGCGCATACAGTGGCATTGATGCTGCCTGTATTAACCTGTCCTTTCATTCTTAAGGTGGTATTTGAAAGAGGCGCATTGATCCCTTGTAATAATTCAGTGCTTCTGTCGCCACGTACAAATAAAAAATAGGCGGGATATGTTGTAATGGCTATGTTGGTGCCCGTAGCAGTAGGCAGAGCCGACAAATTTGTACTGCTGTAAAAATATTTGACAGATGCATTGCCGTTTACTCCCTGATCAAATCCAAGGGCAGTGGTGCCGCCGGTTATATGTGTACCATAGCCAGGATTAGGGTTGCCAGCGCTGACGCCCTCTTGCCATGCTGAATTGATTGTGGGGGCACTGTTTGATGATAAAGGTGCTGCCAATAAATGCCATGCTCTTCTTGCAGGAATGTACCTTTCTATTGTTACATCACCAGAAATAATATTGCCGCTATCCGTCCCTTCATTGGTAATATCCGCTAACCTTGCTGTACCATTGGCAGTAGATTTTAAAGTAAGATATCCATTGGTAAAGATGGTATCATTGCTATTGCTAAAAGAGAGTGTACCGCTTACATTTTGCTGTCCTGACAGTATAACATTATTGCTGATGATCAAATTATGTATGCTGCTATTGTAAAAAGTGCTGCCTGGCATGGTTTGTAACGCTGTACTATTCATCTGCACCGTTCCTGCAGATACGTCGAATGTTCCTGAATTGATGATAACACCGCCTATTTGTAATGTGCCATCCAAAACTACCAGCGATGCACTATTTTGAATGGTAATATCATTGAGTGGCTGTGTGGTGGTTATTACAGGATAAAATAATGAACCGGCCGGTATAATTACATTGTTAGTATCTGTGGGTACTACCCCGCATGACCAGTTGGACACATTGGTCCAATCTGTATTGATTGCGCCGGTCCAGGTAGCTAATTTATCTATGCAGTGGTTGGAAAAATAAGCTGTCGTATTGTAAGTTGAAATAGCTCCCGTAGTACTAAGCGCCCTTCCTTCAATACTAACGCCTGTGCCTATGCTTATTGCGCCGTTGTGGGCAATTATAGTGCCTTTCATGATGGTTCCGGCTGCAAAGGAAGCGGCGCCTTCTATTTTCCAGAATATATTATACGCTTTTGCACCATTGATTAATATTATTTTCGAAGAAGCACTTGTTGTGAATGCACCGCCTGTTTTAAAAATAAACACAGCGTTTTCATTCCCCTGGGCATTTAAAATAAGCTCCAGATTCAAAGATGCTGCAGCAGCCATTGAATAAACACCTGCAGTAAGGGTATCACCATTTCCCAAAACAGGTCCCGGATAAAAATTGGGCGAGGTGGTATCGAGTTGATTGTAGGCATTCTGTAAATCACTTGCGACGAGGGTAGTTAACGCATCATTGTTGTGTATAGAACCATTTACAGTGCCGAATCCAGTGATGGCACCTGTGCCAGTACCAATATTACCTGTTATATACGAAATGCCGGTATTGCTGATGGCACCTACAGTTGAAAATAGTTCAAAGCTTGCGGCAGCTCCCAGGTACGGAACAGTTTGTGCTGTAGCTTTTTTTGGTGAACAGCATAAAGCTGTACATACTAAAAAAAGCAATGTTCTTTGTGTCATAGGATTGAAGATTATTAATTTTTAAAATAACTTTTTTACTAAAGTGTTACTTTCAACGAATGCAAAAGAGGTGTATTTATTGAAAACTATAAGTAGCGTTGCATCAATAGCTTTTATAAAAAGTTTCTTTATTAATGTATATCCTGTGCAGCATTTGTATCAGGCCAGGATAAGAACCGCTACCAATGTTTACTACACTTGCAAACGTTGCAACCGGATTAAAATTGTTGCAGGCAACAGTTGTTTCAATCCTGTACTGTTTTATATTTACTGTATTGCCTGTTTTCCAACATACCCCTATTTTTTTTGTTGAAAGATGGCAGTTAAAGAAGTGAAAGCAACAGGCAATACCACACTTCCCAAACTGGGTCAGCCACAGGGATATCAGCGGATGTATTATAGACTGTAAACTTTAATTGGCATTTAGATGATGATTGGGGGCAATCTTATTTCCATTTCAGATAACTTTATCCTGCAAAAATTTTCAGTATGCAGAAATTATTATTCCCTCTCTTTTTAGTACTGGTTCTAAATGTTAATGCCCAAACCAAAATGCCTCTCGACCACACCGTTTATGACAACTGGAAAAGTATTGGCGAACGGATGATCAGCAATGATGGCGCTTATGTGGTATACACTGTTAATCCGCAGGAAGGCGATGGAGAATTGGTAATACAAAACCCACAAACCAAATACAAAAAAGTAGTGCCAAGAGGCTACAATGCAGTGATAACAGAGGATAGCAAATATTTGGTCTTTAAAATAAAACCCTTCTTTCAGGATAGCAGGCAGGCTAAGATCAAAAAGAAAAAAGCCGATGACATACCCAAAGATTCTATCGCCATCATCGAACTCGGTAAAGACAGCATCATCAAAAAGGCAAGAATAAAAAATTACAAAACACCGGAAAAAGGTTTTGGCTTTGCAGCATATCAATTAGAAAAACCATTACCAGACACCAGTAAAAAGAAAGCAATCATTGATTCTGCAAAAATTAAAAATGACCTGCTGGTAAAGATTGCTGACTCGTTGATCAGGAAATCTATTGATTCCATCAAAGGAAAAATCAGCAATGAAGAATTGATTGAGATAGCCAATAAAGCAGCCAGTCAAATTATCAAACAGGTAAAAGATATTACCGATGCAGATGGCGAAGATGCAGCAGGCGGCAGCACAAGTGAAGGGACAGATTTGGTGCTGAGAAATTTAATTGACAACAAAGAAACCGTCTTTAAACTGGTGAATGAATTTTACTTTGACAAAAAAGGAACCAGGCTGCTAATTGAAACTACAAAGAACAGCAAAGACAGCAACAGCAAGGCATTGGTGCTGTTGTACAATTTGCAATCGCAAAAAACAGATACAGTATTAAAAGGATTTAACGATAGTAAAAACTATGCTTTTGATGAAGATGGAAACCAATTATCATTTACAGCTGAAAGAGACAGCAGCGAAAAAGCCCTGCAGAAATTTTACAAATTGTATTATTACACAGCAGGAAAAGACAGTGCTGCAATCATTGCAGATAAAAATACAGTGGGTATGCAGCTGGGGTATTCAGTTAGTGAAAATGCGATCATAAAATTCAGTAAAGACGGCAGCAAATTATTCTTCGGCAATGCACCGATCCGTTCACCAAAAGATACTATGCTGGTAGATTTTGAACAGGTCAAAGTTGATGTATGGAATTATAAAGATGATTATTTGCAGCCGCAGCAATTGAAAAATGTGGATGCAGAATTAAAAAGAAGTTACACCGCTGTGTATCATATTCAGCAAAATAAATTGGTACAACTCGGTGCAGAGGATGCAGAAAATATCAGCATGGTAAATGAAGGAAATGTAGACTGGGTACTGGCGGAGAGTACTAAAGGCAACCGGGTCGAAAGCCAATGGACAGGCCGGACTAAATCAACGGCTTACGTTATCAACACTGCTACAGGAGAAAGAAAACCAGTTTTCAAAAATCTTTATGCCAATGCAGCAGCTTCACCGGCAGGTAAGTTTGTGTACTGGTACAATGCTGAACTGAAAAATTATTTTACTTACGAAGTAGCCACTGGGGTAACAAGAAATGTGACAGATAAAATTAAAGTGCCTTTGTATGATGAAGAAAATGATGTGCCGGATTTGCCGAATAATTATGGTGTGATGGGCTGGCAGGAAGGGGATAGTGCTTTGTATGTGTATGATAAATATAATGCCTGGTATTTGAGTCCGATAAATACGGGTACAGCATCCATTGTGTTTAATAATAATAGCAGGCAACAAAAGCTAACTTGGCGATTTATCAATACAAATAAAGAGCAACGCTACTTTACAGCAGTAAATAATTACCTGTTTAGCAGTTTTAATAACACTAATAAGCAATCTGGTTTATACATCCGCAATGTCAATGCTAATTCGGCAGCAGTGCAAATTAATTATGATCCAAAATCTGTTGCAGGCAGGCATTTAATTTCCAAAAATTTTGAATCGCTTGTTTTTTCAATTGAAAATTTTTCTAAATCCCCCGACTTATATTTTTTCAATATTAATGATTCTTCCAAAGTTCCTTTTATAGACAGTGTTGGAAATATTAGGGCAATAAAATTTTATCATTTTACCCAACTTTCCAACATCAACCCACAACAAAAAGATTACAACTGGGGCACTGCAGAATTATTAAAATGGAAAGCATACAGTGGCAAAGAAACAGAAGGAATACTTTATAAGCCAGAAGACTTTGACCCCAAAAAAAAATACCCACTCATCTGTTATTTCTACGAAAAATTATCAGATGGTTTATACAATTACCAGGCACCTGCGCCCACACCGAGCAGGCTTAACATTCCGTTCTTTGTCAGCCGTGGCTACATTGTATTAGCACCAGATATTTCTTATACTACCGGCCATCCGGGTAACGATGCTTACAACCATATTGCCAGCGGCGCAAGGGCTTTGGTAAAAATGGGTTTTGTTGACAGTACTAAAATCGGCATACAAGGCCAGAGTTGGGGTGGTTACCAGGTGGCATACCTCATTACCAAAACAAAACTCTTTAAAGCGGCCTGGGCAGGTGCCCCTGTTGCCAATATGACGAGTGCTTACGGAGGCATCCGCTGGGAGAGTGGGCTCAACCGCCAGTTTCAATACGAAAAGCAGCAAAGCCGCATTGGTGCTACATTGTGGGAGAAGCCGCAGCTCTACATCGAAAACTCACCGCTGTTTCATTTGCCCAAAGTGCAAACGCCTTTGGTTATCATGCACAACGATGCTGACGGTGCTGTGCCGTGGTACCAGGGCATTGAATTATTTACTGCATTAAGAAGACTGGGCAAACCTGTATGGATGCTCAATTATAATGGCGAAGCACACAACTTGCTGGAAAGAAGAAACCGTAAAGACATACAAATAAGAGAACAGCAATTTTTTGACTGGATGCTGAAAGGAGAGAAGCCGGCCAAATGGCTGAAAGACGGAGTACCTGCTACAGAGAAAGGGAAAGATTGGGGGTTACAGGTGGAGTAGGTGATATTAAAGGTTGACAGTTGAAGGCCTTCAATAACCTGTAGCTATCAACTTTCAAAAAAGACAGGGGGTGACAGGCAGTAAAAACCACCCGTCTGAATTTTAGATGTCCCGCTCTAAAATTCCCACCTGCATTGAATAGGGTCGATTAGTTTCAGACTGCCATTTTTGATGGACTGCTGACCAATTTTACTTCACTTTGATTGTTATGATTAAGGGCCGATAATTATAAACGGGCTGTGTCCAATTCTCAACAAAGATTGGTTTTATATAATCAAAAAGAAAGGGTGTTTTAACGGTATTTTAGGGGGTGTTTTAACGGTATTTTGGGAGGGTGATTTAACGGTATTAGTTTTTGCCGTGCAATTTTATCTACAATTCAATTACCTGGAAAGGCAGTTGAAGATTGCTCAAAGCTGCTTCCAGCCTGTCTTTGTGAGTGTCGGTAATAAATACCTGGCCGTCATTTTCAATACATACCCGGCGCAGCAGGTGCTGCATTCGCCGGTCATCCAGTTTTTCAAACACATCATCCAATAGCAGGATGGGGGCAGAGCCTTTGTGCTGTTTCAATAATTCAAACTCTGCCAATTTTAATGCAAACAATAAACTTTTACGCTGCCCTTGTGAGGCCACATTTTTAAAAATTTGTCCATTCAGTTGGATATAAACATCATCTTTATGAATACCGCCGTTGCTGCGTTGCAAAATAAAATCCTTCTCCCTGCATTGGTTTAGCAGTGCATTAAAATTGGTGCTGTTGAGCTGGCTTTCATATTGCAGTGTTACCAGTTCTTCATTGTTGGCTATCTGTTGATAATACTGCTGCACCAATGGAATGAATGCAGCAGTAAAATCCTTTCTCTTTTGATAAATATAATTGCCTGGTTGTAGCAGTTGTTCATCAATAACTTCCAGCAGAGGCCAGTCGGTTTTGTTTTGTTCTGCAAATCTTTTCAGGAGGCTGTTGCGTTGCTGTAAAACTTTATTGTACACAATCAATTGCTGCAGGTAGGCTTTGTCCACCTGGCTTAGTACGGTATCAATAAAACGCCGCCGGTCTTCACTTCCGCCGGTTATCAGTTCTACATCATCCGGTGCAATCATCACTGCCGGAAATTGGCCAATGTGCTCTGAAAATTTTGTGTATGCTATATCATTCAGATAAAATTCTTTCTTGCCGGTACCACGGTGGATGCAGATAATCTTATCCTCTCCCAACAAGCCTTCCAGCCGAAAACCATCTTTTTCAAACTGTACATTCATTGCCTCTGTTTTGGTAAAATAACTTTTGGTAAAACAGAGATAATAAATGGCATCCAGCAAATTTGTTTTGCCCCTGCCGTTGAGGCCGCAAATGCCCACCACTCTTTCTGTAAAATTGAAAGTGGCCAGGTCGTAATTCTTAAACTGTGTAACAGATATTTTTGATAATAACGGCATTGGCTGCAAGATAATTGATATGCTGAACAGGAATAAAAAAAATGGAGCTGTCAGTAATTAGCATTCATCAACCTTAGTTCCCGCTTTTCATTCCCAATCCGATGACTATCAGATTGGGAAAAATGTTCTGCTAACTGGGTTGGATAACACCGGGCTTTTTAGAACGACAGCAGTTTTTATTCCATTTTATCTTTAGGCATTTTAAGAGAAGACATTATCATTATGGGAAATAAATAGTTTATTCCCTAAACGTAACCTTTAAAAGCACTTTACATTTTAGAATGTAATGCCTACTTTTACTCAATCAAAAATACAAACTGGCAAAATGAGATGGGTTTAAAAATGCTTAGTAAAAAATACATATCATTTTTCTTTTTGTCGGTTTTTTTAATTCCGGTACTCTTTCCTGTTTGTGCTTTTCTTCAGCAGATATTGATACAGCATATAATGCTGGAAAAATTGGAGACAGCCAATATTGAAACCATACATGTAAAAAAGGCCGTTATTAAATGGATAAGGCATGGCAAAGAAATAGAAATAGACGGTAAGTTATTTGATGTAAAAGATTGGACTGAAGATGGCGGAAGCTATACCTTTAAAGGTTTGTATGATGAAAAGGAAGCCAGGTTAATAACAGTGGGAAAAAAACTGCAGGAGCAATCTAACAGCAGCAGTCCTACACAGCAAAGGCTTGCCAAAATAACATCGGTTGTATTATTTTTTGAAATAATAAAGGATCTAAATTTAGAACCTGGCGTAATTAACAACACTCCATTTTGCATAATAGGTCAGAAAGAGTTTCTTTCCTTTTGCCCTCAACTTTTGTCTCCCCCTCCAAAGGTGTAACCAACTATTTTATTGCAATCTGCAAAAAGATAATAAGTGCTGCTGCTTATTCTGCCTACTATTTATTCTATACTATCAAACTGATTATTATGAAGAATATATTTTTTATGTTTTTTTCATGCCTGCTTTGTTTGCAACAGGCTATTGCACAAAAAATAACTGCACAAGAAGATACATCTGTTAAAATAAAAAACTTAAACGAAGTAATTATTACCGGTGTATCTGCTGCTACTGAAAAACAAAAATTTTCCATGCCGGTAAGCATCCTTACACAAAAAGATTTTTTACAAAATGCTTCCACCAATATTATTGATGCTATTGCTGCAGTGCCCGGCGTATCTCAAATTACTATCGGCCCTGTAATTTCAAAACCCGTGCTAAGGGGGCTTGGGTACAACCGTGTAATTGTAATGAACGATGGCATAAAACAAGAAGGCCAGCAATGGGGCGATGAATTTGGTATTGAAATAGATGAATACACCGTAAACAGGGTAGAAGTACTAAAAGGCCCATCCAGCCTGCGATACGGTTCAGATGCGATGGCCGGTGTAATTAATATGCTGGCAGACCCCATTGCGCCGGAAGGCAAAATTAAAGGCAGGCTTATTACCAATTACCAAACCAATAATGGCCTTATAGCAGGCAATGCAAATGTATCTGGCAACAGCAGTGGGTTTATATGGAGCCTCAATTATACTTACAAAAATGCCCATGCTTATAAAAATAAATACGATGGCTATGTGTGGAATTCAAACTATGGTGAGAACGATTTTAAAGGATTAATTGGTGTGCAAAAAAAATGGGGCTATTCTATCCTTAGTTTCAGCATGTTCAATTTAAAACTCGGCATTATAGAAGGTGCAAGGGATGAAGAGACCGGCCAGTTTACAAAAAGCATTATCGATTTTGATGGCACAGAAGACAGTGCAGTGGTGGTAACAAATGATGAATATAAAAAGTACGGCAGCTACAATGTAATACACCAGCATGTAAGGCACAATAAAATAGTGTGGGACAACAGTATCAACATTGGTAAAGATAAACTCGGCATCAGGTTTAGTTTTCAAAATAACCACCGGCAGGAAGCCAATAATATTGTGTTGGGTGATGTGTATAATTTTGATTTTCTGCAGCAAACATTTACTTATGATTTGGGCTACATCTTTGCAGAAAAAAATAAATGGCTGGTAACAGCCGGTGTAAATGGTATGCAGCAAAGTTTTAAAAACAAAGGCACCGCATTTTTATTTCCAGAATATAAATCATTTGACTTTGGTATTTATTCCATTGCAAAAAAAACAATTAATAAACTGACCCTGACAGGCGGCCTGCGCTTTGATACAAGAAATTTTAAAGGTGATGATTTGTATGTGAATGAAGAAGGCGTAAGGCTGCCGGGCTCTGCTGCCGGTGCCACACAGCAGTTTAAGGCATACAGTTCCAGCTTCTCCGGTTTTTCAGGAAGCATTGGCGCTGCCTATAATTTTACAGATATGGTTTATGGAAAAATAAACATTGCCCGTGGGTACAGGGCACCCAATGTGGCAGAGAGCGGATCGAACGGGATACATGATGGTACACCGTTTTATGAAATCGGTGATTCAAAATTAAAACCAGAAAACAGCCTGCAGGTGGATGCCACACTCGGCATCAATACCGGTGATATTACTGCTGAAGCAACCTTGTTCCGCAATCAGATCAACAACTATATTTTTCCATTAAAATTAGCAAGTGCTTTTGGCGGCGATTCTTTAACACAGGATGCACCCACTTTTAAATTTGTGGCTGGCGATGCAGTATTATCCGGTGGTGAAATTGAATTAAACGTCCATCCCCGAAGCCAAAAATGGTTCCGCTGGGACAATGCTTTTTCTTTCATCAGGGCCACACAAAAAAACCAGGGCGATTCATCTAAATATTTACCTTACACACCACCTGGCAAGCTGCAATCAAAAATAAAATTCAATGCAGAAAAACTTGGATCTTCTTTGCGTAATAGTTTCTTCTCTATAGGTGTTGATCATTTTTTAGAACAGAATAAAGTGTTTTATAAATTTGACAACGAAACCGTGACAGCTTCTTACACCCTGCTGAACATTGGGCTGGGTACAGAAATATGGTCGAAAAACAAATCGCTGGTTACTGTTTATTTATTAGCAAGCAACATTGCTGATGTTGCTTATCAAAGCAATATGAGCCGGTTAAAATATGCTGATATCAATAATGCCACCGGCAGGGTTGGGGTGTATAATATGGGCAGGAATATCAGTATCAAGCTTTATATTCCGCTTGACTTTAAATAAATTATTCAGGTAGAAAAATATTTTAAACTGCATTTGTAATTAGCTCCGGGCTTAATTCGGAGCTAATTATCTTTAACTCCCGGCAGTTTACTGTACTGATGATTTTGTCAATAGCTTCCGAATTGATTCTTACTGTACTGATGATTTTGTCAGTAGCATCCGAACTGATTCTTACTGTACTGATGATTTTGTCAATGGCATCCCCAACGATTCTTACTGTACTGATAATTTTGTCAATGGCATCCCCAGCGATTCTTACTATACCGATGATTTTGTCAATGGCATCCCCAGCGATTCTTACTGTACTGATGATTTTATCAATGGCATCCCCAGCAGAATTTACTGTATCGTCATTGTCTTTATGGCATTTTTCAGTTGATTTACTATACCATCAATTTTGCTTATAGCGTCTTTCAGTTGATTTACTATACCGTTAATTTTGCGGATAGCATCTTTCAGTTGATTTACCCTATCGTCAATTTTGCGGATGGCATCTTTCAGTTGATTTACCCTATCGGCAATTTTGTGGATAGCATCTGTCAGTTGATTTACCCTATCGGCACTTTTGCGGATAGCATCTGTCAGTTGATTTACCCTACCGTCAATTTTGCTTATGCCATCCGAATTGATTCTTATCCTACCGTCAGTTTTACTTACAGGTTCCGAACGATTTTTATACTGCCATTCAAGCTGCTGAACTGCTGCCGGAGTAAAATATATTATATGGGACCGCCTGTGAATGGGTATTTTATCCCTTTTTGGGGGCTGATTTGTTTGGATGTAAGATTGGAACAGTAACAATAGCATAAATAGTGTTCGGTGAGGACACCGACCACGGGAGCAGGATAAGTGAAACTATGAACTATATATTTTAAAGTAATTTTGAAAATAGTCTCTGTATTTCTTCAAATTGGTTATTATGAAATTTGGCAGATAAGTCTTTAATAAGTTTAATTTCATCCGTGATTAAATACCACCTTATATCTCGCCATGACTTCCAAGGGAACTCTTGTTCTGCGGTTGGGTATCTTCTTAATTTTACACCAAAATTATTTATATACATGAAGCGGATATGAGTTGCTATTTTTTTATTTTCGTAGGACTTGCTAACGCAATTTTCAAATCTAAGTCAGGAAGTGAATCTAATTTTTCATAATCTTTGACTATTTCCCCTTTAAGATTTCTGAGTGTTGGTAAAAAGGTATCTGTTAGAATGCTTAAACTATCGGATCTCAAATTGAAATTATTTAGAATTTCTGTACCTGAAGTATTTGCAAGTTCTTCAAAATAAAAGTTAATAGCATTTGTCAAGTCTTCTTTAAACTTGTCAATATTGAATACTGGACAATCTAAAATTTGCGTAGTTTCTTTAAAAACACTTGTAAACTCTTTATCGTCTACGAACATAAAATTTGAAATAGTATTTGAAAAACTATGTGTCAAGTTGCAACGAATTTCATATAAATATTCTTTATGTGGGTGTAAATACTTTTCAACAAATTTTAAGTAACGGATTTTGTTTCCATTTTTTTGTCCATTATAACCACAATAAAAACCTGCAAGTGTGTTCACTAAGCATACAGAAAGAATAAGGCTATTAATTCCAGTAATTTTTTTGATGTCATCAAGCTGATTTTGAACAACTAATTTCACTGTCTCTATTTTTGATAATTGAAGTGTCATAAAATTTGCAGCCTACTTTTGTATTGCCGCAACTAAAAATAACCCATTGCACCAATACAGCCAAATCAGTATAATTGCAACAATTCCACTGGCATATTTTAAAACCACCCCTGCCTTTGCAATAACTCTCACCAACCCTTACCTTTGCGGCTCTTAAAAATCTAACACAAAACAAATTACACCTTTAGGGGATAGGGCATGAAATACACAAGCGAAATAAACAGGCGTAAAACATTTGCCATTATCAGTCACCCGGATGCCGGTAAAACTACGCTGACGGAAAAGTTCCTGCTCTTTGGTGGTGCCATTCAAACCGCCGGTGCTGTTAAAAGCAACAAGATAAAGAAACATGCCACTTCCGATTTTATGGAGATTGAAAGGCAGAGGGGTATCAGTGTGGCTACCAGTGTAATGACGTTTGAATACCAGGGCCACCTCATCAACCTGCTGGATACTCCCGGCCACAAAGACTTTGCGGAGGATACTTACCGTACACTAACGGCGGTGGACAGTGTGGTGCTGGTGATTGACAGTGTAAATGGCGTAGAAGCCCAAACCCGGCGGCTGATGGAAGTAATTGCCATGCGGAATACACCGGTGATTGTGTTCATCAATAAAATGGACAGGGATGGCAAAAACCGCTTTGACCTGCTGGAAGAAATAGAGAACGAACTGAAGATACAGCTTCACCCCATGACGGTGCCCATCAACAGTGGCAAGGATTTTAAAGGAGTGTACGACCTGCATGAAAAAAGTTTGGTATTGTTTACCGCAGGCACCAAGGCCAACGATGAAGATGTGCTGAAAATAACCGATCTGAACAATGCGGTATTGGATACGAAAATAGGAGAGAAGGATGCCAACACTTTAAGGGAAGATGTGGAATTGATTGACGGTGTGTATGGCGAACTGGCAATAGAAGACTACCTGAGCGGCCAAGTGGCACCGGTATTTTTTGGCAGTGCGGTTAATAATTTTGGTGTAAAAGAAATGCTTGATACTTTCATCCGCATAGCGCCAACGCCACGTCCACGGCATACTACGGTGAGGGATGTATCGCCGGAGGAAGAAAAATTCAGTGGGTTTATTTTTAAGATTCATGCTAACCTTGATCCCAAGCACCGGGACAGGATTGCTTTTTTAAGGGTGTGCAGCGGAAGGTTTGAGCGGAGCAAATATTACAAACATGTAAGGATGGAAAAAGATTTCCGTTTCAACAATCCTTACAGTTTTTTAGCACGCCAAAAGGATATAATTGAAGAGGCTTTTCCGGGTGATGTGGTGGGTTTATTTGATACCGGCAACTTTAAAATTGGTGATACATTAACCGAAGGAGAAAAGTTTTTCTTTACCGGCATCCCGTCTTTTTCGCCGGAAATATTTAAAGAAGTGCAGAACAAAGACCCAATGAAAACGAAGCAGCTGGAGAAAGGTTTGCTGCAGTTGACAGATGAAGGTGTGGCGCAATTGTTTACCCAGTTTGGCGGTAATAAAAAGATCATTGGCTGTGTGGGTGAGCTGCAGTTTGAAGTGATACAATACCGGCTGCTGCAGGAGTATGGGGCTTCGGTGCAAATGAACAGTCTGCCTTTTTACAAAGCCTGCTGGATTACCAGCAAAGACCCAAAGAAACTGGAAGATTTTACCAAATACAAACAGGCAAATATTGCAGAAGATAAAGATGGGCACCTGGTGTACCTGGCACAAAGTGAATGGTTTTTAAATACGGAAATACAGAATAACCCGGATATTGAATTTCATTTTACGAGTGAGGTACTTAAGTAGGTTTAGGGTTTAAGGTGGTCGACCCTGCGTTTAGGTATTTATAAAGTTTAAGAGACCGGGTCGACCACTTTTGTGAGTACCCTGATAAAATATACCAACTTAAGGTTTATGTTTTATATCCCCGTATAATTAAACGGCGTAATTGCTTTCAATTCTTTCTTTACCGCAGCAGAAACTTTTAGTGAAGTAATAAACTGATGGATGTCTTTTTTATCAATCGCAGCTTTGCCCCTGGTTAATTCTTTGAGTGCCTCATAAGGTTGCGGATAATTTTCTCTTCTTAAAATTGTTTGAATGGCTTCGGCTACTACCGCCCAGTTATTGTCGAGGTCGGCATTGAGTTTTGATTGATTCAATACCAGTTTCTCCATTCCTTTTTCAATTGATTTTACTGCAAGAATAGTATGTGCTATTGGCAGGCCGATATTTCTTAATACAGTTGAATCTGTCAAATCCCTTTGCATTCTTGACACCGGCAGCTTGGCGGAGAAGTGCTCCAGCAAAGCGTTTGCAATGCCGAGGTTGCCTTCTGCATTTTCAAAATCAATGGGGTTTACTTTGTGCGGCATGGCACTGCTGCCTATTTCTCCCTTCTTGGTTTTTTGTTTAAAATAATCCATGCTGATGTAAGTCCAGGTGTCCCGGCAAAAATCCATCAGTATTGTGTTGATTCTTTTGATGGCATCAAAATGTGCAGCCAGCGTATCGTAATGTTCTATTTGTGTAGTGTATTGCTGGCGCTGCAGGCCCAGTTTATCTTCTGTAAATTCATTGGCAAATTTTACCCAGTTGTATTTGGGGTAAGCCACATGGTGGGCATTAAAATTTCCGGTGGCACCGCCAAACTTTGCAGCAAAAGGAATGTAGCTGAAAAGCTGGATTTGGTTTTCCAATCTTTCTACAAATACCATCATCTCTTTTCCCAGCCGGGTGGGAGATGCAGGCTGGCCGTGTGTTTTAGCCAGCATCGGTACTTTGCTGTAATCATCCGCCATTTTATGAATAGCAGATTGCAGGTTTAAAATGGCGGGTAAATAATCATGCTCCACTGCATGTTTCCAGCTCAATGGAATGGCCGTATTATTAATATCCTGTGAGGTAAGTCCAAAGTGAATCCACTCTTTCAGTTGTGGGGCATTGCATTTGTCCAGTTGCAATTTCAGGAAATATTCCACCGCCTTCACATCATGGTTGGTTATCTTTTCTGTCTCCTTTATTTGTTCTGCATCTTCAATGGAAAAATTGGCGGCAGCATTTTGTAAAAATGTTTTTACGGCAGCAGGCACTATAAAAAATTTCTTTTCACCCAAAAACAAAAAATATTCTACCTCTACCAGCACCCGGTATTTAATGAGGGCAAACTCACTAAAGTATTCGTCTAAATGCTGCAGTTGTTTGCGGTATCTTCCGTCGATAGGGCCAATGGCTGTGAGTGCTGATAGTTCCATAATAAAAATTAACAGCGCAAAGATAACGGCTGCTATTAATAAAAGTTCTGCTACCTGTATCTTTGCCGATATGAATGTTGATAAAGCGGAAAAACCTGTGACCCCTTTGAGGAACAGCAGCAAGATAAAAGTAGGCGCCGTAAGTTACCTGAATACAAAGCCCCTGGTGTACGGATTGGAAAGCGGCCTGATGAAAGATGAAGTGGAACTGCTGATGGATTATCCGGGGAAAATTGCACAGGCATTGCTGGATGATACGATTGATATTGGCCTGGTACCGGTAGCCATCATCCCCGAAATGAAAGAATATTATATGGATGCTGATTTCTGCATTGCCAGCGATGGAGCAGTAGCCAGTGTATGTTTATTCAGCGAAGTGCCGGTGGTTAAAATAACTACGGTGCTGTTAGATTATCAAAGCCGCACTTCCGTTTTGTTAGTGCAGTATTTAATGAAAAAATATTGGAAGATAAATCCCATATTTGAAAATGCAGGTGATGATTTTATCAATCAGATCAAAGGCAGTACAGCTGCGGTTGTTATTGGCGACCGGGCATTAAAGCAAAGAAAAATATCCGCTTATATTTATGATTTGGGCCTTGCCTGGAAACAGCATACCGGTCTGCCTTTTGTATTTGCAGCTTGGGTAAGCAATAAGCCAATGAGTAAACAATTCATTGCTGATTTTAATAAGGCCAATCAATTTGGCCTCGATCATTTAGCCGAGGTGGTGGAGCAAAACTCCTTTGCAGATTACGATCTGGAAAAATACTACACCGAAAATATCCAGTACCGCCTGGATGATAAAAAACGGCGGGGACTCCAGCAGTTTCTTGATTGGTGCATCGGGGTGGGAACGCTGAAAGCAGTCTGAACCATATTGATTGATTCCACTTATAGGGTCGGAACGCTTTCAGCGGTCTGAACCATAACACTAAAGTTGCACAGGTTTCACAAAAAGTTGCATTATACTATCAACTACTCTCTTCCCATTGTAGTAAAGACGATATATTTTTCGTTGTATAGTCCAGTTTCAGGGTCCGTATCATTTATTATTTCCCCTTCATTTATTAATCCTGGTTAGAAAGTAATTGTTTAATGAAAAAGTTGCCGGTTTTTGCTGCTTTTATCCTGTCGGTATCTTGCATATACGGCCTGGCATTACCTGCCGCTAACCTGCTAAATGCACTTACACTAAAAGCCATCAAATTTGATGACTGGTTGGCAAAAAAGAATTTTTTTTTACCAACACCACAAGACAGGGAGATACCCTTGTAAAGATGTATGATTACAAAGCCGAGATCAAAAAAAGAAACCGGTTGATTCGGTAAAGCATAGCATTACCAGGAAAGACAATAAGGATGAGTTCTCCCTTACTTATCAAACAGCTTCCAAAGAAGAGTTTGCTGATTTAATAACACAATTAAAGCAAGCTGGATTTTATTGCAGCCAGGATGAAGAAGCTGGCAAAACAAAACCATTGTTGTTTCAATACAGGGATATAACAGTAACCACATTTATCGAAACAAAAGATAGTATTAGCACCTGCTCCTTACTTTTTTATAAAAAAATATTTCCCGATCCACAGGATATTAATTATGCTGATGACCTGCTTTGTTTTACTTCCCACGAATACCTTGTTCATTATTTTGGAGAAGGGAATGTAAAAAAAGACATCTATTATTTTTCAGGAAATGAACTGGCAAAATGTTCAGTATTGTTTTTAAATACCGGCAGGCAGGTAGTCTTCATCTGGAATGATGAAGTGAATAAAAGGGATATTGCCAACCTGCTTTTTGGTGGCCAGCAAAGGCTTAAAAGCCTGATGGGTTCTGACAAATTTATTGCAGAAAACAACTGGATATTTAAAAGCGGTATCCATCCCGGTATGCCCCTCTACGAACTGAGAGTGCTGAATGGCGGCGATATAAAATTTTACGGCAGCAGTTCTGTAAATGCAGGCATAGTAGTGCCAGACAATACGGGGAAAATCAATTTTAAAAAAGAAGAAATAATTTTGGGCTGCATGAATTGCAGCGAAGGAAAATTTGCTTCTTCCTCCATATTAAATGCAGATGATGCCCTTACTGAAGGAAAGATTTTATTTATACTTTCTGTAATACTGAAACCAGAACCCGATAGCAAACGTCCTGCTCAATCTGCCAGCCCGGCAATCGTTACCAAGTAATTTTTCATTGGGATAAAAAATGCTTTGTCATACCAGTGTATAATGTTTTGATAATTTCTGAAAACTGATTGAAAATATATTGCAGAGGGTTATTTTTGCATTGTGCAGCAACAAACAAAAGAATCAAATTACCCGGCCATTAAAACCAGTAACTGGGGTATTGCATTAGAAAATACCCGGTTTCGCAATAAAATAATTGCAGGCCTGCTGATGTTTACTTTTATACTACTGCTGTTTCCTTATTTTTTTGCTTTTATCGAAGCCCGGAATGGATTGGTGCTGAACGACTTTTTGCTGGATTACTTAACCCCACATGATTTTTCAATACCCATTTTTATTATCATCTGGTCTACCACCATACTGCTCATCATCCGCTGTATCAATCAACCGGCTATTTTTTTACAGGTTATTTATTGCCTGGTAATACTTAGCGTTGTAAGAATGATAACCATTTACCTGGTACCATTGAATCCTCCGGCAGGACTGATCGTAATAAAAGACCCTTTAACCAGCCTTACTTATGGCGGCAAAGATGTGTTCATTACCAAAGATCTTTTTTTCTCCGGCCATACTTCCAACATGTTGATGATGGCATTGTGTTTTCAAAAAAGAAGTGATAAATGGCTTGGCTTTATTGCTGCTTTTTTAGTAGGCATTTTGGTGCTGTTCCAGCATGTACATTATACCATTGATGTGATTGGAGCTTTGGTAATTACATTCTTTCTTGTAAAGCTGGGAAAAAGATTGGCTAATCATTAGTAGCGGAATAATCATCATTCCCTTGTTGCCAAATAATTATAGTCTTCCAGAATTTTTTCTAAAAAATCAATGGCATACATATCGGTAGGCACTTTCAGTACATCCTGCACTTTAAAAGCCACCCGGTTACACATTTCATAACTGTTGCTTTTCCGGGACTGGATGATTACGCCTTTAATGGTATTGATATCTCGGTCGCTCAATTTCATCACTTCAGGGAAAGTTACTTTGTAATCGTTTTGTGCCACATGCTGAAAAATGGTATCATGCACCGTTAGGTTCGACTTTGTATTCACCACCACGGTACCGGCAACAAGGTCGCCAAGGCGCTGGCTTTTTGCAGACAACACCATTACAATAATAGAAGTGATGCCACCCAATAATAAAAATCCAAAACCAATAAAACCATTGTGCCAAAAAAGGGTAAAAATGATAAAGCCCCACTCATAAAACCGCAGGAACCAACGCAGCAGATACTGTCCCAGCGTGGGTTCGCCGCCATCGAGGCTTACTACTTTTATGCTCAGTACTTTTTTGCCAAGCGTTTGCCCTCCCAGCCACAACTCACTGAGTAAAGTATAAAAAAGCATCGGCAGCAGTATCACCAATATCACAAATCCAACGCTGCCTTCACCAAGCCTGAAACCGCCAAACAGCAGGTACAGCATACTCAGCATGTAAGTAATCAGCAGGATAAAATCAATCAGGTAAGCCAGCAGCCTTTTATGAAATTCAGCCACTTCAAATTCAATATCAATATTAAAAGGCGTGGCTATTTGTATTACAGGCATGCTACAAATTAATTGTTTTAAATTGAAAAAATAAAATTGGGCATTAATAAATTGTAGTGGATTGTATATTCAACCTATGCAAGCTTTGTTGGTTTAGTAGAGGCGTTCCAGTTACGTCTAGCCTTAGGCAAGACCGGCTGGGGAGGCAAAAAGCAATGAATTTTGGGGGACTAAGTTATTGCAATGGCTATTTCGAAATAAATAGTTTATAGTAAAAATACAAATTAGCAGAAGTCCGGATTTTGAATAGATAAATTCTTTATTTTTAACACATGCGTGAGGGAATGTTTATAAAAAGAAATGTTGATAAATGGAATCAATATCAGCAGGAGGAGACGAACGACCCGGATGAAACAGCAGAACGTTTTGTAACCCTGGTGGACGATCTCTCTTACGCCAAAACATTTTATCCGCAAAGCAAAGTCACCCGGTGGATCAACAGCATTGCAGCCAATATTTATCTCAACATTTACAAAAACAAAAAAGAAAAATATTCCCGTGTGTTCCTCTTCTGGAAGTACGAACTGCCTTTACTGTTTAAACGCTACCACAAAATTTTACTCTTTACTTTTTTACTCTTTACTGCTTTTGTTTTCATCGGTGTATTCAGTTCCATGAAAGATGAAACCTTTATCAGGGGCATACTCACCGATGAGTATGTGGAAATGACTGAAAGGAATATCAGCAACGGCGACCCCTTTGGTGTGTATAAAGATGACAACCCATTCACCATGTTTGTAACCATTGCCATCAATAATACTTCCATTGCATTTTTAATGGCAATCGGCGGCATGTTGCTGGGTATTCCCACTTTATTTTCTATGTGGCAAAATGGATTGATGCTGGGTTGTTTTCAGTATTTGTTTTTTGCAAAAGGGTTGGGCTACCAATCCATCATGGTTATCTGGATACATGGCACACTGGAGATATTGGCCCTGATCATTTCTTCCACCGCAGGATTTATTATTGCCCACAGTATTTTATTTCCGGGTACTTACAGCAGGATACTTTCTTTTAAAAGAGGCATTAAAGATGCCCTTAAAATTATGATTGTGCTGGTGCCGGTTTTTATCATGGCGGCTTTTTTTGAAAGTTATGTTACGCATTTAATGAGTAATACTTACGGCAATGAAAAGAATCAGGGTATCCCGGTGTGGGTAAGTGCAATCATACTGGCGCTTTCACTTAGTTTCATTGTTTGGTACTTTGTAATTTATCCAATACAACTGCACAAAAAAAATAATATTCAACAATCAGCCAACAACAAACCATAACCGTATCTCATCAATGAATCGGTATCAATTTTTTCTTGTCTTTACCCTGTTACTGTTTTGCGGTTTGCATCCTCAGTGCCAGCAGAAGCAAAATTATGTGTACCAGGACACGGCTATTTTACATCCGGATGAGCAGGAAGGCACAGCAACCAATCCTGCGGTGGATATTGAAAGTGATGAAGAAAAAACTACTGTTATTTATGCCGATACCAGCCTTGTGAATAATCAACTGGTGCTGTCGGCAGATTCTTTGCGGTTGCTAAAAAATGATAAATCATTTGCGTATGCAAAAGTGCTGGATAGTTTACTGAAAGATTACCAGGACAGGCAGAAAGTAAAATACAAAGAAGAGCCTTCTTCTTTAGACCTCTTCTTTGCAGCCGAATTGACTAAAATATTTTTCTGGGTAATTGCTGTTGCCTTCATTGCATTTATTGTTTACAAATTATTTTTTACAAAAGGTTTCTTTCAGCACCAGACTGCAAAATCTAATGTAACGGTACTGGATGAAGATGAAAAAGACCTGTCGGCAAATACAGATTATGACAGCCTGGTATCAAGGGCTGTAACAAATAATAATTACCGCCTTGCGGTGAGGTATCAGTATCTCCGTGCCTTACAAAAATTAGCAGCAGCAGGGGCTATCAATTTTGCAGTTGATAAAACCAATGCCACTTATATCCGGGAGCTTTCCGGTAAATCGTATAAAAATGAATTTGCATCGCTTACGCTGCATTACGAATATATTTGGTACGGAGCATTTGCAATAGACGGAGCTGCTTACACCAAACTGGCGGCTAGGTTCAGACAATTAAATAGCAGTTACTAAACAGGATTGAGAAAAGTTATAACATACCAGTTTTATATTTTACTGTCAGCAACAGTATTATTTTCCTGTGGACAGCGGGGGCGTATCCCTTCATTGAAAGAAACTTTTTCAAAGAATGATCAAAATCCATTTGGCACTTATGTGGCACACCGGCAGCTGGCAGAATTGTTTTCTAAAAATGATATCCGCATAAAAAAAACAAAGCTGTCCACCGGGCTGCATGCTAATTTTGATACCGCTTCTCTTTACGTCAGCATCAGCAAAAACTTTTTTCTCAGCACAGATGAATTGAATACAATGCTCAGCTTTGTAAGCAGCGGCAACAGCATGTTCATCAGCAGTGAGCACATTGATACTGCCTTTTTAAATACCATCGGAATTTCTCAAAACAAATTGGCTGGTGACTTTGCCAACCTTGAAATGCAGCTGAAAAATACGGCAGTAGGATTGCACGCTGCTTATTATTCAGATGCTGAATTGTTCAGTTATTACTACCTGCCGCTCAATAATTATTTTAATATCCCGGAAACTGATTCCTTGTCAAAAATGCTGGGTACCAATGAAGATGGTAAAGCTAATTTTGTACTGCAGTTTTATGGCAAGGGCCGTTTTTATCTTCATTGCGAACCAAGGGTTTTCAGTAATTATTTTCTGCTGCAAAAAAATAATTACCGCTACCTGCAAAATGCTTTTTCTTTCATCTCTGCAGTACCTGATCATATTTTTTGGGATGATTTTTATAATAAAAGAAATACTCAACCCGAGCCAAAAGGAGAAAAAACGGGCATAGCTGTATTGCTGCAATACCCGGCAATGGCTTGGGCTTTCTGGCTGGTTGTATTATTACTTTTACTGTATGTATTGTTTGGCAGCAAGCGCCGGCAGCGGATTATCAAACCGGTACCACCCAATATCAATACTTCCGTTGCATTTACCGAAACAGTTGGCCGCCTGTACCTGCAGAAAAAAGACAACCGCAATATTGCAGATAAAATCATTACTTATTTTTTAGAACATATCCGCAACCAGTATTTTTTAAATACCAATAATTTCAATGAAGAATTCATAAGCACACTCAGCCGCAAAAGCAATGTGCCCAAACCGGATACAGAAAAATTATTTACTTTAATTTACAGGGTGCAGCAGTCTGCAGAAGTGGACGACCAGCAATTATTATCACTCAACCAGCGAATAGAAAATTTTTATAAACACAAAAAATAATGGAAGAAAATATTTTTGAACAACGGCTCCACCTGGACGGGTTGCAGCAAAGCATAGCAAGTATCCGTACAGAAATCGGTAAAGTAATTACCGGCCAGCATCAAATGCTCGACCTCCTGCTGACAGGCCTGCTTTGCGATGGGCATATTTTGATTGAAGGTGTGCCCGGTGTGGCAAAAACACTGACGGCAAAACTGATGGCAAAGATCATTGATGTTGATTTTTCCAGGATACAGTTTACTCCCGACCTGATGCCAAGCGATGTGGTGGGCACTACCATATTCAACAGCAAGCTGGGAGATTTCACTTTTAAGAAAGGCCCCGTGTTCAGCAATATTATTCTCATTGATGAAATCAACCGGGCACCTGCAAAAACACAGGCCGCCCTGTTCGAAGTGATGGAAGAAAGGCAGGTAACCGTAGACGGTGTGACGCATGAAATGCAGTATCCATTTATTATTCTGGCCACACAAAACCCAATAGAGCAGGAGGGTACTTACCGCCTGCCCGAAGCACAGCTGGACCGTTTTATTTTTAAGATTGATGTACAGTATCCAACCCTGCAGGAAGAGATCAGCATTTTAAATAACCAGCAGGGAAGAACACAGGCACAATTGCTCAGTGAAGTAAATAAAGTATTGTCGCCGCATGATATTCTTCAATTCAGAACACTCATTCAATCAGTAATTGTAGAGCCAAGGCTGATAGAATTTATTGCCCGGATAGTAAATGAAACCCGTAACAATCCTGCCTTGTACCTCGGTGCTTCACCAAGGGCATCGCTGGCAATTTTAAGAGCAGCCAAAGCCACCGCCGCCCTCAGGGGACGTGACTTTGTAACACCGGATGATATTAAAGAAATGGCATCACCGGTACTAAGGCACCGCATCATCCTTACACCCGAAAAAGAAATGGAAGGCATCACAGCAGATGAACTGATTGAAAATATTTTGAAAGCGATTGAAGTGCCGAGATAGCCCCCATCCCTTAAAAGGGAGTAAGGCAGAAGTTTATAGACAGGTACGGATTTCTTTTTTGAGTAATGATTTAATTCTAATACACCAAAGATCCCCCTTTAGGGGATAGGGGGCAATGAAACTCTATAATAAATATATCGGCGATCTTTTTATCACTACCCGTTTTTATTGGGTAGTGTCTGGTTGCATTGTACTATACATTGTTTCATTTTATTATCCGCCATTATTTGTGGTGCCAAAAATGGGCTGGTATTTGATACTGGCATTGTTAGCGGTTGATTACCTTTTTCTTTTTATCATCGGAAAAAATCTGCAGGCAAAAAGAATAATGGCAGAACGGTTCAGCAATGGCGATGAAAATAAAATCACCCTTCAGGTAACCAACAACATGCCGTTCGAAGTAGACATGGAACTGATTGATGAATTGCCGGTGCAGTTTCAAAAAAGAGACTGGCAAATTAAAAGCCGTTTTAAAGCACGGCAGCAAAAAAATATTTACTACACCGTAAGGCCTGTTGAAAGAGGTGAATATTATTTTGGCAACATCATCCTCTATGTAAAATCAAGATTGGGTTTACTCCTACGGCGGGATACAGTAGAAGCAGAAACAATGGTGCAGGTGTATCCATCTTTTATGCAGCTGCGAAAATATGAACTGCTTTCAAAAACCACCATACAGTCCGAACAGGGCAGCAAGCGGATGCGTAAGATGGGCCACAGCATAGAGTTTGAGCAGATAAAAGAATATGTAAGGGGAGATGATATCCGTACCATCAACTGGAAAGCAACAGCCCGAAAGTCTTCGCTGATGGTCAATAATTACAGCGATGAAAAAAGCCAGCAGGTATATTGCATCATCGATAAAGGCCGCCTCATGAAGATGCCCTTTGGCAACCTCAGCCTGCTCGATTATGCCATTAACAGCACCCTGGTGTTAAGCAATGTATGCCTCCAAAAACAAGACAAAGTAGGCCTCATAACTTTTGCTAACAAGATGGGCAACCTGCTGGCTGCCGACAGAAAGCCCATACAAAAAGCCAACATCCTGCAACTCCTTTACAACCAGGAAACAGCTTACCTCGAAAGTGATTATGAAATGCTGTACCTCCAGTTACGCAGCAGGGTAAAGCAACGCAGCCTGCTCATCCTGTTCACCAATTTCGAATCTTTATCCGGGCTCAAGCGGCAGCTGCCTTACCTGCGGAGCATCGCCAAATATCATTTGCTGCTGGTAGTATTTTTTGAAAATACCGAACTCACCAAACTCTCCGCCACCAACGCAGCCCACCTTGAGCAGGTATATGTAAAAACCATTGCAGAAAAATTTGTGTACGAAAAAAAGCTCATCGTAAAAGAATTATTAAAGCATGGCATTTTATCCATCCTCACGCCACCAGAGCAACTAACGGTAAATGCAATTAATAAATATTTGGAATTAAAAGCAAGGCAGGCAACATAAAAAATTATGTTACCAACAGTTGTTTTTCATAGCATCATCCTTGCGTCGCACTCTTGTACCCAATACCATTGCGCAACTTTAATCACAATAATTTAGGGCACCCATCTCAGGAAAAGATTAATGCCTCAATTTGGCAAAAAATCATTCGTGTCCATTCGTGCAATTCGTGGCAAACAAACCAAAATCAGCACAACAATATGAAAAACAGTCACATACAAACCACACAACCCAAAATAACCCCCAAAAACCAACCAGTAATCCATACTTGTCAGCATGTAATTCATACTTGTCAACCAATAATTAATACTTGTCAGTAAGTAATTCATACTTGTCAGTAAGTAATTTATACTTGTCAATCAATAATTCATACTTGTCAGTAAGTAATTCATACTTGTCAGTAAATAATTCATGCTTGTCTCTCAGTAATCCACACTTAAGCAACCATAATCCATACTTATTTTCTCACCTTTGGCAAGATTAAAAAAATGCGAAGCATATTTTTCAAAGGTCAAAAAGCAGTCCCGCCCAAGGCGAAATTCCAGTTACGTATAACCTTAGGCAAGACCGGCTGTGGAGGCAAAGGCAATGAATTTATAAGAGCTAATCCAATACAGTAAAGGAATGACCTGGGAAAAAATTATGTAACCAACATTTGTATTTCAAAGCATCTTTGTTGTGTCACTCACTTGTACGGCATACCATTAGGCAACTTTCATCACAATATTTCTATTTGAATGTTCGAATTCCATTGTCATAATAAATCAATTTCCCGTCATTGTCTTGATAGTAAGCTATTGGATATTCTGATGGGGATAAACTGTTTTTCAAAGTAACTCTCCACGCTTTTATTAAATTTTCAGTTGAATAACTTATTCCAGCATTCAAATTAAAGTATCCAAACTCAGCTTTGAAACAACTGTCTTTATATTGATTTCCTTTGTTGTCAAACTGTTCAATATTGTCAATAAATAATTTGCGTAATTGTCCTAAAGTTAGATTGGTTGTTGTGTTTAGAGTAGTCCCATTTGTTGGTAAGCCAGCTTTAAAATTAAAAAGTTCATTTTTAAATTCAAAAACTAATTGTCCTGTAAAAATCCTTAGCCCATTTGTGTATTCATCAACTTTGACCACCTTACTATCAAATTTTGAGTATGGTGGAAAATATGTTTGTACAGAGTCGTGCAAATATTGGTAATACCTGTATTTACTATTGTCAATATTGTTGTTTGTAAAAAGAGTATTTGCCACTGGAATGTCCGCCCCATTTATACTGTGTCCCGTTAAAGGAATTATTATTTTTTCTATGCAGCCATTGTCTTCTTGTAATTGTATCGCACTCTCTTTTTTGCAAGAGTAAAGTATCAGAATTGTAAAAGTTAGAGTTAAAATATATTTTTTCATAAATGCTTTTTTAGTATGACAACTTAAACTTTAAAACCGTTGCACTGTTTGGCATAAGACTATTTTACTTCCGCACCCAACCCAATCCGTTTCCCAAGCCAGCTCTGCTGCACAGGAATAATCCAGTTGTCTTCCAACTCTTTTTTAGTAAGCACCGTGTTGTTGAAATATAAAGTATCCGCAGTAATAAAATTATTTTGCACTGCATATTGCAATTGAGAAAGCGGCAATAATTGAATCTTATCTTTCACCACAAAAGCAAGGTTTTGCCGGTCGAATAAATTGACTTTAAATTTTTCTTCAATGGCTTTTATCAACCGAACACTGCTGTCGGTACTGCAGCCACTTACGCCGGTGGCTGTTTCATCCGCCATCAGCACAATGAATTGTCCAAAGAATAAATTGGCATAGCCTTTTACTTCGTCCGCATGGCTTTTCCAGTTGCTTACAAAATCTTCCAGCATTTTTTCCATCTCAAACGCTTCGCTGATAAAAAATAACCTGCTGCTTTGATAGATCCATACTTTTGATTGATCATTAAAGCCGGCAGGCAGCTGTTCTTTAAAATCTATATTCATAGTGCAAAGATAAATTTTATGCAATGGAGGCAGCAATTAATTCTGCAATATCCAGCACCTGCACTTCTTCTTCTTTGTTGCTGTTTTTTACGCCGTCTGTCATCATGGTATTGCAAAAGGGACATGCCGCAGCGATAATGCTGGCACCGGTTTCCAGCGCTTCTTTTGTTCTTTCCAAATTAATCCGGGTGTCGCCTTTTTCTTCTTCTTTAAACATTTGGGCACCACCGGCACCACAGCAAAGGCCATTGCTCTTGCAGCGTTTCATTTCTACCAATGAAGCATCCAATGCTTCCAAAACTTTTCTTGGTGCTTCATAAATATTGTTGGCACGGCCAAGGTAGCAACTGTCGTGGTAAGTTATTTTCTTTCCTTTAAAGCTGCCGCCTTCTGTCATTTTTATTTTGCCTTCATCAATCAACTGTTGTAAAAAAACAGCATGATGAATCACTTCGTAAGTGCCGCCCAATTCAGGGTATTCATTTTTTAAAGTATTAAAACAATGAGGGCAGGCTGTCACTATTTTTTTTATGCCATAGCCATTGAGGATACTGATATTTTGATAAGCCATCATCTGAAACATAAATTCATTGCCGGCACGCCTTGCAGGATCGCCGGTACACATTTCTTCTTTCCCCAGGATGGCGTATTTTATTTTAACCTTGTCTAAAATAGTAACAAATGCTTTGGTAATTTTTTGTGCCCGCTGGTCAAAACTCCCGGCACAGCCTACCCAAAATAATACATCGGGGGTTTCTCCATTGGCAGCCATTTCGGCCATTATTGGTACATGCATATCGTTGTGTAGTTTTCAACAAATGTAATTACAATTTTTTTCCACGCAAAGACACAAAAAAGATTAAGGAGCAAAGAATCTTAAAAAGGTTCCCCGTGTGTAAGTGCAATCAGCTTTTTAGTAAGCCAGGGAAATAATTTCATCACCCTGATAAAAAGATTGGTGATCCATTCCCTTCCAAAAAAACTTTGTATCAGCCTGCCAGCTTTTAATCTTACCCCAAATATTTTTTTCCAATCCCGGGTATAGTTTTCCTCAAACTGTTGCCTGGTAATATTGTTTTGTAAAAAGTTGATGATGCTGGAAGCCGCAATTTTACTGCTGTGCAGCGCCATGCTCATACCATTGCCGCAAAGCGGCGTAATCATTCCTGCTGCATCTCCCAGTAAAAGTACATGGTCGTGTACCTGTGATTTTTGTTTGAAAGAAATTTGTGAAATGGTAACGGGAGTGCTGAAAAGTATTTCACTGTTTTCAAATATTTGTTTCAGCCGCTTATTCCTGTAAAGGATATTTTTCTCCATGTAGGCGATGGAATTGCCATTATTTAAAAGGTTGAAAGCATTGGTAATATAACAGAGACAATATTCATCTGCTTCAATTTTTGAAATGCCGCAGTAACCGTTTTTAAAATTGTGTAAAGCAATGGTGTCGGCTGCAAAATTTGTTTTGATGTGATATTTTACACCAACATAATTACTGAGCTTATTATTTTTTTTGCTGATGAAATCTCTTTTCCATTTAATGTCGAGATTACTTCGTTTGCCAAAACTGCCACAACAAATGCCGCTGCTAAAATTTCCTAAAGAAGTATGCAGGCTAAATATTTCGTCAGCAAAATTCACTTCTTCCACTTTGCACTTTTCATATACAGAAACGTTATTAGCAACCGCAATTTTTTTCAATTCATTATCCAGCAAATACCTGCTGATACCAAAACCACCCAGCGGTAAATTAGCATGTAACTCAGTTCCGTCCGGGGCACTTACCACCAGCTTTTTTATAATGGGCAAATTCATGGAAGACAATGACAGGCCAAGCGATTCAATAAAGTCCCAGCTTTCCATACTGATGTATTCACCGCATACTTTATGAAAAGGGTAAGCTTCTTTTTCAAACAGAGCAACCCGGTACCCCAGTTTGCCAAGTTGTATGGATAGTGCAAGCCCAGCAAGGCCGCCACCAATAATGGTTACATCATATTGTTGTTCCTCATTCATTGCGGTAAGTTAGTAAATACCGGAAAGCCCATTGCCATTGCAGGGAGTAATTTTTAATGCCGGCCTGTTGTAATATTTGTTGCCACTCTATTTTTTTAAATCCTCTTGCCACAGAAAGAGAAGCGTCATTTTTTACCAAATACGATTTAGAAAATATAGTGGTGATTAATTTTATTGAATAGTATGCCATTGGGTGCCGCTGCAGGTCGTTGATAAAAAACCCTTTTGTTGAATTGTGTTTCATCCATTGCAGCATGGTTACCAATTCAGCTTCTTTAAAATGATGGCAAAATAAAGAGGAGAAAATAATATCAGGTTTTGTATTTGATAAATCGGCCTGTACATAATCTGATGTTATCCATTCTGCATTCAATGCTGCACATTCCTGTTTGGCAAATTCAATACAGGCGGGCTTGATATCAATGCCAATAAAATTGACTGGTATATTTTTTTTACTGCACCATTTGGCCAATGCCAGTAAATTACCTCCGCCGCCGCAGCCAATTTCGCAAATGGTTAATGGTTGATGGAATTGTTGTTGTGCAATTATTTTTTTTAAGCCGTTAATCGAAATAGCATGTCCGCCCAGGTAGGTGTTGATGGTATTTAATTCTTTCATGTTCTGCTGTATATCAGCAAAGGGAACCTGCCCGTCATCGAGCAATTCTTTTTTTTCCGATCTTGATCGCAGACTAATCATACACTGCTATAAATGTTTCCATGGTGAGCCCCGGCCCGAATGCAGCACCAAAAATGGTACTGTTTTCTGTATCCAGTTCCAGCTGCAGTTCCTGTAATATTTTTTGCAACACAAATAAAATTGTTGGCGAACTCATATTGCCATATTCATTCAGTACCTGCCAGGAATATTTTAAATCAGTTGCCGTTATCTCCACACTTTGCTGGATGGCTTCCAGTATTTTTTTCCCCCCGGGATGAATACACCAATAGTTGATATCCTCTTTTTTTATACCTGCATTAGCAATTGCTTTTACCACCAGTTTATTAAAATCTTCCTTCACTAACCCTGGCACATAGCCCGAGAGGGTCATTAAAAAACCTTTGGATGAAAGCCGCCAGCTCATATCTTTTTTTCCATTAAAAGCAACATCTGAAAAAAAACTTTTCATCAACAACCCTTTCAGTTTACTTTTATCATGCTGCATCAAAACAGCCGCACAACCATCTGCAAACAGCAGGGTAGAAGTGATGTTGTCAACAGAATTTTCTTTTTGAAAATGCAGCGTACACAATTCTGTACACACCACCACCACATTGGCCGAAGGATCATTGCTGCAAAGAGCAGCCGCTAATTTTATTCCATGCATTGCGGCATAGCAGCCCATAAAATTAACTGAAGTTCTGAAGGTATCAGAGGGTAGATTCATAGCCTCCATAATCTCAAGATCAAGCCCCGGAGCACTCATGCCTGTACAGCTTACGGTGATAAGGTGAGTGATTTCATCACTATTAATTTTTCCTGCAATACAGGCCTGGATCGTTTTTACAGAAAGCGGTGCAGCATAATTTCCGTACCATTCCATTCTTTTCTCCAGGTTGGGAAAAGGTTCCAGGTTTTTTTCTTTGCTGTAAAATTGCCTTTGTTCTGCAGGCAGGCTGTAGTCGGGGATAGTACTGTAACGGGTAGTAATATCGCTGTGCCGGTAAAGAAATTTCAGCTTACGGCTGTCTTGTTCATTGTTGCTGTAAATGATATCTGCAAACGAAAAAATATCTTCCTGCAAATGTTTGTGATCCGGAACTCCTGTTGCTATCGAAACTATTTTGCCCAAAATTTTTCAATTAAAAATAAAGTAATAAAAGCTGCATTGGTACAAACAGATGCCAGCACAGTCATACGCATGGTATTAACGAAATTAGCAGCTGAAAGGTTGTGATAAACCTGCCGGAACCACCAGAAAAAATAAATAAGTACCGGCAGAAAAAATATTTGTACCACAATAAAACCAAGTAGCTGCAATGTGGTTAACAACTGGTATGCCAATGTTGCCATCGCAAAAAAGTAGATGGCTGCTGTAAAAATGAAAGTGCCTTTGTATCCCACCATCATGCTCAAAGTGGTAACGCCGTCTTCCTTGTCCTGTTTGTGCTGATAAATTTGTGTAAGCGGATAAAAACCGCCAATCAATAAAGAGGCGGCTATCATCCCCGGCACAGGAACATCAAATGTTTTACCGGTATTGCATCCATGCATCACCAAAAAAAAAGTAACTGCACCTTGGAATATTACAACGGTTAAATAACCAATAACCGGGTATTTCTTTAATCGGATGCCACGGTAACTGTAAGCACGGGATGCAAGTATATAAGCCAGTATGCCTGCAGCAAAATACCAACTGATAAAGCAGCTTAGCAGTATTGCCACCACATCTAATGTAATGGTAACATACAGTAATTGCCTAGTAGGTTGTTTGGGATTTTTGATACCGCCAATACTTTCTGTATCTCTGTCCATATAACTGTTGTATCCATTGCTGGCAGGGTACACCAGCAAGTGAAGGATAATAAATATTAAAATGGTATCTGTAAAATGGATGTTGTCGGTTTGGCTTAATGCAAACCAAAATACCGGCATCAAAAAAAACGAAAAATGAAACCGCAGTAATTGTATGGTGGATGATTGTATCAGGATGTTATTTATAATTTTGTGTAAGTTAGTTCTGTATTCTATGCTTTAAGACGTTTGCAATGACATTTTCTTACAGATTTATTATTTGCATTTTTTTGCCGGGCTAAATTTTATCTTTATTAGATGCAAAAATTGCTGATTGTATTTTTTTGGGGAATGTTCATCAGCTTTCTTGGCACCCTGCCGTTAGGTACTTTGAATATTACGGCGATGCAGATCGGCTTGCAGGAAAACATTAACAATGCCTTTTATTTTTCACTCGGGTGTTTATTGTCAGAGATGATTTATGTACGCTTATCACTGGTAGGGCTGCACTGGATAAGTAAGCAGGTAAAATTAATGAAGCTGATGGAATGGATAACCCTTTTTATTATTCTTGCATTGGCGGCAGGAAGTTTTATTGCTGTTTCAAAAGCTGTGGTAGGTGAAAAAAATGTTTTATTAAATAATCATCTCCCCCGTTTTGTCTTAGGAATATTTCTCAGTGCTGTTAACCCGGTACAAATACCTTTTTGGTTAGGCTGGAGTACTGTATTGTTTCAGAAGGGGATTTTAAAACCTGTAAACAGACACTACTATTTTTACATTACAGGCATTGGGGTTGGTACGCTCCTGGGCTATTATATTTTTATTATTGGAGGACGGTGGATAGTGGAAAAGATTACTGACAGCCAGTCTTACCTCAACTGGGTAATTGGAGGAATGTTTGCACTTACAGCTATTATACAATTTATTAAAATGGTACTTCGTAAAGATAGTGTCAGCAAACTGCAGGAAAGGCAATAGTTTTTTTACTTTTTTTGTTATACCATCTATCCTTTACCGGGAAATATTAATGCCATCTTTATTCTATTTTTGCTTTGCATGAAACAACTTGCTTCACTCAATCATTTTTTCTGGAAATACCGCATCCGTTTTTTTATCGGGATCATATTTATCATCCTCACCAACTATTTTAGGATACTAGCGCCGCAGCTTACCGGCTATGTTGTAAATACGGTGGTAGCCAAAGTTGAGAAAACAGGTGACAGAATAAATAAAATACAGGATCGGCAAAATGATTTTATTGTTCAGAAAATAATTCATTTGCTGGAAGTAAAACCTGCCAGTGAAAAAATCCTTTGGTGCGGTATCATTTTATTGTTGCTGGCCATTATCAGTGGATTTTTTATGTTTCTCATGCGGCAGACAATTATAGTAATGAGCCGCCTGATAGAATACGATCAAAAGAACCAGGTATTTACCCATTACCAGCAACTGGATACCAATTTTTACAAAACCCACAGCACCGGCGATCTGATGAACCGGATATCAGAAGATGTAAGCAGGGTGAGGATGTACACCGGCCCTGCCATTATGTATTTTATAAATTTAGCTGCCGTGCTGGGCTTTAGTATTTTTTTTATGATGAAGGCAAGTCCCAAATTAACCCTGGTGGCATTGTCGCCATTGCCCATACTGGCCATCACCATTTATTTTGTAAACACCCTCATCAATAAAAAAAGTGAACGCATACAGGCCATGCTGAGCCAGCTTACCACCAATGCACAGGAATCGTACAGCGGCATCAGGGTGATAAAATCTTTTGTGCAGGAAAAAGCAATGCTTGGTTTTTTCACAGCCAACAGTGAACAATATAAAAAGAATGCATTGGGGCTTGCAAAAATGGAAGCTATTTATTTCCCCAGTATGGCTTTGTTGATTGGGGTGAGCACTTTACTGACAATTATGGTGGGTGCATTGGATGTGATGAATGGAACAGGTGGAATAAAAGTTGGTACCATCGCTGAATTTGTGATGTATATCCAGCTGCTTACTTTTCCGGTAAGTGCTATTGGCTGGACGGCAAGTATGACTCAACGGGCTGCGGCTTCTCAAAAACGGATCAACGAGTTTTTACTGTCGGAACCAACAATTGCCAATCCTGTTGAAAATTTGAAACCATCACTAAATGGCAGCATTCAATTTAAAAATGTTGATTTCACTTACAGCCATACCGGTATTCATGCATTGAAAAACTTTTCGTTGCACATTAAAAAAGGTGAAAAAATAGCCATCGTAGGAAGGACAGGTTCTGGTAAATCAACAGTTGCACAATTGATGCTCCGGATGTACGATCCTCAGCAGGGTGGCATCCTGTATAATGATGTGCCGGTAAATAAAATAAGCCTTCATCATTTACGCACAGGCATCAGTTATATACCGCAAGATGTTTTTTTATTCAGCGATACTGTTTACAACAACATTGCCTTTGGACTACCAGGTGCTGATAAAGAAAGTATTGTTCGGGCTGCTGCAGAAGCCTGTATTGATAAGGAAATAAACAGTTTTGCAGATAAGTATAACACCATGATTGGGGAAAGAGGAGTTACGCTTAGTGGTGGACAAAAACAACGGATATCAATTGCAAGGGGGCTGGTTAAAAAACCGGCAATCATCATTTTTGATGATTGCCTGAGTGCGGTAGATGCCAAAACAGAAAAGGAAATTTTAAACAACCTTAATCAATACCTGCAGGATAAAACAGCGATTATAATTACCCACCGAATTTTTTCTTTACTGGCTTTTGATAAAATAATTGTACTGGAAGATGGAGCCATCGCAGAGCAGGGTACACATGAATCTTTATTGCAACAAAAGGGTTATTATGCAGAAATGTACACCCGCCAGCAGGAACAGGAAAGAAATATTAAAGGCTGAGCCTGGTACAATAATATAGCCGGGTGATTTTATATTTGTAAAAAGCAATCGTTTTTTTTGCTATTTCAAAAACACCTTTATCTTTGTCTGTATAAATTAATTATTGGCAATCAACTAAATTAAAACTAAAAATTGTGGCGTACGAGAACAACGACAAAAAAATGGAAAGCGTTTACAGCAAACGCATAAGGGCAGGAAAACGCAGGACTTACTTTTTTGATGTAAGGGAAACCCGTGGAAGTGATTATTATTTGACCATTACCGAAAGCCGCAAGCGTTTCGATTCTGACGGGTATGACAGGCACAAAATATTTTTGTACAAAGAAGATTTTAATAAGTTTATAAAAGGGTTGATAGATGCCGTTGATTATGTAAAGACAGAATTAATGCCGGATTTTGATTTCGATGCATTTAACCATGATACTCCGTATGAAGGAGACGAAGCACAACCTGTAGCTGAAACAGTAGTTGCCGAAAATGAAAGTGTAATTGAATCAACTGTAGTTGAGCCAGTTGCTGCAGAACCTGAAATAACTGTTGTACCAGAAGCCGCCCCGTTAGATAATGGCAGCACAGAAGAAGTAGATAAGTGGTAAGCTAAAAATATTTTCTAAAAAAACAGGCCTTTCTCTTGGAGAAAGGCTTTTTTTTACTATCTTGCCACCCTGTACTACTAGAAACGCTTCCAATTTCCGGCTTAAACCACAGCCATGATTTTATATCATTCGCATTTTCCTAATATCCAAGTGTTGCTGTAACAATATCAATAAGGAGTTTTTTTGAAATTATTATCAGCTCTGGTGTGAAAGCCATCAATAATCAACAGTATATATTTTAATCAATTTCAGGCTTTATTTTTTAACCGTTAACCCTAAAAACAAAATTGTATGACGATTACTGACCAATCTTATATTGACGAGTATAAGTCTTTTCTTCACCGGAAGGAATATCCCTGTGTTGCTGCTAAAGCTGCCGTTCAAAAACAGCAGGTAAGGGTATTTGTTGCCGACCACATTGCCTGCCCCAAAGACGATCGGGCTATACTTGATTTCCTTTATAAATTTGTAGATGAGTACCGCAGTTCAAAAGATTTTTTTCATAGTGTAGCCATCATTTTTAAAGGGCCTGATATGATTGATGAAGAAGATTTTGAAAAGCTGCTTTGGGCAAGATTGCAGTCTTTAGCTAACATGGATGCTAAAGATTATGCTTATGATAAAAGGGTAAGCAGTGATCCAACTTCCACAGATTTTAGTTTCAGCATTAAAGAAGAAGCATTTTATATCATTGGCCTGCATCCTAACAGCAGCAGGGCAGCCAGAAGTTTTAAATATCCTACGTTGGTATTTAATCCTCATCAGCAGTTTGATGATCTCCGCAAGACAAATCGCTATGATAAAATGAAAAATATTGTACGCAAATTAGATACTGCTTATTCCGGTTCTGTAAACCCTATGTTGCAGGATTTTGGTAAAGCCTCAGAGGTATTTCAATACAGTGGCCGTAAACTAGATCAATCATGGGAGTGTCCTTTAAAAAACAGAACATTAGCAAGTGAACACAATATCACCCCGTAGTGGCGTAGCATTTATCCTTAAAAAAGGGCAGCGTCTTAAAGTAACAGATATCCAGGGAGAGCAGGTTTCCGATTTTATGTGTTTTAACCTGGATGATAAGCAGGAATATTTGTCATCCGGCAGAACCATTGATTATGCTGAAACAATTTTCCTGACAACAGGTCATCCATTTTATTCCAACAGAAGTAATGTAATGTTTGAAATTGTGGAAGACACAGTTGGCAGGCATGACTTTTTACTTACGCCCTGCAGTGCCGATACTTTTCGTATTATTTATGGTCATACCAATCCACACCAGGGCTGCTTTGGCAATCTTTGCGGTGCATTGGAACAATATGGAATTAAGCCGGATGATATCCCCATTACCTTCAATGTATTTATGCATGTAACGGTTGATGGCGACAGCGGTAAAGTGTCTGTGCTGCCACCCAAAAGCAAGGCTGGCGATTACATTATTGTAGAAGCAAAAATGGATTTGATAGTAGGATTAACCGCCTGCTCGGCAGAAATGTCAAATAACTACTCCTTTAAGCCAATTGGCTACGAGATATTGAATTAATCTTTATTTTAAATTTCATCAGCGCATAAATTTCTTTTGATAGTCAGAGAATTTTATGCGTTTTTTATTTAGTGAAATTGCATTATGAAAAGTCCAATATAATTAATGACTAAACAATCCCCAAAGCCACCATTAATTCCCACATTTACTGTTAAAAACCTGTGAATAACTACCAAATCAGGTGTGTACAGATTAGGCTTCACTTGTTACCCCATTCCATTATATTTGCCCTCCTACTAAACTATTAGAAAAGTGCGTTTAAAGAGCTTAGAAATAAAAGGATTTAAAAGTTTTGCCGATAAAACTATACTCAATTTTGATGAAGGCATTACTGGTGTTATCGGGCCCAATGGCTGCGGTAAAAGCAATATCATCGACAGTATTCGCTGGGTAATTGGCGAACATAAAATCAGTAACCTGCGTAGTGAAAACCTAGAGAGCCTGGTGTTCAATGGCAGTAAAACCCGTTCTGCATCTGGTCTTGCTGAAGTGAGCCTTACATTTGAAAATACGAAGAACCTGTTGCCCACCGAATTTAACACTGTAACTGTTACCCGTAAATACTACAAAAACGGCGAAAGCGAATATCGCCTGAATGATGTGGCCTGCCGTCTGAAAGACATTCATAACCTGTTTATAGATACCGGCATCAGTACTGACAGCTACGCCATTATTGAACTTGGTATGGTAGATGATATTATCAAGGATAAAGAAAATAGCCGCCGCAAAATGCTGGAACAGGCTGCTGGAATTACCATTTACAAAACCAGGAAAAAGGAAGCTAAATTAAAATTAGACGCTACTGAGCAGGATCTTGCCCGTATTGAAGATTTGTTGTTTGAAATAAACAATCAATTAAAAAGCTTAGAAAGCCAGGCAAAAAAAGCAGAGAAATATTTTGAAATAAAAAAAGAATATAAGGAGATCAGCATTGAGTTGGCCAAAGCCGCACTGGAAGGCTTCAACATCACTTACCGTGATCTGAATCATCAACAGCAGGTGGAAGTGGACAAACGTATTGAAATAGAAACTGCCATTGCCAAAGAAGCTGCTGCAGTAGAGCATGAAAAATTAGGCTTTATTGAAAAAGAAAAAGCCCTACAGGCTATGCAGCATGAGTTCAACGATTTGCTTGGCAATGTCCGCAATAAAGAAAGTGAAAAAAGCCTAGCAGCTCAACGCCTGCAATATTTAAAAGAAAGAGAAACCAGCCTGAATGACTTTTTGCAAAAAGCAGGTGGCCAGTTAAAAGGTCTGGATGAAAGCATACAGTTTACCAGCCAGCAGATAAAAGACGATGAAATAAAACTGGTTGAACTGGAGGAAAAACTGGGCGACCTCAAAGAAGCGGTAGAAGATAAACGCAAAGTGTTTGATGAAAAACGCAGCGGCATCGATGCTCTCCGCAGGGAGAACCAGGCCATTCAGCGTAACCAGTTTGAGGCAGAAAAAAAGGTAGCCGTAGCAGATACATCTATCCAGAATGTACAAAGAACCATTGCACAGATACAGGAAGAAAAGAGCCAGCGCCAGGCACAGCTGCAGCAGTTGGAAGCAGATAGAAAAGTAAAAGCGGATGAACTGGAGCAAAAAAAAGTTGACCTGCAGCAGTTGAACGATCACCAGGAATTTACCAAAGAACAAATATTTCAAACGCAGAGTGTGCTGGAAGGTTTACGCAGTCAGCTGGCCGACCAAAGCAGGATTTTAGACAGCAAAAAAAATGAATACGCATTGCTTAAGAGCCTCATTGATTCAATGGAAGGCTATCCTGAGAGTGTGAAATTTTTACATAAAAATCCCAACTGGAACCATGCCGCTCCATTGCTGAGCGATGTAATTTATGTGCAGCCTGAATACCGTGCCGCTGTAGAAAATGTGCTGGAACCTTACCTGAACTATTATGTAGTAAACAACTTGGAGGAAGGTTTGCAGGCGATTCATTTATTGGACGATAACAAAAAAGGAAAAGCTAATTTCTTTTTGCAGGATAAATTTACCGGTTTTCAAGAAAGCCATCAGCCCGAAGGAACCATCCCTGCATTGAGTGTAGTGGAGGTGGATGGTAAATACAGCAATCTTGCCAAACACTTGCTGGGCAATGTTTTTATTGCAGAAAATGAAGAAGCATTGCGTAACAGCAATGGCTCTATTGTGCTGGAGAAAACAGGTAAGTATGTAAAAGGAAAATATTCCCTTACCGGCGGAAGCGTTGGCTTGTTTGAAGGAAAGAAAATAGGCCGGGCAAAGAATTTAGAAAAACTGGTAGAAGAAATCACTGCACAGGAAATAGTGGTGAACGAATTAAAAACCACGATACAGGCACGCCACTACGAAGTGATTGCCTTCAACGAACAGTTGAAAGAAAATGCTATCAAGCAAACACAGCAGGATATCAACAACTTCACCAATCATGTATTCAGCCTGCAAAATAAAATTGAAAACCTTCATCATTTAGAAGAAACCAGCAGCAAAAGGGTAGAAGATTTACAAGAACAATTGGCTGCCAATCATGATGCCATTGCCAGCACCAGGGATGAACTGGATAAATACAATACTCAATTAGAAGAGCTGAGCCACCGGATGCAATTGATAGAGCAGGATTATGCAGCAGCAGAACAGGAATACAATTTTGCCACTGCCACTTACAACGACAGCAACCTGCAGTTTACCAAACAACAGAGCAAGGTAACGGCACTAAAAACAGAATACGAGTTTAAGAGCAACCAGCTAAACGATCTGAAAATACAGGTAGAAAGCAGCAGCAGCCAATTAAGCGAAGCAGCCGCCAGCATCACAGAAACGGCTATTGCACTGGCCGAACTAGAAGCATTGGTAATTTCTTTACTGCAAAACAAAGATGCAGAAGAAAAGAAACTCAACGAAGCAGACCAGGCATACTACAACTTACGGAATGCCTTAGCCGAAAAAGAAAGTGAACTTCGCCACAAACAAAAATCTAAGGAAGGAATTGATACTTTACTGAATGAAATAAAAGACAAGCTCACCGACCTGAAACTGCAACTGGCAGGTATGAAGGAAAGGCTGCAGGTAGAATTTAGAATAGACCTAGATGCCATCATTGATGAGCCACGTACCGGCGAAGTGCCACTGGAAGAATTGCAGGAAAGAAACGACCGCCTCCGCAAGCGGCTGGAAAATATTGGGGAAGTAAACCCAACAGCAATTGAAGCTTACACCGAAATGAAAAAGCGCTATGAATTTATCATGGAGCAAAAAAATGATTTGGTAACGGCAAAGGACAGCCTGATGCAAACCATACAGGAAGTGGAAGCCACCGCCAACCAGCAGTTTTTAGAAACTTTTAATAAAGTAAGGGAAAACTTCCAGAAAGTATTCCAGGCTTTGTTTACTGAAGATGATACAGCCGACATGGTATTGGTAGATCCTGAAAACCTTGCTGAGACTGGCATTGACATTATAGCCAAACCAAAAGGCAAGCGCCCAAGCAGCATTGGCCAGTTGAGTGGGGGTGAGAAAACATTGACTGCAACAGCCTTGCTTTTTGCCATCTATTTAATTAAGCCAGCACCATTCTGTATATTGGATGAGGTAGATGCTCCGCTGGATGATGCAAACGTTGGTAAGTTTACCAAGATGATTAAACAGTTTAGTGAGAACAGCCAGTTCATTATTGTAACACACAACAAACAAACCATGAGCGCCGTGGATGTTATTTACGGCGTCACCATGCAGGAGGCCGGTGTAAGTAAACTGGTGCCGGTGGATTTCAGGAGTTTGAATTGATAAGGTCGGGACGCTAAGAGCGGCCTGAACGATCTATCCGGATAGTGAGCTATGATGCATGATAAATAAACAAATCAATGCATCACCAGTAAAGTAAAACCTGTATTGGCAGTAAAGTTTGCACCGGTGCTTACCGCAATGCTTCTGCAGGTGCCATTTACATTTAATACTGCGGTACCTGCAGTAATTACCACGTCCGTGTTTCCATCCGGCACTGCATTACAACTCCAGTTGGCAGGGTTGTTCCAAAGATTATTTACAGTGCCCTTCCAGTTATTTACAAATTTTATGATGGTTACAGTACTAAAATTTCCACTCACATTGCAACGGTATTGGTAGCCATAAAATGAAGACGGTGCATTATTTATTTGCAGGGTAACAGTGGTGGCACCTGCATAAGTTGCATTGTTGGTAATATTGCTGAAACCACCGCCAGTATTGACCTGCCATTGATAAGCAGCACCAGTAATACTGGAAGTAAGCGAAATGTTTCCGCCGGGGCAGGGTTCGGCAGGAGGGATAATGCCGCCGCCCAACACATATAAATCAGTTGCTGCATTGTCACCATTATTAGCACCAAATATCAGTTTGCCGTTACCAGTAAAAAAAGAGAGTTCCGGGTTTGAGCTATCTGCACCCACATTAATGTCTGCCTCTAAAGCTGTACCTGCAAGGGTACCATCCGTTTTCCATAATTCAGTTCCTTTTACAGCATCATTTGCAGAAAAATATAAAGCAGCTGTTGTAAAGGCATAAGAAGCCACATCAGTTCCATTGCCCACGCCCGGGTTTATATCTTTTACTATTTTAGTATTGGCCAGTGTGCCATCCGATATCCACAACTCCCTTCCTTCAGCATCTGTAGATGCAGTAAAAAAGAATTTGTTTCCCTGGAATAATGGGTTAGTGAAAGTACCGGTATTAACATCATAAATATAGTTGAGCAGTATAAATGGGAAATCACTATTCACAAAAGAAAATGCTTTAAACAAAACAGTTCCTCCCGGCGTGCCGTCCGATTGCCATAGCTCAGCACTGCTTGCTCCATCGGATACCGGGAAAATAAATTTACTGGGTAAGTTCACAGCGTTTGATAGAAAGATAAAAGAAAATGAAGTGCCCGGTACTATATCTTTTATAAGTGTTGTATTTGCTGTGGTTCCATCCGAACTCCACAGTTCTCCCGTACTTGTTCCGTCATACGCAATAAAATAAACCCGGTTATTAAAAGTATGGAAGCTCTGGAAAACAGGGAAACTAAAACCTGGAAATATTTCTATAGAAGTACAGCCCGCTGTGCCTGCGTTAATATCTTTTACCATTGTGGTGCCTGCTGCTGTTCCATCTGTTTTCCATATTTCTTCTCCATGTGTGGCATCAGTGGCGGTAAATAAAACGGTGTTGTTTAAAAGATAAAAATATCTTGGTTTAGAAGAATCAGCACCGGCATTGATGTCTTTTAATACAGCAGTGCCGCCGCTGGTTCCATCCGATTTCCACAGTTCAATTCCGGAGGCAGGAGTTTTGGCAGCAAAGAGGAGGTAAGTGCCGGTAGAAAATAAATTGTATTGACCGGCAGCATTACTGCTGTCTGCACCCGGTACAATATCTTTTACCAAAGTTGTGCCGCCTGCAGTGCCATTCGTACGCCACAGTTCCCTGCCTTCTGCCGGCCGCCGTGCAGTAAAATATATAAAGCCATTCAATACTGCAAAATCATCACCCGGATCAGAACTTGCCATCCCCGTATTAATATCTTTTAATAAAACAGTACCACCGGCTGTGCCATCTGTAATAAACAATTCATTACCTGTAGCGGTTGATCTTCCGGTGAAAATAAGTTTGCCATTGAGTAACCCGGCAGACTGATCATAAAAAATAGTGGTAGACAATTGTACCGTTCCTGCAAGCGTACCATCTGTAACCCAGATAGAACTATCAAGAGCAGAAGTTAAAATTGTTTTACTGGCAGTAAGCGGAAAGACTACCGACAGGCTTTTATTTGAATTGATTTGCGTAACCTGTGCCACTGAGTGGAATGAAATAATACAAAACAGGATGGGGATGAAAAGCTTACGTTTCATGGTGTTATTTTTTTGCATTAACAGTGAGTATATTTTAGAGGATATTGAACTGCAGAAAGCAAATAAAAAACAAGCCTAAACAATGTCGTCGAAAATGAAAGAACCTGCTAAAGAGAAAAGGAACATTTACATTCCCGATTGGTACAATATAAAATTGCAATACTAATATACAATAAATAAAATAATACCGGTAATATAAAATTGACAATACCGTCAATAAAGCCTGGCATTTATAATTAGGTAATTAGTATCAATTCATGCAATCAAAAAACATCCGTTCAAATCTTCCCAAATTCACCAGCATCATTATTTATCATCAGCACAGCCTGCTCCGCCACTACAGGTGCCAGTGCCACTCCCATACCACTCATACGAACACAGCAAAATACATTCGGTGCTATGCTTTTAATGATGGGCATCTTGTCACTGCCCATTGCCATGATGCCACTCCACCGGTCGGTAATGGTAAAAGATGTATCTGGCAATATATGCTGCTGAATAAAATTTTCCAGTTCCTGCTGAATGAGTGGGGTGGTTTGCATGGTCGTGGTTTCTTCTTCTGCCAATGCTTTGTTTCGGGCACCGCCAATTAATAAACGGTTACCGAGGTTGCGGAAATAATAAAAGCCCTGGTCGAAATGAAATGTTCCTTTTAGTTTGAAACGGGCAATCGGTGCTGTTACCAGCACCTGTCCACGGCAGGGGATAATATCAATGTCAGGAATAAATTGTTTGGTAAAAGCATTGGTGCAAAGCAGCAGTTTTTTGGTTGAGAAATCAATGTGCAGACTGCTGGTAATTGCAATGCCTCCATCCTGTTGCTCATACTTCAGCACTTCAATATTGGTAAGCACCTGCACACCCATGCCCTGCACTTTTTTCAACAAAGCGGTTACCAGTTTTCCGGAGTGAAGCCCGCCTTCCAGTTTATTTTCAATTAAATGATCAAAGCCTGTAAAGCCAAACGCAGCAAGCTTTTCATCCGCCCTGGTAAAGGTATTGGCTATGCCGGTGATGGGTACAAGTTTTTCATTGAGCCATCCTAATTGGGCAGCACACAATTGCCAGTCTGCAGAACCGTTAGTAAAACATTCATACCCTCCTGAGCCGTCATATCCAATTGCTTCATCAGTAAAATATTTTCTTATTTCAGCAAGTCCCTTATATCGGAGGCTTACCAGTTCAAAAGTTTTAGCTTCTCCTTTTGCTGCCACATCATTCAGCAATTCGGAGGGGCTGCCAAAGCAACTGAAGCCGGCATTACGGGTACTTGCTCCAGTGGGTATGATACCCCTTTCAAGAATCGTAATTTTTTGATGAGGGTTTATCTCCATCAATTTCAATGCACTCCATAAACCTACAAAGCCACTGCCCACAATCACCACATCCTGCGGTGCAAAAAATGTTTCTTTTTCCCAAACAGACAACTGAACCATACAAGCAAATTTGTTAAAGTGCTTAAAGGTAAAAACTAAATGCTCCTAATAAAAACCGCAGGCACTATTTTTGCCTGCCTAAAGAAAAAAAATAGTATGAAGAAATTGTTACTGCTTACCATTGTTGCCGGCACATTGTATTTTGAAACCAATGCACAGGGCATTGGAGGCTTGCTTAAAAAAGCTACTGCAAAAGATTCTACCGGTAAAAGCGAATTGCAAAAAGCAATGAACAGTTTGCCGGGTGGCAGCAGCAAGAGTGGCAGCGGTCTCAGCAACGACGACATCATCAGTGGATTGAAAGAAGCACTGAGAGTGGGTACAGACAGCAGCAGTAAAAAACTCAGCAAGCCGGATGGATTTTTTGCTGATGCTGCAATAAAGATATTGATGCCACAGGAAGCACAGGATGCAGAAAAAAAATTAAGAAGCCTGGGCATGGGCAGCCTCGTTGATAAAGCGGTACTCTCTATGAACAGGGCTGCAGAAGATGCAGCCAGCGGCATTGGAAATATTTTCTGGGCTTCCATCAAACAGATGTCGGTAACAGATGGCCTGCAGATTTTAAGAGGTGGTGATTTTGCCGCCACCGATTATTTAAAGAAAACCACTACCACAGAACTCACAGAAAAATTCAGGCCGGTAATTGAAGCATCTTTAACTAAAGTAAATGCAACTAAATACTGGAAAGAAGTATTTTCAAAGTACAATATGGTTGCTGCTAAAAAAGTAAACACCGATCTCACAGCGTATGTAACGGAAAAAGAATTGGGGGGTTTGTTCTACAATATCAGCCTGCAGGAACAGAAGATACGCAAAGACCCTGCAGCACAGGTAACAGACCTTTTAAAGAAAGTATTTGGAAAATAAAATAGTAGGATTAGGTAGAATAAGCACATACAAAAACTGTTCTTGCATTTAGGGTGGTCTCATAAAAAAGGCGTTAAGAAAATTTGAATGGTTGGCGTTAAAAAATGAAATTGATGTTACAAATGTTAGGCTTTGTACTTTGTTCGTAAGTCGCACTAAAGCCTGGCCATATTCAACAGTTGGAACTTAATTTCATTTTAGCCAATCATTCAAATTTTTAGTCTTTTTTATGCAGCCTTGATTTTTTTTGTTACTTTTTAGCATCAAGGCAAAAAAGTAAATAGAGAGTGACCAATACAGTTAAGACTTTGCTATTAAAATACCTAATCCTATAAATTAGTATTCATTGCATTACTGCAAGAAAGAAAAAAGGATTACAAGCGTTTTGTAATCCTTTTTGTTTGGGGTTTAAAAGTGGCAGCAAAATAAGCCTGATTTCAAATAGCACAGCTCATCCATCTTGCTCAACAATATATTCCTGTCAGCAACGTTTTAAAAATATTGATTTTTAACCATTTGAAATTCAATGTTAAAAGGTTGCTTAATAAGCTCTCAGGCATTACCTTTGCGACCACCGAAGAAATTTATATTATCAAATTGTTTGTAGGACAAGATTCACAGAAGAGTACAGCTAAGCATTTTCATTGTAAGAAACAACAGGGGAGTAAATAACACAAGACTAAGTCGTACATACTGTAAAACAAAATTTTACGTATGAAACACTTGTTTTTTGTTGCTGTTGCCACTGGCATTTTTACAGGAACATCTATCACGGCGAAAGCCCAAACTAATGTAAACATTGAGCGGTTGAATGTAAAGGCAAAGCCAGCCAACGCCCCCAAGTTTATTAACAACATTGAAATTACCCCGGGCCGGGTATTCAATGATGACCTTTATTACAGTACAGAAGACCAGTCAGCAGCACCCGCTGTTGCTGTGAAAGAAATTAAAACCACCCTCAATATATCATCATCTTCCTTCGGCACTGTTATTGAAAACTGTTCATCACTTCAGTTTAAATACGCCATGCTGATGGACAGGGAAGTGGAATCTTTTACCAATCTTTTGTTGTACAATTTTATTGAAGATTGGTGGGGTACCCGTTATCGCTATGGCGGCACCGATAAAAAAGGTGTTGACTGCAGTTCATTCACAGGCCAGTTGATGCAGTCCATTTATCATATCAACCTGCCCCGTACAGCAAAGGAGCAATATCATGTTTGCGATAAAGTGACTGCAGAAGACCTGAAAGAAGGCGACCTTGTTTTCTTTAATACAAGAGGCGGTGTAAGCCATGTGGGTTTTTACCTCGGCAATAATTATTTTGTACACAGCAGTGTAAGAAACGGTGTTACTATCAGCAGCCTTACAGATGATTATTACAGTGAAAAATTTATCAGCGGGGGAAAGCCAAAAGTGCAGTAATAAAACTCAATACAATATTTGAAAGGAGAATTTTTATTCTCCTTTTTTTATGCCTGTCTTTTTCAAGATTGTATTCCATACAGGCAGTACATCTGCAGATAAGTTGAGCAAGAGCGTACCCGAACTATATAATAACAAGAAGCAACTGCTCCGGGCAACAATCCACCCAAAGCCACTGTATTTATCAAACAGCAAATAACAAACGTAATAACAAACTACACCAAGTAAAATAGTGTACACTGTCTCTTTGGTAAAAGGCTGCAGGTTGTATTTTGTTTTTAAAAACCAATAACGGATGCTGTTGTAAACAGTAAATGAAAACAGGTTGGCAATGGCCGGCCCTAAAATACCGTAAGAATATTTTGTAAGAACATAATTGAGTGGCAAGGTGAGCAGCAACAATATCATGCCGGTATAAAATTCAAATTTCCAACGGGTAGAAGTGCCGATGATCTGGCTGCTTACACCGGTGCCCATATCGATGATGCGGTAGAGGCCAATAAAGAAAAATATCCAACGGGCATCCAGGTATCCGGATTGCAGTTTAAATGTAAAAACACCGTCTGCAAAGTTGAGCCATATTAGTGCAAACATGCCGGTGGCAAATAATAATTGGTTGATGGAAGATTGCTGGTAGATGCGTTGTATCCTGACCATGTCTTTATCTTTCCATGCCTGCGACAATGCTCCGATGGAAGATGCAATGATGCCTCTCTGCGGCGCCTGAATGAGGCTGGCAATATTTTGCGCCAGCGAATAAATGGCTACAGCAGCAAGGCCATCACTGAGTACAGAAGCAATCACCAAGGAATCAAAAACAGAAGAGATGGCAAATACCAATGTGCCGCCAAAAACAAACACTACCAGCGTAAGGATTTTTTTATAAAACTTTTTGGTAACCCGGCTCACCGCAAACGTGAGGTGGATATAACCCTTTGCCAGCATATAAACCAACAGCATCAATGCAATGGCCAAGTAGGTGAAAGAATAGATTTTGATAAAAATATCAAAGCTGGATAGCAGGCCTGCAAAAGTAAGAACGATTAAAATAGTGGTGAACAAACGAAACTGCACTTCCCGTAAGAAATTGGTGAGAATGGCTTTTTTTAATTGCCAGGCATAGCTTTCTAAAATGCCGAATAAAGTAAGGCCAAGGCCAAAGGGAAATATCCAGTAGTAATATTGTATCAACTCCGGGGAGTGGCCAAACTTGCGAATAACAATATCCCGGAAATAAATGCCACTGATGGCTACAAAGCAAAAACCGATCAGTGAAAACAGCAGCGCCCAGGAAAGGATATCATTTCTTTTTTTATCTAAATTATCATTGTAATAAGGATAAAATTTAGAGATGTAAGAAGGCATGCCGAGGTTGGCAAATGAAAACATTAAAGTGCCGATGGCGATAAAAATTCCGGTAAGTCCGTATTGCTCTTTTGTAAAGCCACCTTCTTTGGTAAAGAGGTAGGTATTTATAAAGCCCAATGCAAAACCAAAATATACCATCACCGATGAAATAATACTTTGCCTTCTTATCTGGCTCATAGTTTTGTTTGGCGCTAAATTACTCTACCTTTTTTGTATTGATATAAAAATTTGGATCAACAGAAAAATTATTATCTCCTTCCTGAAAGCCGCTCAGGGTTTGCCAGCTTTGTGTTGGCCTGATCCATTTATCTCCTCCTTTAAATTTTATTTTCAGCGGCAGGTTAAAGCCCTTGATGCAGGTGCTGTACCGGTATTGCAATTTGTATCCTTTTAGTTTGTACTCCAGCGTTGGTACCTGGGTTGTTCTTAAATACTGGTTAAATACTTTACTAAAATTAATTTTGCTTTGTTTGCTGATGTAATTTTCAATTTGTTTTGTTGTAACCGTTTGATGATAGAATGTTTTATTCAATCCCCGTAAAATTTTTCTGAACTGCACATCGTTATTAATTACCTGCCGGATGGTATGGATGAGGTTAGAGCCTTTGACATACATATCGCCGCTTCCATCTTTATTTACACCATAGGGCCCTGTAATGGGTGTATCGTTGCGTATTCTTTTTCTTACGCCTGTAACATAGGCTGTTGCTGCTTCTTTGCCATAATAGTATTCTGTAAACAATACTTCACTGTAAGAAGTAAAGCCTTCATGCACCCAGTTATCAGCCATGTCTTTGGCAGTGATATTGTTGGCAAACCATTCATGGCCGCTTTCATGAACAATGATAAAATCCCATTTCAATCCCCAGCCGCTGCCACTCCGGTCTGTGCCTAAATAACCATTCTTATATTCATTGCCATAAGCGGTAGCACTCTGGTGTTCCATGCCAAGATGTGGTGCATCTACTAACTTGTAACCATCCTTGTAAAAAGGGTAGGGCCCAAACCAATATTCAAATGCTTTCATCATTCTCGGGGCATCTTTAAAATGTTCTTTAGCTTTTTCAAGATTAGAATCCAGTACCCAATAATCCATGTCTAAATTGCCAGCTTCGCCTTTATATGTTTCGCCAAAGTGAACATACTTGCCGATGTATGGAATGATGTTGTAATTGTTGATAGGATTTACAACATACCAGTCGTATGTTACTGTACCATTCTTGTTATCTATCTTATCCCTTAACCTTCCATTGCCAACGGTAACTAATGTATCCGGGCATGTTATATTCATTTCTGCCCAATCAGGTTCATCACTTTGAATGTCCTTGCAGGGATACCATACACTTGCGCCTAAGCCCTGACAGGCAATCGATACCCATGGATTTTTATTTTTATCTTTTTTCCAGATAAGGCCGCCATCCCATGGTGGATTTTTAGCAATACGTGGTTTACCGTGGTAATAAACAGTTAGTTCATTAAAGTCTCTATTTATCTTATCGTGAATTTTAAAAAAATAAGCGTCTCCTTCTTTTGCAATTTCTTTAATACTTTCTGTTGCTCCAATACCTCTTGTTACTTTCGTTTTGGGTTTTGGATCTTTTATTATTGCTACTGTATAGCTTAAGTCAATACTGTCAATAATCATTGGCTCCTGCAAATCAATCTGCATCACATTTCCTTTTTTAAGTACTTTAAACTGTATCACATTATATCCACTAATTGTACTATCCTCTATATTAAACTTCACATGCAAATCATATTTCAGCACATCCCACCAATCCCTGCCCGGGCCATTGCTGCCACGTAAAGTATCTGCATGAGTAAAACTCTGTGCCACTAACATCTGGCAACTCATCAATAAAATTGCAAAAAGAAAAAATGCTTTGCCTGCTCTGTTCATCAGTAAAATTTTAATTCGCTAATTTAGATTTCTTTTACCGCATTTATGAATCGTTCCAGTAATTATCAATTATCAATTATTACATTATCCATTCTTCTCTGCATTCTTGCAGGTTGCAAAACCCATCAGCATCCCGGTAAAAAAATATTTCATTATAACGAACAGGCAGGCATAGCTTCTCTTGATCCGGCTTTTGCAAAAAATCAAAGCATCATGTGGGCAGTACACCAGTTGTACAATACACTGGTGGAGGTGGATGAAAATATGCAAATGAAACCATCTCTAGCAAAGAGCTGGGATATTTCGGCGGATAATCTCAGCTTTACTTTTCATCTGCGTACGGATGTTTATTTTCATGATGATGTGGCTTTTGAAAATGGCAAAGGCAGGCGCCTAATTGCTGCTGATGTTGCCTACAGTTTTAGCCGCATCATGGATAAAAATACCGCCAGCCCCGGTGCATGGATTTTTAACAGCAGGGTAGATACACTGCAGCCATTTACTGCATTAAATGATTCCACTTTTCAACTTAAATTACTTAAACCTTTTCAACCAATCATTGGCATATTGAGTATGCAGTATTGTTCGGTTGTGGCTAAAGAAGCAGTTGAAAAATATACTGGCAATTTCCCCAGCCATCCCATTGGCACCGGACCTTTCGCCTTTGTAGCCTGGGAAGAAGGGCAGGCATTGGTACTGAAAAAAAATGAACACTATTTTGAAAAAGACAGCAGCGGCTATGCGTTGCCGTATATTGATGGAATTAAAGTGTCCTTCTTCGACAGCAAGGCAACAGAGTTTTTAGAGTTTCAACAAAACCGCCTTGATTTTATCAACGATATTGAAGCATCTTTTAAAGATGAAATTTTAACCAAAACGGGCAACCTCAAAAAAGACTGGGAGGGAAAACTATTGCTTCAAAAACATCCTTATCTCAACATCGAATATCTTGGCATCTTGGTAGACAGCAACAATGCTTTGGTAAAACAATCACCATTAAGATTGCAAAAAATAAGACAGGCAATCAACTATGGTTTTGATAGAAAGAAGATGATGCTTTACCTGCGTAACTCTATTGGCACTGCGGCAGAAAGTGGGTTCGTTCCAACTGGGCTTCCTTCATTCGACAGCAACCTTGTGAAGGGTTATCATTTTGATGCAGCAAAAGCAAAACAATTTTTGGCAGAAGCTGGATTTCCTAACGGGGATAATTTGCCGGTGATAAAATTATTGACCATTCCTGTGTATGCAGACCTCGCCGGATACATCGCAAACGAATTATTGCAGTCAGGTATAAAAGTACAGGTTGAGACTGTACAGAAAAGTTTATTGCTGGAGCAAACCTCCAAATCGCAGGCTCTGTTTTTTCGTGGCAGCTGGATTGCAGATTATCCTGATGCCGAAAATTATCTCAGTGTTTTTTACAGTAAAAATCCTGCACCACCTAACTATACCCGTTATCACAATGATGCCTTTGATTTATTATACGAAAAAGCCAATGCGGAAAAGAGCGACCCTATTCGTTACAAGCTTTACCAGCAGATGGATCAGTTGATGATAAACGATGCCCCGGTGGTTCCTTTGTGGTATGATATGGCAATTCACCTGGTTCACACCAATATCAGCGGCTTCACCCCAAACAGTTTAAACTTATTGGAACTGAGAAAGACTAAAATTAAATGATACGAATTACACTGATTATTGTGGTCAATTAGTGTAATTCGTAAAAATTAATGTCATAAATAATTAATGCTTCTTTAATTTACTCTTAAATACTTTCTCAAACTTTTCCAGCTTAGGCCGTATCACAAACTGGCAGTAGCCTTGGCCGGTATTGTTGTTATAGTAATCCTGGTGATAATCTTCTGCAGGATAAAATTTTACAAATGGTTCCATTGTAGTTACGATGGACTTATCCCAGGCACCACTTTTATCCAGCTCTGCTTTATACTTTTCAGCTTTAGCTTTTTGTTCGTCATTGTGATAAAAAATAACACTGCGGTATTGTGTGCCAATATCATTGCCCTGCCTGTTCAATGTGGTTGGGTCGTGGACTTTCCAGAAAATTTCCAGCAGTTCATCAAAACTAATTTTTGCAGGATCATACACAATGTTGAGGCACTCAGCATGACCGGTAGTACCGGTGCAAACTTCCTTGTAGCTAGGCTTTTCCACGGCACCGCCACTGTAGCCACTGGTTACTTTTATCACACCATCCACTTCCTGAAAAATTGCTTCGGTGCACCAAAAACACCCGGTGCCAAAAGTGGCAGTATCGAATTTTGCAGTTGAATTGTCCATAATTTTTATTTTAGCAATATTGTTTTGTTGGGCCGATGAAAACAGCCCGGTAAAAAGCCCCAAAGCGGCCAGCATTTTTTTCATGTTTATTTTCATTTGCAGCAATTACGCAAAAGTAATTAGCTTAGTTTGAGAAACAATTTATCTTGCAATAAGTTTAATACAGATTCTTTACACCCGTAAGACGCTGATTTATCTTCCACCTTACAGAACCATTAAATTTTATTTTGAAAACCGGCATTCGCTCTTTCGTGGCAACATCCTTGTGTCACTCCCTTGTACGACATACCTGTGTGCTGCTTTTGGCTTCCGGCTTGTTGCTGTATTCACTATCTTCATGCCGCACTAATAATGCAAGTACCATGAGCAACTGCAAAGCACACGCCTTCCGCTTAAAACCCGGGCAGGATTTGAAAAAGGAAATTCAAAAATTAGTAACCGATCAACAAATAAAAGCAGGCTGGATAAGTACTTGCGTGGGCAGCCTTACCAATTACAATATCCGCTATGCCAACCAGCCCGAAGGCAGCAGCGGCACCGGCCATTTTGAAATTGTAAGTTTAGTGGGTACTGTTTCTATCAATGGCTCTCATCTACACATCAGCATCAGCGACAGCACCGGCAAAACCATTGGCGGGCATTTGCTCGACAGCAATATTGTTTACACCACCGCCGAAATTGTAATCCTCAGCAGTGATGATTTTATTTTTAAAAGAGAGAAAGATGGAAGTACCCCGTGGGAGGAATTGCAGGTGCAGGAAGTAAAATAATTTTAATGATATTTAGCTAAATATATTTTATTTCTCATTCTTGTCATATTACCATAACATTCAAAAAAGTACTCTTTGGTTTTAAAATCTGGGAAGATTTTGTCCTCTATATAACAGTTTAGCTTTTCTATTTGTTCTTTATTAAGTTCGTAGCCATCTAGCAAAAAAGGGTCGTCTGGATTAGCAACTATAATTTCTTTCATTTTATCAATAGGAATATGGTCAACATTTATTTCTGCTAATGCATCTTCTAAATATTTACTTTTTGTTTTCTTGTAAATATTAATCGTTCTCAATTCCTTTATTAATTTACCAAGACTCATATCGATAAAGCTAAGTAAAAAGCTCCATAGTAATTCACAGTTGAACGGAGCGTCGCCACTTCAGCCCAATCAACGTACTTTTGCCGGTAACAAAAAATTACTAAGAAAAAATGATCAGGTTTTTCCCGGAGTCGGCATTGGTGCAACTGGAATTTGAAAAAGTAAAAACGATACTGGCAGAATATTGCCGTACCGAATATGCCAAACATAAAGCCGCCAACTTACGCATTCATACCAAAAAAGAATTTATTGAAACAGCACTGCTGCAAAGCAATGAATACAAACTGCTGCTGCAGAGCGGTCAATATTTCCCAAACGATTTTGTAATCAATATCAGTAAAGAACTAAAGTTGTTAAGCATTCCCGGTGCCGTGTTAAGCGGTGAACAATTTTTACTAATCAAAAAACTGGCAGAGAATACCAATAATATTTTTCGCTGGTTTGATAATGAAAGGAGAGTGGCATACCCGGCATTGTCGAAAGTAATTGAGGATACTTACTACGAAAAAATGATCAACGAACTGATCAACGATGTGCTGGATGAAACGGGCAATGTGAAAGATACCGCCAGCGAAGAACTGGCCAGCATACGCATGAGCCTATACCGCAAAAGAAATGAGCTGCGGCGCATGTTTGATAAGATTGTAAGCAAACTCAACAAGCAGGGTTACTTAGCCGACATTGAAGAAAGTTTTATGAATGGCCGCAGGGTGCTGGCAGTTTTTGCAGAACAAAAACGCATGATAAAAGGGGTACTCCATGGCGAAAGCGACAGCCGCCGAACTACTTTTATTGAGCCGGAAGAAACAACAGAACTGAACAATGATATTTTTTCGCTGGAGAATGATGAGAGTAAGGAAGTGTATAAAATTCTGCGGAAACTGACGCAGCAGCTGAGTATATATTCATCACTGCTTAAAACTTATTTTGATGCTGCCGGTGAATTTGATTTCATTCATGGCAAAGCAAAATTTGCAGTGGCTGTTGGCGGCAATTATCCGTTGCTTTATGATAAGGCGCATGTAAAACTGATCAATGCTTATCATCCTTTGCTGCTGCTGTACAATCAAAAAAATAATAAGCCTACCATACCCATCAATATTTCATTGAATGATAAGAGCCGGATACTGGTAATCAGCGGCCCAAATGCAGGCGGTAAAACAGTTACATTAAAAACCGTAGGACTGCTGCAGATGATGCTGCAAAGTGGTTTGCTGGTGCCGGTAAATGCCGATAGTGAGATGGGGATCTTTAAACAAATCATGATTCATATTGGCGATACACAAAGTCTGGAATTTGAGTTGAGCACTTACTCATCGCATTTGAAAAACATGAAGTATTTTATGGAAAATGCGAATGGTAAAACTTTGTTCTTCATTGATGAATTGGGAAGTGGCAGTGATCCAAATCTGGGCGGTGCTTTTGCAGAAGTGATCATGGAAGAGCTGGCACACAAACATAGTTTTGGTATTGTAACCACCCATTATTTGAATTTGAAAGTAATGGCCAACAAAGTGCCCGGCATTATTAACGGAGCCATGCAGTTTGATGAAAAGAACCTGTTGCCTTTGTATAAATTAATCATCGGAAAGCCGGGCAGCTCCTACACTTTTTCTATTGCGGAAAGAATTGGCCTTGATAAACGACTGATTGAAAAAGCAAGGTCATTGGTAGATGAAGATCATTTTACATTAGACAAATTACTGAACCGCACTGAACAGGATCTGCAAAAAATTGATGCCGAAAAAAAAGACCTGAACCAATTATTAAAAGAAAATGAACGGCTGAAAAAAGAAATGCTGCAAGTGCTGGACAAAGAGCGCCATCAACAGGAAGTGGAAAGACTCAAGCACCAGAATAAAATTTCAGAAGACAAATTGGCTTACCTGAAAGACATGGAACGAAGGCTAAAAGCAATGGTAATAGAATGGCGCAAAGCAGAGGACAAAGACAAAGTGGTGAAGATGATACATGCCTTACTATTTAATCAAAAAGAAAAAATGGTGACGGAAAAGCATCAGAAAAAACTAAACGAAAAATTTATTGAAATAGGCGGGGAGGTACAAATCGGTGATAAAGTAAGGATGAAACAGAACCGGCAGGTAGGAATTGTAAAAGAATTAAGAGGAAAAAAATGTGTGCTGCAGGTGGGTGTAATGCCCATCACTGTTGACTTAAAAGATTTGGTAGTAGTAAAGGACAAAGATCCGGAGCAAATTATTTCCTAAAAATTTTGGGTTGAAATAATTCAAACCTTACTTTTGCGCCGGAGAGTTGGCAGAGCGGTCGATTGCGGCAGTCTTGAAAACTGTTGACTGTAACAGGTCCTGGGGTTCGAATCCCTAACTCTCCGCCAGATAGTATATCAAATAATAGTAAATCCTTGCAATCTCAA
>JANLQY010000023.1:0-9920 GCA_031368105.1 Chitinophagaceae bacterium
TGTCCTGAAACTGGATTGCACGGCCTTTAAACTGCACATGGGCTTTTACCTTATTGCCATCCTGCAAAAATTTTTCTGCATGTTTACATTTGAATTCAAAATCGTGGTCATCCGTATTGGGGGTAAAGCGTACTTCCTTTACCTCACTGGTTTTTGACTTCGCCTTCATCTCCTTTTTCTTCTTCTTCTCGTCGTACAAAAATTTATTGTAGTCAATAATTTTACAAACGGGCGGAACTGCACCGGGGGATATTTCTACTAAATCTAATTGCAGGTCCTGCGCCATTTTAGCTGCATCTGCAGTGGGATAAATGCCGGGTTCTACATTGTCGCCAACTAACCGTACTTCGGGTACCCTTATCATGTGGTTAGTGCGGTGTTCCTGTTGTTGCTCTTTTTTAAAGCGGGGGTTGAATGCGCCACGGGGTGGCCTTGGTGGAAATGCCATACTTATCTTGCCTTAAATCTGCACCCGGCTTTGTACAAATTTTACAGGCTATTTTGTTTTTTATTTTTAATTAATGCCGGAAAAAATATGATTTAATTTCCTATCAAATAGGTGATAGGGTTGTGTAAATATAGTTTTTTATTCAATTGCTTTTTTACTTTTTACCTCTTCATTTACCAAAGCTATAAATTCATCAATGGTTTGCACGCCAATATCCCCTTTGCCCTGGCGGCGAACGGCTACTGTATTTTCATTCATTTCCTTTTCGCCAATTACCAGCATCAGGGGCACTTTATTTAATTCAGTATCTCTTATTTTTTTACCAATCTTTTCGTTGCGGTCGTCAATTTCGGAACGGATATCGGCTGCTTTTAATTGCTGCTGCACTCTTTGACAATATGGTAAAAACTTATCACTGATGGGCAACAATTTTACCTGTGTTGGCGCCAGCCACAAAGGAAATTTACCAGCACAATGCTCAATTAATACCGCAATAAAACGCTCCATACTTCCAAACGGGGCCCTGTGAATCATCACCGGCGTATGCTTTGCATTATCTTCTCCAATATAAGTAAGCTCAAATCTTTCTGGCAAATTATAATCTACCTGTATGGTACCCAATTGCCATTTACGTCCAATAGCATCTCTTACCATAAAGTCAAGTTTAGGGCCATAAAAAGCAGCTTCCCCATATTCCACCACCGTGTTCAAACCCTTTTCTGCAGCGGCTTCTATAATGGCCTGTTCTGCAAGGTTCCAGTTTTCATCTGAACCGATATATTTGGCCCTGTCCACCTTATCTCTCAGTGATATCTGTGCAGTAAAATCGGTAAAGCTGAGTGAATCCAATACATACAGCACCATGTCAATTACTTTTTTAAACTCATCCTTTACCTGGTGGGGCATGCAAAATAAATGTGCATCATCCTGGGTAAAACCCCTTACCCTTGTGAGGCCGTGTAATTCGCCATGCTGTTCATAACGGTACACTGTTCCAAACTCTGCCAAACGAAGTGGCAGATCTTTATAGCTCCGGGGAGATGTTTTATAAATTTCGCAATGGTGTGGGCAGTTCATTGGTTTTAAAAAAAACTCCTCACCTTCCTGTGGTGTTTTGATGGGCTGAAAACTATCCTTGCCATATTTTTCATAATGGCCCGAGGTAACATACAAATTTTTGTGGCCAATATGTGGCGTTACTACCGGAAGGTAGCCTGTATCTATTTGTGCCTTTTGCAAAAACTGCTGCAATCGCTCTCTCAGCATAGCTCCCTTCGGTAACCACAATGGCAAACCCATTCCCACTTTTTCGGAAAATGCAAACAGTTCCAATTCTTTACCCAACTTTCTATGGTCCCTTTTTCTTGCTTCTTCCATCAATATGATGTACTCATCCAGCTCTTTTTGAGAAGGAAAAGTAACGCCGTAAATACGGGTAAGCATTTTATTTTTTTCATCATTCAGCCAGTAAGCTCCTGCTATGTTAGTAAGCTTAATGGCCTTGATAAAACCAGTGTTGGGAATATGGGGCCCACGGCAGAGATCTGTAAAATTACCCTGAGTGTAAAATGTAATTTCACCATCATTGAGGCGGTCAATAATTTCGAGTTTGTACTGGTCGCCTTTATCGGTAAAATATTTTACAGCATCTGCTTTGGCTACATCTTTTCTTTCAAAAGCAGAATTATTTTTTGCCAGCTCCACCATCTTTTTTTCCAGCTTTGCCAAATCCTCTTCCCCAATTGTTTGTCCGCCTAAATCAACATCATAATAAAAACCTTTTTCTCCCGGAGGGCCATAACCAAACTTTACATCTGGGTAAAAAGACTCCAGGGCTTCTGCCATTAGGTGGGCAGAAGAATGCCAGAAAGTACTTTTGCCATCGGTATCATTCCAGGTAAGTAATTGCAGTGAAACATCCGTTGTTATTGGTCTTGAGGCATCCCATACAGTACCATTCACTTTGGCTGCCAATACTTTTCTTGCCAGGCCTTCGCTGATTGATTTGGCTATGTCCATGGCAGTTACTCCCGGTTCATATTCCCTTACTGCACCATCCGGCAATGTTATCTTTATCATGTTCGCTTATCTTTATACTTTAATTTTGGCTGCAAATTTAACGAAGTCTTGGCGAAGGAAGAACATATCCGAAATAACTTTGTCCGTGAATTATTTTTGTATTTCAAAAGGCAATTTTAATTTTACAAAAAGTGAATGCGGAAATGAAAAAAATTATACTTTTTACAATCTTTTATTTTATCGAAATTGCAACATTTGCCCAAAAAATTAATGGACAATGGAGGGGCTACTTTGACAGTGACGGAGATATTGTACTCAGCAGCTCAAACAATACTGAATATGTACTGGAACTGGAGATTGAAGGTAACCAGGTGTCTGGGTTTTCTTATTCTTATTTCCAGGGAAGAAAATATTATGTGATCTGTAAACTAAAAGGAACTTATTACAAAAACAGTAAGGGAATTAAGGTAACAGAAACAGAAAGAATAAAAGGCAATACCCCTCCTGATTTCACCGATTGCCTGCAGGTACATTTTTTAACTTATGAAAAAGAAGGCGGTACAGAAAAATTAGTTGGCAGATGGGAAACAGCCCCCGGGCAGCGTTCTTCCTGTGGCGATGGCACCACTACTTTAGTCAGAAGAACCTTGAGCAAAGACCTTTCTTCGTACAAAAAACAAAGTACTCAAAGCGTTGCGCTAAACAAAAAAAGCCCGTTTAACAAGATACCCCAAACCACAAAAAAAACTGCACCCACAAAAACTGCGATTAATAAAAACAGCAATACAGCAAAAAATAATTCAAAAATTACGGCACCAAAAACGGTAACCCCGGTTACAAAAAATACTGCTAAAACAAAAACACCTGTCAAGCAGGCAACAGTGGCCAAAGTAATCCCAATACAAAAAGAGCTGCCTAGAATAGTGGCTCCGGAAATAAAAAAATCTGAAATCCCAGGGATAAAATCTGATATTAGTTTTGAAAAGAGAAGGGCTGATATTTTAAAAACTATTGAGATAGAAAATGCAAGTTTTAAGGTTGACCTGTATGATAATGGAGAGGTGGATGGTGACAGCGTATCGTTGTTTTATAATGGTAAATTAATATTGTCACATAAAAGGCTGAGTGAAAAACCTATTACCCTTATCTTGGATGCCACTACAGACCACGACATCAATGAATTGACCATGTATGCTGAAAACCTGGGGGAAATTCCACCGAATACAGCTTTAATGGTGATTACAGATGGTGATAAGCGCTATGAGGCCCGGATTTCTTCCGATTTAAAAAACAGCGGCACTATTCATTTTATTCATAAGCCCAAAACACAATAATTTTTTATCCGGAACGTTAGTATGGATAAATACAAAATCCCGTGAAAAAAAATCTACTCTTTCTGCCAATTTTGTTTGGAATAGGTTTTATAACCATTACCAGCAGTTGTAAAAAAGGCATAACAGACCCCATCACACTTGATAAAGCTGCCGGCAAATGGAGCATCAATGCCATCCGGTACAAAATTTATAATGGCACCACCACTCCCAAGGACAGTACTATTCCATGGAGGCCAACTCCGGAAAACTATGTCTCTTTTGATGGTAGTTCTAATTTGCAATATTGCTTTAACAGTACTGCAGTTACTGGCGGCAATTATTCATTTGTGGGAAGTGATTCTATTGACATTCATTTAGGAGGACACGATACCCAGCGGTGGAAAATATTGTTGCTCACAGAAACCAATTTTAATGTTGAAAGAACATCAACAGATAATAACACTTTCCCCGACGCAACCGTTGTAACATTTCAAGGATTTGTCCGCTGATTTGATACTTACACTTAATTAAATAAAAATACCCCGGCAGTCCCTGGGTATTTTTATTTATTAAAATTTAAAGTTGAAAGTAACAGCAGGTATAATGGGGAAAAGGCTTACCTGTTTGGCCTGCACTGTTAAGTCGCCGCCAGCAAGGCTCCCCGTCTGGTCAAAGTAAATAAAGTACGGATTTTTACGGCTGTAAACATTGTAGATACTAAACACCCATTCCGTCTTATACTTTCGGCCTTCATTCTTTTTTGGTGAATTGATGGCAGAAAAATCGAGTCGGTGATAAGATGGCAGGCGGTATTCATTAATGCGGCTGTACTCCTGCGTTAGTACACCATTAATAAAATAAAAACTCTGTGGCAGTGTGGCCGCATTTCCACTTCCATACACAAAGGAGGCAGATAATTTCCAGCGTTTATTTAATTCATATAATGCTACAATACTCATGTCATTTCTCCGGTCGTACTTGGCAGGATATTTTTCTCCGAAATTTAGCGAAGGAAATTTTCGCCATGTCCAGCTAAGGGTGTAACCTACCCAGCCTGTTAACCGTCCTTTTGTTTTATTAATAAAAAACTCAGATCCATAACTCCAGCCTTTGCCAAACGTAAACGAGTTTTCTGTGTCTTCTAGTGTATTGGGGGTATAGCCTTCTTTGTATTCAAGCTGGTTTTGCATTTGTTTATAATACAGCTCCACCGAAGTTTCATACATATTGTCTTTAAAATTTTTAAACAGGCCGGCAGCATAGAGCCAGCTTATTTGCGGCTTCACTTTATAAGTACTTGGCACCCAAAGGTCAGTTGGTAAAGTAGTACCTGCATTGCTTACCAGGTGAATGTACTGAAGGTTCCGGGTAACAGAAGCTTTGATAGAAGTTTCATCATCCAGTGCATAGCGGATAGTGAAACGGGGCTCTAAACCGCCGTAAGTTTTTACGGGCTGTCCTGAAGTAAATACTGTGCTGTCTGTCCGGTTGCCATTGGCATCAGTAGTATAAATTTTATATTCCCCAATTTGCTGAAACCAACTATACCGTATACCTGCATTTATTTTCAGTTTATCATTTATTTCCCAGTCGTCCTGCACATACAGTGCTGCTTCATGTGCGTATTTGTTTTGTGCATTTAATGGTTTAAATACCATTGAATCCTGGTTGCCGCTTATTACCGACGGACTGAATCTATGAAAGGTATAAAAGCCGCCAAACTTTACTTTGTGGCCTGTAAATGGATACAAATCAAAATCCTGTTTCAGGCTTATGTCACGAATGCCGGATGAAAGTTTAATAGTGAAATTATTTTGTGCTGCATTAAAATCAAATTTATAATTATTAAACACTGCCGTAGTATTTCCAAAAAGACGCTTATTAAAAACATGGTTGTAACGAATGGTACCGGTAGCATTGCCCCACGGAATATTTACTTTTAAACTTTGTTTGCCATTCACAAAATCAAAAACATCCCTTCCAAAATAGCCGCTGATGTACAGCCTGTCTTTTTCAGAAAAACGGTAATTCATTTTTGCATTGAGATCATAAAAATAATAACCGGAACCATAGAACTGGCTTGATTTTTTAATGAAAGGTTTTGTCAATGCATCTATGTAAGTGCGCCGGGCAGAAATAATAAAAGAAGCTTTGTCTTTTTTAATGGGGCCTTGTATGGAAAGCCTGGAGGCGATTACACCGATGCCGCCTTCCACCTGTATTTTTTTATCGTTGCCTTCCTTCATGGCAATATCCAGTGCACTCGATAACCTGCCGCCATATTGTGCCGGCATTCCACCTTTTATCAGCGACACATTTTTAATGGCATCTGAATTAAAAATAGAAAAGAAACCAAAGAGATGACCTGTGTTGTAAACAATGGCATCATCCAGCAAAATTAAATTCTGATCAGGGCCTCCGCCACGTACATAAATACCTGCACTCCCCTCTCCTGCATTTCTTACACCGGGTAATAATTGTATTGTTTTTAGCAAATCAACTTCTCCTAAAAATGCAGGCACTGCTTTTATCTGCTCAATGGGTAAAACAAATTTTCCCATTTGTGCATTCTTCACATTCACGTCTCTTTTTTTAGAAGTGACTACCACTTCATCCAAAGCAGTCCGGGGAATTAATTCAAAATTTATCAGCCTATCAGTTGTTAATATTATGTCGGTTAGCTTTGGCTTATAACCGGTGTAGGAGCATATCAGCGAATAATCCCCTTCGGTAAGTGTAATAGAATAAAATCCAAATTGATTGGCACTTACTCCTTTTGTTTGCCCCTTAACGCTGATGGTTGCCCCAATTAATGTTTCACCATTTTGAACATCCTTTGCATAGCCACTGATGGTAAATTTTTTTTGAGAAAAAGCCATGCCCGGCAGTACGAGGAGTACGAATAAATTTTTTTTTAACCGCATAATAAAATCAGGATCGTTTTTTTATAAAACGCTTTAAAAATTTATCTACCACAGTTATTCCCTGGTTAAATAATTTGTTGTTATTGTGCCTTGATGGTATCCTGTACTTCGCCGCAATGCAGCATGGAGCTTTTATACTCCGGATGTTTTTTTCCCATGTAAGGATTTAAAATTTCTTTGGTGTTACTGATCCAGTTGGCGGGTTTATCTTCACCAAAAGCCATCGGGCAGATTTGCCAGTATAAATTTTTTCCTTCGTAATGAATAGCTCTTAAGAAAGGGTACATATTATCGCTGATACTTTTAAAATCCTGGCGCATATCAGTAATGGTTTGTCCCTTGCCCATACCTTCGGCACTGGCTTTTACATCATTTAAAAAACCAGAAGCTGTTTCAAAAATACTGGTGGTATCTTTTTTTAATTCATCAATATTCACTCTACCTAAAAAAGCTACAAATGCATTGCCTGCCTGCTTTGCCTTTAAACTATCTGCTTCTACAAAAGCATTTTTTATTTCTAAATAAGCCTGTACCAGCGAATCGATGCTGCTGTTAAATGCCGGGGAATGTTTGCCTACTTTAAGTGCCTGCTGTTTTGAAGCTTCAGGAGTATCATCGGCCCTGAATTTGAACCAGTAAACAACAAATACCACTACCAGCAAAACTGCTATCAAGAATATTTTTTTCATGCCTAATAAATTTTGCCAAAGCTACACGATAACATCAAATTAAGGGAATAGTTTGCCGATTGATTACTTTTGCATCCAAAATAAATACACAACAACTTATTTATAATAAATTTTATGCTTTTAGGATTACAAAATGTTACGTTTGAATTTGGTGCAAGAACGATTGTGGAAGACGCCACCTGGCATATACAACCCAATGAAAGAATTGGCCTGATTGGCTACAATGGTACCGGGAAATCTACCCTGCTGAAAGTATTGACCCGCCAGTATTTACCCAATGGCGGCACCGTAGAACAGGGCCGGGAAACCACCATCGGCTTCCTGCACCAGGACCTGCTGAGCTTTGATACGGATGACTCCATTCTGGAAGTAGCCATGGGTGCTTTTGAAAGAGTGAAACAATTAGAAAAAGAAATTGAGGAAATTGGCATACAACTGGAAAAGACCGGTGACGAAAAACTGGCGCATGACTATGCAGATAAATTGCATGAACTGGAAGTATTGGGAGGTTATGATATCCATCACAAAACAGAAGAGATATTACAGGGGCTTGGCTTTACCAATGAGAGCCTGCAAAAGCCATACAAGCTGTTTAGTGGGGGCTGGCGCATGAGGGTGTTGCTGGCTAAAATGATATTGATGCACCCAGATGTATTGCTGCTGGATGAACCGACGAACCACTTAGATTTACCAAGTATTGAATGGCTGGAAAAATATTTGAAAAGCTATTCAGGAGCAGTAGTGATGGTAAGTCACGATCGGTATTTTTTGGACAGGATGGTTACAAAAGTAGTGGAGCTGTATCAGCAAAAATTACATTTTTATACCGGTAATTATTCTTATTACGAACAGGAAAAAGCATTACGTGTTGACATACAGCAGAAGGCTTATGAAAACCAGCAGGACTATATCCGGCAGAACGAACGTTTTGTAGAACGCTTTAAAGCCAAAGCCAGTAAGGCTGCGGCTGCACAGAGTATTGTAAAGCGTTTGGAAAAACTGGACCGGATAGAAAATGTGGAGATTGAACGTCCCAATATGCGTATCAATTTTGCCATTGATAAACAACCGGGCAGGGTGATCTGTACATTGAAAAATATTACCAAAAGATTTAGCGACCTCACCATCATGGAGAACACCGGTGCTGAGATAGACCGTGGCGATAAGATTGCTTTGATTGGTGCCAATGGTAAAGGAAAATCTACTTTACTGAGAGTGATTGTGGGTACAGAAGAAATTACCGGAGAAAGAGTGTGGGGACATAATGTAGATGAATCATTTTATGCACAGCACCAACTGGAAGCACTGAACATGGAAAACAATGTGTTGGAAGAAATGAAAGATGCCGGCAGCGGAAAAACAGATTTGGAACTGAGAAGTTTGCTGGGATGTTTTTTATTTAGTGGCGATGCGGTTGATAAAAAAATAAAAGTATTGAGTGGTGGAGAAAAAGCAAGGGTGGCATTGGCAAAAACCATTGTGAGCAAAGCCAACTTTTTAATGCTGGATGAACCGACAAATCACTTAGACATTCACTCTGTAGAATTGCTGATAGAATCATTGAATAAGTACGAGGGCAGCATTGTGCTGGTAAGTCACGACCGGTATTTCATCAGCAAAATAGCAAATAAAATTTGGGAGATAGAAGACAATAAAATTGTAGAATTCAAAGGATCGTATGCTGAGTGGATGGAGTGGAAAGAACGCAGGGAGGCAGAAAGATTGAAGCAACAAAAAGCAACCGAAACAGTAAAAGCACCAGTAGAAAAAGCAGCACCTGTAAAAGAACAAAAGCAACCGACTAACAACAATCCTGTTGATAAAGAAATAAAAAAAGAATACCAGAAACATAAAAACCGTTTCAACCAAGTGGAAGAAAAAATAGCTCAACTCACCAAACAAAAAACGGAACTGGAAGCTGCCATGGCATCACCCGACAGCTACAGTAATAAAGAAAAATTTCAGCAAACAGAATCGGCCTACAACAAAACAGCAGCAGAGCTTACAGCCCTCAATAAAGAATATGAAACACTGTTTGAAAAAGTAATACAGCTGGAAGAAAAGATGCATTAGTATTTTCAGTATTTAAAAATGCCTACCATCGAACTTATCTGGAAAATATATTGGGAAACAAAAAGCTGCAAATCTTAGTTTGCAGCTTTTTGTTATCTATCAATAAAACTCAAAAAAATTAATAAGGACCAATGAAAGTATTTGTATTACCATTAAGCCCCACCCATACTACTTTGTAATAGAATGGCCCTATTGGGCAAGAGGTAACTGGGTTACCGGCAACATCTAAACCGAAAGTTGTGGTGGTGGTAACTGCCGGGCCTGTGTGCTGTATTTTACCACTTACAAGGCGGAAATTGCAACTTTGTTTTACGGTTAATGATTCAAGAATAGCACTGGTAAAAGCATGACCAGCCCTGTTAGTACCCCACTCCGCAATACCATTAATGCCTCCTTCAGAATGCATTCCTGATACAGCAATTACAATTCCATTATCATAAGTAAATGTTCTGCG
>JANLQY010000030.1:0-10768 GCA_031368105.1 Chitinophagaceae bacterium
TTTGATGATACAGGAAGGAAAAACCTTGCTCAGCACAGTTTACATCATTGGCAGCGTATTATTAGGCATTACAGCAACATGGATAGGATTCAAAATAATTAACTAAATAAAACAACTTTTTATGTATGTACTTCATCCCTGGCACGGTGCCCACTACGGGGAAAAATCGCCTGCCATTGTAAACGGATTAATTGAAATATCACAGGGCTCCCGTGCCAAATATGAGATTGATAAAACTACCGGCCTACTAAAATTGGACAGGGTTATTTATTCATCTTTCCATTATCCCGTTAACTATGGTTTTATTCCACAAACATTGGGAGAAGATAATGATCCTCTCGATATACTGGTGATCTGCAGTGAAAGTATCCAGCCATTGTGCTTGGTGCAGGCCACTGTAATTGGTAATATGCAGATGATTGATAACGGCGAAAAGGATGATAAGATAATAGCCGTTGCCACCAAAGACCCAACAGTAAATCATTTTACCAATGTAAATGAATTACCCAAGCATTTTATAGCTGTGTTGAGAAACTATTTTGAAAACTATAAAGTGCTGGAAAATAAAGTGGTGGAGATTGATGAGTTTCAGGATAAGGAAGCCGCTTACGGAATTATTAATAAGGCAATTGATTCTTACACCAAAAAATTTCCCAAGTAATCATGACCATCAAAAAAATAAATATGGATATTCAAACAATCATTATCCTGATTTTGATAGGGGTAGCATCCGGTGTATTGGGTGGTATGGTGGGTGTAGGTGGCGGCATTATTATAGTGCCGGCATTGGTATATTTTCTTGGCTTTTCTCAGCATACAGCACAAGGCACTTCATTAGGATTAATCATGTTGCCTGTTGGCATTTTTGGGGTGATGCAATATTACAAACAAGGCCATGTTGATTTTAAAGTGGTGGGCATTTTAGCCGTCGGTTTTTTAACAGGCAGTTACTTCGGCAGCAAGATTGCACTCAGCCTTTCACAAGAATCAATAAAAAAATTATTTGCTGTATTGATGATAATTATTGCAGTGAAGATGTTATTTTTTGATAAAAAAATTACGGCTAAAAAGGAATCAGTAAGCCTGGAAAAAAAATAACGATAACTATTAATTTATAAAAAATCAGGGCGGTAAAAATTTGTCCTGATTTTTTATTTTATTCCCTGTCCGCTATGCCTACCAGTTATTCATTGATAATCCCTCCATTTTTAATTTTCTGAATTAACAATTTTCCAATGCTGTCAATCTGGCACAGTTACGGTATAAATGCCTATTTTTGCAACCAATTTTTACGATGGAACTTTTAGAACAAATCAATATAAAAATACACGATGAAAGCAGGCAGGGTGAAGCTTTTGCGCCTGCTGCTGTAGCAGAAAATATATTAAAAAAACACTTTTATATAGAAAGCTATGGCTGTGCAATGAACTTTGCCGACAGCGAAGTGGTGGCTTCTATCTTACAAAGCAATGGCTTTGGCGCCACCAAAAACCTGGAAGAAGCCGACCTTATTTTTGTAAATACCTGTTCCATCAGGGAAAAGGCGGAGACTACAGTTCGGAAAAGATTAACCGAATTCAGGAGCTTAAAAAAATCAAATCCTGGCTTATTGGTTGGTGTATTAGGATGCATGGCCGAACGCTTAAAAGAGAAGTTTATACAGGAAGAAAAATTGGTGGATTTAGTAGTTGGCCCGGATGCTTACCGCACTTTACCCGGCCTGATACAGGAAGCTGAAACTGGGCAGAAAGGTATAAACGTTTTATTGAGCAGGGAAGAAACTTATGCTGACATTGCTCCTGTTAGGCTTAACAGTAACGGTGTGAATGCTTTTGTAAGTATCATGAGAGGCTGCAATAATATGTGTTCGTTTTGTGTGGTGCCTTTTACCCGTGGAAGAGAAAGAAGCCGAGATGCAGAAAGTATCATTGCGGAGTGTACAGATTTATTTAATAATGGATACAGAGAAGTTACTTTATTGGGGCAAAATGTTGACAGCTATTACTGGATTGCCCCACCACCTCCGCTGGCTAGCGGAGGGATTTTAGAAGAGCTTACTGGACAAAAACAACTTTCAAAATTAGCAGGTTCAGAAGCCCCTCCTTCGGAGGGGTTTGGGGAGGCTGTAACCTTTGCCATGCTGCTTGAAAAAGTAGCTTTGATAACCCCGTTACTCCGGGTTCGTTTTTCTACTTCTCATCCTAAAGACATTACAGACGAAGTATTATTTACCATTGCCAAATACGAAAATATCTGCAACTACATTCACCTGCCCGTGCAAAGCGGCAGCAGCAGGGTATTGCAATTGATGAACCGAACTTATACCAGGGAATGGTACATCGCTAAAGTAAACAGGATAAAAGAATTGATACCCGACTGTGGTTTATCCACAGATATGATCACCGGTTTTTGTACAGAAACTGAAGAAGACCACCAGCAGTCGCTGAGCCTGATGCAGTATTGCCATTTTGATCTGGCTTACATGTACTTTTACAGCGAAAGGCCCGGAACCCTTGCTGCCAGAAGGTTTGAGGATGACATACCGGAAGAGATCAAGAAAAGAAGGCTGCAGGAAATGATTGCCCTGCACCGGATACATTCACTGGAAAGTATGCAGCAGGAAGTAGGCAAAACTTTTAAAGTATTGATAGAAGGTGTTTCAAAAAAGAATGAAGAAGAGTTGTATGGCAGGAACGAACAGAATAAAGTAATTGTATTTCCGAAAGAGAATTATAATAAGGGGGAATATGTTTTTGTAAAAGTGGAGAAATGTACAGCCGGAACATTAATAGGGAAAGCACAATAATAAAATAATGGTAGCTGCAGTAACAAATAATATGGATAAGATAATTGAAACCTGTAAAAAAATGCAGGTTGAATCTTTGTATTTATTTGGCTCAGGTACAAACAGCAGTAAGTTTAACGAAGAAAGTGATTTGGATTTCCTGTTCCGGTTCAAAAAAAATGAAGAGGGCATATCTATATCTGACTACGACTATTTTGATTTAATGTTTACACTGGAAGAAATAACAGGAAAGAAAGTTGATTTGGTAGCCGAAGAAAAATTAATAAATAAGTATTTCATTAACAGGCTCAACAAGGAAAAAATTAAATTGTATGAATCCTGATATAAATAAATTTCTGGAAGATATACTTATCTCTATTGACATCATAGAGTTTCATCTAAAAGAAGTTAAATCGATAAGAGAATACTCGAATAATATCACTGTATCAGATGCGGTGGAAAGAAGGTTTGGTATTATTGGAGAAGCTTTATGGAAAGCCAATAAAATAGAACCTGCTATCTCAGTTACAGATAAAATAAAGATCATCAATTTCAGACATTTACTCATACATGAATACGACCAGATAGATGATTCTACAATTTACAGGATAGCAAAAGAAAGGTTATCTGTGCTTAAAGAAGAAATAAAAAAAATATTGCAACCATAAATGGATTTACAATCAATAAAAAACAGGTTCGGAATAATAGGAAATTCCCCTGCACTCAATCATGCATTGAGCACTGCCATCCAGGTAGCCAACACCGATTTAAGCGTACTGATCAATGGTGAAAGCGGTGTGGGCAAAGAAGTATTTTCCCAAATCATTCATGCACTGAGTGCAAGAAAACACAACCCCTTTATTGCGGTTAACTGCGGCGCTATTCCGGAAGGAACCATTGACTCGGAATTATTTGGCCATGAAAAAGGATCCTTTACAGGAGCAGTGGACAGCCGCAAAGGATATTTTGAAACGGTGAATGGCGGCACCCTTTTTTTAGATGAAATTGGCGAATTGCCACTCGGTACACAGGCAAGGCTTTTACGGGTGCTGGAGACTGGCGAATACATCCGGGTAGGCAGCAGCAAAGTACAAAAAACTGATGTGAGGCTCATTGCAGCTACCAATAAAGAACTGATTGAATTTGCCCAGACAGGCCGCTTTAGGGAAGATCTTTATTATCGCTTAAATACAGTACCCATCAGGGTTCCGGCATTAAGAGACCGGAAAGAAGATGTGCCATTATTATTCAGGAAGTTTGCGGCAGATTTTGCTGACCGCTACAAAACATCACCGGTACAGCTGGATGAAGATGCAAGGAATTTATTAATGAATTATACCTGGCCGGGCAATGTAAGAGAATTAAAAAATATTGCCGAACAGATCTCTGTTTTATCAAAAGAAAAAAATGTAACGGCAAAGGAATTACAAAAATTTTTACCTGAAAATAATTTTAACCGTTTGCCGGTATTGGTGGGAAATAAAAACACAGAAACCCAGCATGAGTTTGCCAATGAAAGGGAAATTTTGTACAAACTTTTTTTCGACATGAAGAAAGATGTGACCGAATTGAAAAAAATGTTTTTTGACATTTTGCAAAGTCCTTCCATGCCACAGCATGTTCCATTTTACAACAATCACGATGGTAACCTGCAAGATTTAAAACCATCTGTTTCATCCGGTAATTTTAACCAATCCGGTCAGCCAGTTTTTATTAACCAGAATGGAGAAGACATTCATCACCTGGAAGCCGTAGAAGAATCGCTGAGTATTATGGATAAAGAAAAAGAACTCATCATAAAAGCATTAAAAAAACACCGGGGCAAACGAAAAGATGCATCCGCAGATTTAGGCATCAGCGAAAGGACACTGTACAGAAAACTGAAAGAATATGATATTGAAGAATAAGATAGTGGGCAACAGGCAATGGGCAACAGGTAATGGTTTAAAAACATTACTATTGTTTTTTTGCTTTACCGGTCTGTTTAGTTGTGCCACCTGCAAATATTCTCTTAAAGATGTTTCTATTCCGCTGGAAGTAAAAACATTCAGGGTGAACTGGCTTGAAAATAAAGCCCGTTATATCAACCCTAATCTGGCACCGCAGTTGAATGAAAAATTAAAACAAAAAATTATTGGCAACACCAGGTTAAGGCAGGTTAATGATGACAATGCCCACTATGATATCAGCGGCTATGTGTCTGATTATTCAGTAACCACTACGGGTATCAGTGGCAATACTTCCAGTACCAACCGGCTGTCAGTTTCTTTTCACCTGGTATTTAAAAATACACTGGACGATAAGAAAAGCCTGGAAACCGATGTATCCAGTACATTTGATTTTGGTTCTAATCAAAACCTTTCGCAGGTGGAGGCAGAACGCAATGATGAAATTATAAAGAATATTGTAGATGCTATTTTCAATAAAATATTTTCTAACTGGTAATAAATAACCTGTTCATTTTTTTAATTATAGTTTTGCTGTATGGAAAAATACGATTTGCTTTTTGAGTCTGTTTTTAAGAAAGATCCTGCCAGTGCAGATACTGCCAGCTTTCTTGAAAAAATAACTGAAGCGTATCCTTATTTTTCTGTTGCACAGTTTTGCCAGTTGCAGTCTTTAAAAAAAGATACACCCGAATATAAAACGCAGCTAAAAAAAACAGCTGCCCTTTTCAACAACAATTACTGGCTCCATTTTCAATTGCTGGAAGCTGCAAAGCCACATGCTACTATCGTTGACCAGCAAAAATTTTCTTTAGAAGAAAATGAAACGGTTACTGATGAAAGTGAAATAACTGCAGTGGAAAATCATGCTGCGGTGGAAATAGCTGAAGAGCCTGCGTTAATTGAATCGATAGAATCAACTCCAATAGTTCCGGCGGAAACAACACCCGAAATTGAACTGCCACCTGTAACGCAGGAAGAGAAAACAGCTAAAGAAGAACCTGTACCAATTGAATTGATCAGTGAAAATGAAAATACAGAAGCGCCTGTTTTTGAAAGCTCAGCAACAATAGAAATTGAAAAGCAAATAATATACCCGGCAGCCGAACAGGAAATTGAAATGCCGCCAATAAAACTTTCCATTGAAATGCCTGCGGCAAATATTGCTGATGATGCCATTTTATTTGAGCCGCTGCACACCACCGATTATTTTGCCAGTGTGGGTATCAAATTAAGTGAGGAGGCAAAGCCGGAAGATAAACTTGGCAAACAGTTAAAAAGTTTTACAGAGTGGCTGAAGACGATGAAGAAAATTCATGCGAAACAATTAACCAAAGCGAGCACTCCTGCAGAAATAGAAGCAGATAATACAGAAAGTAACATTCAGCAGCTGGCGGAAAAATCAAACATTGACAATGATGTGGTTACAGAAGCCATGGCAGAAGTTTTACTGCAGCAGGGACGAACAAAAAAAGCAATAGAAGTGCTGGAAAAATTAAGTTTGCTCAATCCCGCCAAAAGCGCTTTCTTTGCAGCCAAAATTAATCAAATAAAAGAACCTTAATATGTTATTGTTATTCGGAATTTTAGTAATCCTTGCTTCAGTGATTCTTGGATTGATCGTGTTGGTACAAAATCCAAAAGGTGGTGGTTTGTCTGGAACTTTTGGTGGCGTAGGCAATCAATTGATGGGTGTAAAACAAACAACCGATGTGCTGGAAAAAGGCACCTGGCTTTTTGCAGGTATCGTTGGTATCCTGTGCATGTTGTCTCCTTTATTTATTCCTAAAACAGGTGGTAAATCATCAAAGGCCGATGACATTATCAATAATGCTTCAGGAACAGCACCTGCACCAAAGCAAAATAATGCTACTCCCTTGCCGGGATCTGTTACTCCAGATTCTCCCAAGAAGGCTAACTAAAAAACTTTATCAAAATATTTTTAAACCCCGCCTGTTTGACGGGGTTTTTTATTTTACTTTTATCCAGCTTTCAGAAGAACAAAAAAATTATGGCTTCAGGAAAAAAAATTGTCAGGTGGGCTTTCATTGGATTGTTACTAATTGCTTCCTTAGCCGCATGGCTTGTATTTGGCAACAGCACTCATTTTGATGAAGATAAAAAAAGTTGCTTTATAAAAACCGGCAGTAATTTTTCTGAAGTGCAAAATAACCTACAGCAAAATGGCTTTGTGAAAAATGGCAGCATCTTCAAATTCATGTCTGGATTGCTGAATTATCCGGACAATATCAAACCAGGCAAATATGTTTTTGAAAAAGGCTCCAGCATTTATACCATCCTTAAAACATTAAAAGCCGGCAGGCAAACACCTGTAAACCTGGTGATAAATAAACTAAGGATTAAGGAAGACTTTGCAAAAAAAATAGCCGCTAATTTTGAATGTGATTCTTTATCGGTAATACATTTTTTATACAACAACGATTCGCTTGCAGCATATCATTTGGATACAAATACAGTTATGTCTGCAATCATTCCAAACACCTATTCTCTTACCTGGAACACAAGTTTCCCTAAATTATTTAAACGCCTGTACAGTGAACAGCAAAAATTTTGGAATGAACAAAGAAAGAACAAAGCCAGGAACTTGGGGCTCAGCACACAGCAGGTACATACCCTTGCAAGTATTGTGGAAGAAGAAACCAACAGAGAGGAAGACAAAGGAAAAATTGCCAGTGTGTATTTGAACAGGATGCAGGCGGGCATGGCACTTGGTGCCGACCCTACAGTAAAATTTGCATTAAAAGATTTTGGGCTAAAACGAATTTATGAAAAACATTTAAAAGTGCAGTCACCCTTCAATACTTATATCAACAAAGGATTGCCCCCCGGCCCTATCTGTACTCCATCGTCCAAAACAATAGATGCAGTGCTGGATGCACCTGCCACCAGTTATTTATATTTTGTTGCCATGCCAGACTTGAGAGGCGGCTCCAATTTTGCCACAACTTTCCAGGAACATTTACAATACGCCAAAGCCTACCAGCAGGCACTGGATACATTGATGAAAAAGAAAGCAGCAGGAAAATAAATAGCTTTATTGCTGAATGGTTATATTGTTGAGTAATAAAAAAGCTTCTAAATGATAACCCGTTTTAAAGATGAATGAACTCACCAATACAACAAAGAACAATAAAATAATAAAACATCCTTGAATAAATTTGAACGCATCATAATAACCAAAACACCCATTGCCTTTGTATTACGCAAAAGCAAAAACTGGTACCTGCCCGGCTTCGAGGGTGTGCCTTTATTTGATGTCATCAATTTTTTTTACAGGCAGGTAAAAACGGTAGGGCTTACCGAAAGGGCATCTGCCGTGGCATACAATTTCATCATGGCCATTCCCCCTACTTTCTTATTTTTATTTACGCTTATTCCCAGCCTGCCGCTGATAAAAAAAGCCAGTCTTAAAAAAGAATTACATGCTTTGATTATTGATATCATTCCGTCCAAAACTTACAACGATGGCCTGATAAAATTTATCGACACTTTTATCGACAATTCAAAAATTGGTTTACTTTCTTTCAGTTTGATACTGGCGTTGTTCTTTGCCTCCAATGCCATGATGGGCCTCATGCGTTCGTTCAATAAAAATTATATTGGCTTCGCCAAACGCAAAGGCCTGCACGACCGCTGGGTGGCCATTAAATTAACCGCACTTATTTTTTTACTGGTACTGGGCTGTCTTATTTTATTAATTACCCAAAGCTTTGTTTTAAAATGGATAGGTATAAAAAATGTTACCGTCCGGGACATCATTTTTTTTGTAAGGTGGATATTTATTGTAGGGCTGGTATTCTACTCCTTCGCTTTTATTTATAAATATGCACCAGCCGTACAAAAGCGCTGGAAGTTGGTTTCACCTGGAGCTATACTGGGCGCTACTTTAAGCATACTGGCTTCAGTAGCCTTCTCTTATTTTGTAAGCAATTATGCCAAATACAATGCACTCTACGGTTCTATCGGCACCATCATTGTTTTAATGGCGCTTATCTACATCAACTCCCTTGTACTGCTCATCGGCTTCGAATTAAATGTCAGCATCAAGTCATTAAAATCAATAGCCGACCAGCGAAAAATTACAGAAGCAGCCCTAACAAAAGGATAAGGATTGGTTCTTTTTGCATTTTTACAGTGTTTCAAGTACCTTCGCAACCTAACAAATATTTAAGACGTTTTATAAGTTTAAAATGCTTGAAACAAGTTTTAATAATTCGGGTAATTAGTATCAATTAGTGTAATAAAAAACTAAATAAGTTATGGCATACGATGTAATAGTTCTCGGCAGCGGCCCCGGCGGTTATCCTGCAGCAATCAGGGCAAGTCAGTTAGGAAAAAAAGTAGCAATTGTAGAAGAAGAAAGCCTCGGCGGTGTGTGCCTCAACTGGGGTTGTATCCCCACCAAAGCCCTGCTGAAAAGTGCCCAGGTATATGAGTACGCCAAACATGCAGCAGACTATGGTATCAACGTAACCAACCCTTCACAAAATTTTGATGGCGTCATCAAACGCAGCCGTGGCGTGGCAGATAAGATGAGCAAGGGTGTTCAGTTTTTGATGAAGAAAAATAAGATAGATGTCATCATGGGCTATGGCAAACTGTTAGCTCCCGGAAAATTAGAAATCACTGCAGCAGACGGCAGCAAAAAAATAGAAGAAGCAAAGAGCATCGTTATCGCCACCGGCGGCAGGGCACGTCAATTACCCAGTATGCCCATCGACGGTAAAAAAATTATCGGCTACCGGGAAGCAATGGTATTGCCCACACAACCCAAGAGCATGATCATCTGCGGCAGCGGCGCTATCGGCAGTGAGTTTGCTTATTTCTACAACAGCATGGGCTGCAAAATTACCATCGTGGAATTTATGCCAAGGATAGTTCCGGTAGAAGATGAAGACATCAGCAAAGAATTAGAAAAGCAATACAAAAAGCAGGGCATCGACATCATGGTGAACAGCGAAGTGCTGAGTGTGGATACCAGCGGTGCAGGAGTAAAAGCGAAAGTAAAAACCGCTGCCGGCGAAGTAACTTTAGAAGCAGATATTTTATTAAGTGCTGTAGGCGTGGTTGCCAATATTGAAAACATCGGGCTGGAAGCATTGGGTATTAAAAGCGACAAAGGAAAAATTACTGTAGATGCATTTGGACAAACGAATGTACCGGGCATTTATGCCATCGGCGACTGCACACCCGGACAGGCTCTGGCACACGTTGCCGCTAAAGAAGGTATCAATGCAGCAGAACATATCTGCGGCCACCACCCCGAGCCAATTGACTACAACAATGTGCCGGGCTGTACTTATTGCACACCGGAAATTGCTTCTGTGGGTTACACAGAAAAAGCGGCTAAGGATGCCGGTTACGAAATTAAAGTTGGTAAGTTTCCATTTATGGCGAGTGGCAAAGCAAGCGCCGCCGGTGCTACCGAAGGTTTTGTAAAAGTAATTTTCGATGCCAAGTACGGTGAATTTTTAGGCTGCCACATGATTGGCATGAACGTAACAGAAATGATTGCCGAGGCAGTGGTTGCCCGTAAATTAGAAACCACCGGCCACGAAATATTAAACGCCATCCACCCTCACCCAACCATGAGTGAAGGCCTGAAAGAAGCTACCGCAATGGCTTATGGCGAAGCGACAGATGTTTAAAAAGTAATAAGCTTTTAATAAGAATTTATAAAAAAGGTTACAGTGAAAGCTGTAACCTTTTTTTGTTTACCAGCAGTAAAGCTTTGTGCCACTTTAGTGGCGACGCTCCGTTCGGCAGTGGTTTTTATGGGAGCTTTAATTGTGCAATTTGGTGAAGTATTCCATCTTGGATGTATTGGTTCTATTGAGTAGCTTTGAATAGGGTTACAAATGTTGGCTGTAATTGTATACCATAAGAGTACTTACAATTTTAACCGAGTATTTATAAGCTGTTTGAGTTAATTATTTGAGAGTAGTTATATTTTGTGGATAAGTGCACAAATACTTTTTGTTATAAATAAAAATCGGCAGATGATAGGTAATGCAAA
>JANLQY010000036.1:0-2383 GCA_031368105.1 Chitinophagaceae bacterium
GGTTGCCCAGCCAAAATTATAAATTCGTCATTCTTCAGGTCTGCTTGCTCAGAAAGCTGATTTATAACTTTTTTGCCCCAATCTTCTTTTTCTGTAGAAGTTAAAATTTTAAGCCCTGGTTTCCTTTTTTGTTTTGAAATATTACTCAGTGTGACGTTGTATGGTTCAATTTCTTTATTGAGATCAAGAAGATGATGAAGTGCAGAAAGAATAAAAATTTTGTCTGGATTTTGCTTTCTAGCATAAGCTAAACTACTTTTGAAAAGGTCGCTTATGTATAAATCTTTCGCCATTGCTTTTTTGTTGCCTTTTTTAGAAACACAGGCTATCAATATTATTTTATTTGCCATCTTGTTAAGGTTTACTTGAACTTTAGTAGGGTCTGTTTACACTTGCAGCCAACTTGTGTATTTACGCTAATGTACGCTACAAAATATAGTCAACAACTTTTCAAAATCTTTCTTTTTGAATTACTCATGAAAAAAAATTCTGCTATTCAGTAATAGCGCAAATAAAATACAGAAAGCAAGGCCGCATTATTATGTTAGTCGGAGTAGCGTGGAGATTATTGTGTGAGGGAATCATGCAGCAGTTATCCGTTACCTTACTTTTTTCAGCAGCATCACATAGCCGCAAAGGTTTTTCTTTTTCTTATTTACCTGCACCGGGCGGATATTATAGAACTCTGAAAATTTTGGTATGTAAGGAAAGTTGATCACATTGCCATCTACATCGCCCCACATCTTTTTTTGATAGATCACCTGCTTTTCATCTGTGTCGTACATTCTTACTTCATAAAGTTTTGAACTGGCATCGCCGATAAAAATAAAATGATAGAGGCTGCCCTCTGTTAACGGAACCAGTATCGCCATTTCATATTCGCTTTCCATTGCCATCGATGCTTCTTTGACCACTACAAAGCCTTGCTGTATAAATTGTTTTTTTACGCTGTCGGCCTGTTTCATGATGCTTTCATCGGAGCAGGCTGCCCGGCGGATGATATCGTTTTGGGCTGTTGCTGAAAAGGAACACAAAAAAAACAGGACTGATAAAAAAATGAAATTTTTCATTTGTAAAAATTATTTTCCGGATCGTAATACAATGTAAGTTTTTTTCTGCGGTTACGGTGTCATTTAACAAATGCAGCAAAGCCTTTATTGTACTACGGACACAGGTATGATAAACGTATAAAATGGTTTATTATTTTAAGTGTTATTTGAGTTGTTGGTAAATATTTACTGTGCGTTCAAAATAGTATCGACTGCTCTGCGGTATAAGCCTGCTTTGGCGAACGGGCAAGTGGGCAGATCAATAAAGCTGTTATGAAATATTGCTGCCGGTTATCCGGAAATGTCCCAATGATTATCCTGCTTACGCATCAGCATTACCTCAATTTTCTTTATAAAAATAGTAAGTGCCTGCCTGTTGGGTGCAGGTAATTACCAGGTCGTTGATACAAACATGTGCAGGCAGTTGGGTACAATAAAAAATAGTATCAGCAATATCTTCGGCAGTAAGCGGCTTCATGCCTTTATAAGTAGCCGCCGCCTGCGCTGCATCGCCTTTAAAGCGAACCAGTGCAAACTCCGTTTCCACGGCACCGGGATTGATATTGGTCACTTTAATATGGTGTTGCAGCAGGTCTATCCGCATGGCTTTGCTGATGGCATCCACAGCAAATTTACTGGCACAGTACACATTGCCTTTTTCGTACACTTCTTTGCCGGCAATCGATCCCATGTTGATAATGTGTCCACTTTTACGGGCAATCATATACGGCACGATGGCTTTGCTTACATACAGCAGGCCATGCACATTGGTATCCAGCATGGCTTCCCAATCATCCATACTGGCATTTTCAAATGAATCTCTGCCGGCAGCCAGCCCGGCATTGTTGATGAGTATATCTATTTGCTTCCATTCATCGGGCAGGTTGCCTAGTATTTCTGCTACAGCTGCTCTGTCCTGCACATCAAAAACCAGTGGCAATACTTTTACCGCATGATCTTTTTCTATTGCTGCTTTCAGGTTCAATAACCGTTTACTTCTTCTGCCGGTGATGATCAGGTGGTATCCTGCAGTGGCAAATTTTTTGGCACAGGCTTCCCCGATGCCGGAGGTGGCTCCTGTTATCAATATAATTTTATCCATGCCCGAAAATAGTATTTGTTGATAAAATGAGTGTTGCTTTTTATGCACTGCTATTCTATTACCTGAATGCTGATTCTTTAAAAAACAGGCGCCAGGTATTAATCGCAAAATAATATTACCGGTTTTAGAACAATCGTGTCAAAGCAGTTTGGTCAATATCCAATATTTAATTAAAACAGCCGTTATCCATATTTGTTTTAAATATACTTTTGTACAGAAATGTACTGTGCCG
>JANLQY010000050.1:0-34902 GCA_031368105.1 Chitinophagaceae bacterium
GTTGATACCAACATCTTTTCTAAAAAAGAATAACCTTAATCTGAATACTTCATTCGATTTGAATACCCATTTGGTATTGAGTTCTAATATCACTTACCTCACTCAAAAATCGAATGCAGAAAACGATAACGGATACTCTAATAATTCAACCGGTAATTTCAATTCCTGGTTTCACCGTGATTTGGATATGGACATATTAAGAGAGCTGCAAACTTTAACCACACCAGATGGTACCCTCGCAAGCTGGAACCACAGTAATCCTGATGGAGGTTTTGATGCTGCTAATCCAAATGCTTTTTATCGTGGCAACTTTTGGTACAATCCTTATGCTTACTATAATAACATTGCAGTAAATAACCAAAGAGACAGGTTATTTGGAGATGTGTCGCTTACTTATAAAATTAATAACGACTTCTCAATCCGTGGTACTTACAGAAAGCAGCAACTGACTACAAATGAAGAAATATTTATAAAAGATATTCTTCAGTATAGTGCAGGTCAGGCATCTATCAATAATTCTTACAGCAATGCTGCTGCCAATAATGGAAAAGCATATTATGGTACTCAGCAAACATACAGCAACAGGAATACTTACGAAATAGTGGGTAGCTTCAAGAAAAAAATAAAAGACTTCCAGATCAATACAAATGCTGGCCTTGAAATTGTTAAACTCTCCAGCAAGACTATTACTGCAGGTACAAGAAGTGGTTTTAATGTTCCAGGTTTGTTTGCACTTTCAAACTCTAAAGACCCCATTGATTATGCCAATAACAGATCAAATCAAAAAAGAAGAGCTGTTTTTGCCAGGGGTGATATAGGCTGGAAAAATATGTTGTTTGCGGAATTTGTTGTAAGAGGTGATTGGGCTTCTGTTTTACCGGCAGGGCAAGGTCTTTTTACCAAGTCATTTGGAACCAGTTTTGTTTTTAGCGATTTAGTTAAAGAACAATTGCCTTGGTTAAGTTTTGGTAAATTAAGAGCTTCTTATGGTACTGTAACCAGGTTAATTGATCCATACCAGTTGTCAGTAAGTTATGCCCTTGCAACACAGTCATGGAATGGTAATGGTGTAATGGGAACGCCAAATACGTTTCCTGATAAAAACTTAAGGGGTGCTACCGCAAGCACAACTGAACTGGGAATTGAATTAAGGTTTATCAAAAATAGGATTGGCATCAGTGCTACTTATTATGATTCAAAGGATACAAAAGCACCAATCAGTGCACAGGTATCTGGTGCTACAGGTGTTACCAATTTACTTGCTAACGTAGGAAGTACAAAACGCAGAGGTATCGATATCCAGTTAAATATCAAACCAATTATTTCAAAAAATCTTAGCTGGGAGTTTAATGCAAATTTTAGTAAGCAATTAGAAAATACTGTAACTGCAATTGCACCAGGGGTTGATCAACTAGCTGTTTCCAGTGGTGCTTCTTTTAATGGCATTACACCTCCAATCACTGTAAATGCCGTAGGCAAACAATGGGGTATGATGTATGGTGGAGGGGCTAAAATCCTGAATGGGCAAAAGGTTATTGAAACCGATCCTACTTCAGCCAATTATGGCCAGTATATCAAGGACCAGGATTTAGTTTTTTATGGCTCTGTTCTGCCGGAATACACAGGTGGGGTTCAAAATACTTTTACCATCTTTAAAAATTTCCTGATAAATGTAAATGTCGATTACCAGGTGGGAGGTAAATTTTTCTCCTTATCTGATATGTGGGGTTCTTATTCAGGATTGCTTGCCCGGACGGCAGTGTTGAATGATAAAGGTGTTCCTATCAGGAATGCTGTGATTGATGGCGGCGGTGTAAAAACAGTTGGCGTAGATGCTACGGGTAAGCCTGTTAGTTTCTATGTTGAAGCTCAATCTTATTTCCATGGCCTTGTTGAAAATAATATTTTCAATGATTACATATATGATTTGACTTTTGTAAAAGTGAGGGAATTGAGTTTTGGTTACAGGATACCGGTAAATAAATTGAAAGTGGGTAAGTTTTTGCAAAGTGCTACTTTCTCAATCGTAGCAAGAAACCCTTGGTTGATTTATGCTAAAACAAAAGATTTTGATCCTGCTGAAATCGGAAGTGTGTTTGGTGAAGATGGGCAGTTGCCCGGAACGAGATCAGTTGGGGTTAACCTGAAACTTGGGTTTTAATTTATTAATTTAAAAAGTAATCATAAAATGAAATTATTCAAAAAACTATCTCTTGTAGCTGTATTGATGGCAACAGTTTTTACAAGTTGTGAAAAAATAAAAGACTTTGGAGATACTAACGTTGACCCTAACAGGACTACTACTCCCAATACTGCTGCACTGCTTACCAACGTATTGGCAAATATTTCCAATAGGGCAACACAGCAAAACCCAGGTTATTTTTGCCAATATTTTGGTGAAACTCAATATCCTGGCATATCTGTATATACATTGCCCCAGTTTGATTTTGATGGCCTTTATGCTGGTGCCATGTACGACTGCCAAAACATCATAAACACAGCTACCAATCCTTTGACTTCGGGTGCCGCCGCTGCAAATGGGTCTCTCAATAACCAGATAGCCATCGCAAGGATTTTAAAATCGTATTACTTTTGGACAATCACAGATGCTTGGGGTGATGCCCCCTATTCACAGGCATTAAGTGGTGGCACACTTCAATTTCCGGTGTATGATAAGCAAGAGGATATCTACAAAGGGATATTGAATGAATTGAAAGAAGCAAACGCTCAATTTGATGGTGGTAACACAGTAAAAGGAGATGTTGTGTTTGGTGGTGCTGTAGCCAGCTGGAAAAAATTATCTAATTCTTTAAGAATACTTGTGGCTTTACGGATGAGTAAGCGTTATCCCAACGCAGGGGAATTAGCTTCCAATGAATTCAATTCAGCATTGTCTGCAGCTGGTGGTTCTATTGAAACAAATGACGATAATTTTTCCGTTAAATATCCTGGGGGATCTTATAATAACCCATGGTACACTTTATACGATGGACGTAAAGATGTGGGCCAAGCGGATGTTTTTGTAAGCCGTTTAACAGCGCTGAATGATAAAAGGCAATTGAATAATATTTATGGTTCATCTCAGATAGGTGTGCCTTATGGAAGAAACAGGGATTACATGAACAATGTGTGGGGACCTGTATTTTCAGCTGATCAATGGTCAAGGGTTTTAAATGCCGGCCTGCGTACTTCTTCAGGAAGGGTGGATATTGTGCATGCCGCCGCAGTTTTGTTTGCAAGAGCCGAAGCAAGAGAAAGAGGATGGACTACAGCCACTAATGAAACACTTACAGCCCGTCAATTATATGACAAAGCCATTACAGCATCTTTTACACAATGGGGTTTAGCTGCTACCGATGCAGCAGCCTACATCAATACTGTCGATGTATTTTACGGCACTACAGCGCCTGAAAATATTAATAAAATTGCTTTACAACGCTACATCGCTCTTTATCCTGATGGATTACAGGGATGGTGTGAATGGAGAAGGACAGGCATTCCTGCATTAACACCTGCCGCCGATGCATCAAATTCTGGTGGCCAAATTCCACGGAGGTTTGTGTACGGAGTAAATGATTACAGCACCAACAGGACTAATGTATTGGATGCAGCATCCCGTATGACGGGTGGCGACAGCCAGGATGCCAAAGTGTGGTGGGATCAATAATCATAAAATAATTTTTAAGACCTTTTAATAAACAAAATATGCAAATCGCAACTAAATTCAAAAGTTCACTTTTTATTGGTGCTTCTCTACTGGTATTTAATGCCTGCAAAAAGGCAGCCGCTCCGGAGCCTTTGGCAGATGCAGGTATAACCGTTGTAAAATTTATAGACGGATTAGCTGATACGGCCAGTGGATATTATTCAGGGTTCAAATTAGTAAATATTGATTTGGTGTCCACTCCACAAGTGTTTGAACTGGTGGATATTAGGAGAGATGTACCAAACAATACTGAATTGAACAGGAGCATGAACATTGTTGTAAAAAATGATCCAGGCCTTGTTACTGCGTATGACCCCACTTTAACTCCATTGCCTGATGGTGCTTTTACATCAGATGCAACCACGCCATTAATAGGAACCGACTACCAGGTAAATATGAAACCAGGCCAGTTTGCCCAAACAATTAAAATATCTATTACCAATATTTTGGCGCAAGACCTAAGTAAAAAATATGCACTTGGATTTACAATTAGTGCTGTTGATGCCGATGGAAAAATTGCAGGTTTGGAACATTCAATCGTTGTTCAGCTTGGACTTAAAAACAGGTGGGATGGGGTTTACAGGTTAACAGGCTATATCCTTCGTAATCTTCCGCCGATAGATCCAACCAATTCAGGATGGGTAGGTCCCAAAGAAATCAGTTTGGCAACAACTGGAGCCAATTCAGTGCGTTATACCACAAGTCACGGATGGGCTAACCAGGCTACTGGCGGTATCGCTGCTTCGGTTTCTAATCCAACTTATACCATAAATGCTGATAATTCATTAACCATCACTTCAGACGGAGGTGCTTTTCCTGCTGGCCTAAAAGAAATTGCCGGTATGAATTCACGTTATGACCCTGCAGCTAAAACATTTTATGCTTACTGTACCTGGAGTGGTGGTCCAACAAGCAGGGCTATGAATGATACTTTAGTTTATTTGAGACCAAGATAAAATTAATCAGATTATTATTTTATAAAAGGGCTTCCATTTGGAAGCCCTTTGTTTTTATCTTTGTAATACTAAAATATAAAAATGGCAAATCAATTAGAACAACCCAATCAACTAAACATTGAAATTTCAGAAGAAGTATCAGAAGGTGAATATGCCAACCTGGCCATCATTACCCACAGCCATGCTGAGTTTGTAATTGATTTTGTAAATGTAATGCCGGGTACACCCAAGAGCAAAGTTAAAAGCCGTATCATACTTACCCCTTTTCATGCCAAGCGGTTTATGAAGGCAATGATAGAGAATGTAAAAAAGTTTGAAGCAGCCAATGGTACTATACAGGATATGGAACAGGTAGAGTTACCTTTTACTTTTGGCGGACCAACAGCACAGGCGTAGAAAATTTGATATTTTTTAATTGAAAATTGATAATTAGCTGTCTGCATATCAGTAACACGCTTGCGATTTTATGGTATTAGCAATTTATCAATTATCCGTTATCAATTAAATTAATCCCTCATCAGAAAAACTGTAATAACCCTGTTCACTTACTATCAGGTGATCCATTACTTTAATATCAAAATAGCTGGCTGCTGTTTTTATTTTAGCAGTCAGCTCTTCATCAGAACGGCTGGGCTTAAGGCTTCCTGAGGGATGGTTGTGGCATAATATAATGGAGGTGGCTTCTACATCCAGTGCTTTCTTTAATATTATTCTGGGGTCGGCAATAGTGCCTGTAATACCACCTTTACTAATGATTTCAAAATGGTTTACTTTGTTTGATTGGTTTAAAAATAGTACACCAAAAACTTCATAACCAAAATCTTTTATCATCGCTCTCACATATTGGGCAATGTCATTGCTGGTTCTTATTACTGATTTTTCCAGGTGGGTGGCTGCATGTCTTCTCCGGCCCAGTTCCAGTGCTGCCGCAATGGTAATGGCTTTTGCTTCTCCAATACCTTTTATTTTTTGAAATGAAGTAAGCGACAATTTGCCCAGTTCATTCAGGTTATTATTTCCCAGTTTTAATATTTCCTTTGCCAGTTCCACCGCCGATTTTTCTTTATAACCATTGCTGATTAAAATGGCCAGCAATTCTGAGTCGCTCAATACATGGGCTCCTTTGGTCAATAATTTTTCTCTAGGACGGTCATCCACTGCCCAGTTTTTGATAGACGTGGAAGGTTTGTTGAAATTTTCCATCTTATAAATTTAAACATCAATTTTTAAATGATAGTTTTGTAGCAATATACATTTTTTCACTTACTATTTTTTTAGCATGACAATGTCTCATAATGCAAAACTCTTTTCAGGTACCGGTTCTCAATATCTTGCCGAAGCCATCGCAAAAAAATTTGGCGAACCTTTGGGGAAAGTAAATATCCAGCGTTTTAGTGATGGCGAAATAGGAGTGGAGTTCCAGGAAAGTATCCGTGGGCAGTTTGTTTTTTTAATTCAAAGTACCTTTGCACCTACGGATAATTTAATGGAATTGCTGTTGATGATTGATGCGGCAAAAAGAGCTTCAGCTTATAAAGTGATTGCTGTTATTCCTTATTACGGCTATGCCAGGCAGGACAGGAAAGACAGGCCAAGGGTGGCTATTGGGTCAAAGCTGGTTGCCAATATGCTTACAGCCGCAGGGGCAGACAGGGTAGTAACGATGGATTTGCATGCACCACAAATACAGGGATATTTTGATATTCCGGTTGATCATCTTGACTCATCTGCTATTTTTATTCCTTATATAGAAAGCCTGGATTTAGAGAACCTAACTTTCGCTGCTCCGGATGTGGGCAGTGCCAACCGTATCAGGGAAGTGGCTACTTATTTTGAATGTGAAATGGTGATATGTGATAAGCACCGCAAAAGAGCCAATGAAATTGCCAGCATGGTACTCATCGGCGATGTGGCAGATAGGGATGTTGTTTTGATAGATGATATTTGCGATACCGGAGGAACATTGGCTAAAAGTGCAGGATTAATTAAAGAGAAAGGTGCCAGAAGTGTAAGGGCATTTTGTACACACCCGGTATTAAGCGGCAATGCTTACGAGAATATCCAAAACAGTGTGTTGGAAGAATTGGTGGTGTGTGATACCATTCCGGTGAAGCCATTATGCAGTAAAATAAGAGTGGTTTCAACCGCCGAACTTTTTGCCATTGCCATACGCAATGCCCTGGAGAACAGGAGTATCAACAGTTTGTTTTTAAGGAGCCGGATGCAGAATAAGAAATAATAACGTTGTTCTTTATTACAAATGTGGCTAAAATTCAAAATTCGTACATTAAAATTCGTATTTATACCCTACCTTCGCCCCTCAAAAAAATTAATAATGAAATCAATTACACTCGAAGGACAAATCAGGACCGAATTTGGCAAAACAGCCACCCGCCAACTTCGCCTTGAGGAAAAAGTGCCAGCTGTAATTTACGGAGGTGCTAAAGAAATCAATTTTGCTGCACTGGCAACAGCTTTTAAAAACATCGTTTATACTCCCGATTTTATGGTGGTAGAAGCACTGGTAGATGGCCAAACTTATAAATGCGTATTGAAAGACCTGCAATTTGACAAAGTAAGTGACAGGTTGATCCACGTAGATTTTCTGGAACTGGTGGAAGATAAAAAAGTAACTGTTACCCTGCCAATTAAATTTGTAGGTACGCCTGCAGGTGTAAAAGCCGGTGGTAAACTGGTAACTAAAATCAAAAGCCTGAAAATAAAAGCCCTGCCTAAATTTTTACGTGAAAATATTGAGCTGGATCTTACCAAACTTGAGCTGAATGAAAATATCAGGGTACAGGATGTAAAAGCTGAAAACATGGAGATAATGAACTCTCCCCGTATTCCAATTGCATCTGTTACCATGACACGTCAATTGAAACAGGAAGAAGCTGCTGTTCCTAAAGCCGCCGCCCCTAAAGCTGCTGCTGCACCTGCTGCTGCAAAAGCTGCTGCACCTGCTGCAAAAAAATAAATTGAATAGAAAACTATTTATACTGCCCCGTTAACACGGGGCATTTTTATTAATACAAGCGGCAAACTATAACTGCAAAGTTTAATTACCTTTGCCCACTTAAAATTATATTATGAGAATGGATAGAAATACAGTGATTGGTTTTGTGTTGATTGGATTGTTAATGATGGGGATGTTTTACTTTAACAGCAAAGGAAGCCAGGCATTGCAGGCAGACCAAAAAAGGATTGCAGATTCTCTTGCTAAACTAAAGCCCAGGGTTGACAGCGTTGCATTTGCAAAAGACTCCACAAATGCCGCTATAGCCAGTATAACACAGGCTGCTGGCGGCTTTAAGGACAGCCTTAATCACCCCGAAGAATTGGTTTCATTAGAAAATAATTTACTGAAAGTTACTTTTACCAACAAAGGTGGTCAGCCAAAATCAGTTGAATTAAAAAAATACCAAACCTACGATGGCAAGCCTGTGCTGTTGCAGACGGGAACATTCAACAAAATTTCTTATAAAATTAGTTCGGGTAATAACAGTGCTGCACAAACTGCCGATTTAACTTTTGCAACAGCAGCAAAAATTACCAACCAGGATAAAAGTGAAACGATCAGGTTTAGTTTAAAAGACAGCACCGGCAAAGAGGTCGTTCATCAATACACCATTTATCCGGAAAGTTATTTACTTGATTTTTCTGTTACACTAAATGGGGCAGATCAGTTGCTGAAACAAAATGCATTGAATTTACTTTGGCAAACCCAGGCTCCTCGTATTGAAAAAAATATGCAATTTGAAAAGCAGCAAACACATTTCTGCTATTTAAAAGATGGTAAATATGATTTTGAAATGCTGGGCAACACAGGAAATGATATTAAGCTGGATAAGCCGGTAAGTTGGTTTGCAGTAAAGCAACAGTTTTTTTTATCTGCACTTATCAATAAAAATAAATTTCAATCAGGAGATGTATTGTGGACTGTACCCGATACTGCAACACACCTGATTGCACAAACAACAGCTAATTTCAATATCAATGTTACAGTAGCAAATAACAAAGCTGAAATTCCATTACAACTTTACTACGGGCCAAGTGATTATAATATTTTGAAAAAATATGATAATCAATTTGAAAATATTGTTCCTTATGGAAGCGGTGTTTTTGCATTTGTAAAATACATTAACCGCCATTTCCTGCTGCCTGTTTTTGATTTTTTGAGAGAACATGTAACCAGCATGGGTATTGTGATTTTACTGCTTACCCTGTTTATCCGCCTGCTTACTTCCCCCATTTTGTACAAAAGTTATTTGAGTGGTGCTAAAATGAAAGTACTAAAGCCGGAAGTGGATGCATTAAAAGCAAAGTTTACAGATAAGACGGGTACATTGGATCAGCAGGCATTTAGTATGGAACAAATGAAACTGTGGAAGACTGCAGGCGTAAGCCCTTTAGGTGGTTGCCTGCCGGCATTGCTTCAGATACCGATTTTCATGTCGCTGTATTATTTCTTCCAAAGTAATGTTTCTTTGCGTGGGCAAAGTTTTTTGTGGGCCAAAGATCTGGCAGCTTATGATTCAATTTATAATTTGCCATTTAGTATTCCTTTTTATGGCGATCATGTAAGCCTCTTTACACTAACAGCAACCATCACCAGCTTATTAATTTCTATATACAGCATGAGTAACATGCAGGATAATTCAAATCCTGTAATGAAATACATGCCTTACATTTTTCCAGTTTTATTGCTTGGTGTTTTTAATGGATTGCCAGCCGCTTTAACATGGTATTATACCATCTCTAACACCATTACACTCATCCTGCAAATTGTTATTCAGAAGTACATTATCAATCATGAAAAGATACTGGCACAGATAGACGAAAATAGGAAAAAGCCAGTGAAGCAAAGTAAACTACAGGAAAGAATTCAGGCAATGCAGGAAGCAAGTAAAAAAGTACAGGATCAAAAAAAGCAAGGCACAAATAAGTAAAGGTTTAGTTAAAGTAACTGCAAGAGAAAAGTTATTTGAGTGTGTGTGGTAGAAGGTTCCAGGTATTCACTGAGTTTGGCATGTGTTTTTATTATCTTCAGTAAAAAAGAACAACAGATGAAAAAAGCAACATTGGGTACGATGCTAATTTTACAAATGATAAGTAATTTATCATTTGCCCAAAAAACAATTTCTGAAGGAACCATTACCTATAATATCAGTATGCAGTCTGCTACAAAAGAGCCGCTGGTAAATTCACTGAATGGCGCTACAGTAAAAGTATATTTAAAGGGTGCAATGAGCCGTACAGATATGGTGAGCAGCCTCGGAAATGAAAAAACCATTCATGATACTAAAGCAGGCACAGCAATAATTTTAAAAGAATACAGTGGCCAAAAACTAATGGTTACGCTTACAAAAGAAAACTGGATATCAAAGAATAAAAAAACTGATGGAATTATTTTTATTACTGCAAATGAAACAAAAGAAATATCAGGGTACCAGTGCAGTAAAGCAACTGCAAAATTAAATGACGGATCCTTACTTACAGTTTTCTATGCAAAAGATTTAACTGTCTTAAATAAAGAGTACGACCCTTCATTTAAAAGTTTGCCTGGCTTGCCTGTTCAATATGAGTTTGAGTATAGCGGCATGAAATTTATTTATACCATTGCTAAAATTGATTTCAATGCAGTGTCGGCTGCTAAATTCGAAACTCCTAAATCAGGCTACAGGGTAATGACCTATGATGAAAGTAAGCGTGGAAAAAAAGATTGATAAAAAAATATTATTACCGAAATAGAAAGCCCTTAACATTGTTAAGGGCTTTTGTGTAATAAAAACGTAATTATTTTATTTGTGACTCCTGATGATAAGTTTTACACCTCCATAACCTTGCTTCATATCAGCAACAGCTATTTTATTTTTGTAAGGGATAATATATGTGGTATTTCCTTTTTGATAGGTCATCAAGGAACTGTTTACAATCGTATTGGTATTAGTTTGCCTGGAGGTAGTAAGTAAACTGCCTTTATATCTCAAGCCAAGCTTAATATTGGTAAGTATCGAATTTTTAAAGTTGGCACCTGTATTAATATTTAAAACAGTTTTCACCTTGCTTTTTTTACCTGCACCCCTGTCAGCGAAAGTAACACCTGCAACGCTGATAAGCATTACAAGAATTACTATTTTTTTGATGTGTTTTTTCATTTGCAGAAACTTTAGATAAAAATAAATAAAACTTTGTTAAAAGAACAACCGCTCATGTATTTATTTACAAATAATTAACGGTTTATAGATAAAAAAGTTACAGTGAATGTGCGATTAATCAAAATTACCTTAACTTACGATAACCTTCAAGACTATGAGCAATAATCCTTACAGGCAAAACCGGGAAGAATTAAAAGAGTTATTACATCAGTTCGACAATCTGAAAGCTGGCAGGAGTCATTCTTTTATCGAAGAAGAAGCTTTCGAAACAATCATCGACTATTTTGACGAGCAGGAGGAGCTGGTAAAAGCCCTCGAAGCAACTGAGTATGCCATTGAGCAATATCCGTATTCATCTGCATTATTGCTAAAGCGGGCTGATCTGCTGATTGCCTCCAAGCGATATAAGGAAGCACTGCATAATCTCCACCAGGCAGAAATATTAGACACCAGCGATATCAATTTATACATACTTAAAACAGATGCATACCTGGCTTTAGATAAGCAGGAAAAAGCAGCCGCAGTGCTGGAAGCTGCCCTGGATTATTTTGAAGGTGATGAAAAAATAGAATTACTATTTGAGCTGGCAGATGTATATGATGATTATGAAAATTTTGACAAAGTATTTGATTGCCTGAAAATGATACTTGAGCTGGATCAAAATAATGAAGAGGCATTATACAAAATATGTTTTTGGACAGATTTTACAGGACGTAATGAAGAGGGCATAAGGCTTCACCAGAAAATTATAGAAGACAACCCATTTAATGAACTGGTTTGGTTTAACCTGGCTGCTGCATACCAGGGTATTAAATTGTACGAAAAAGCAATAGATGCTTACCTGTATGCTGTGGCAATAGATGATAAATTTGATTATGCCTGGCGTAATCTTGGCGATGCTTATTTAAGATTACGCCGGTATAAAGAAGCGATTGAGGTATTGCAAAAAGTATTGGAGTTGGCAAGGCCGGAGGATGTTATTTATGAAGCTATTGGCCATTGTTATGATAAGCTGCAAAACTATGCCCAGGCAAGGTTTCACTACCGGAAAGCCACCCATTTGAACCAGAATAACAGCCAGTTGTTTTACAAAATAGCAACTACTTATATGAACGAAGGTGTGTGGGACAGCGCTGTTAAAAATCTTGAAATTGCCATGCGTACTTACAAGTCGCAGCCGGAATATAATCTGGCAATGGGGCAATGTTATATGGAGATGGGGAAGATAGAATTGGCTGTTCAGTATTTTGGTAATGTAGTGAGAACAAAACCAAAAAACAGTAACGGCTGGTTAGAATTATTGAAATGCCTTTACAAAACAAACTGTTTTGAAGAAGGAGCCGAATATGTGGATCATGCATTGGAACTAACCAACAATAAACCGATATTTTTTTTATACAAATCTGCCTTTTTACTCGCCTTGGGAAAATCAAAAGAAGCGGTTATACAATTAGAAATAGGCATGGTAAAAAATCCCCGGCTGATAAAAAAGCTGGTTGATCTAAACCCTTCCATTTTGCAAAATCAACTGATCGTAGATGTTATTGCAAGGTTCAAGAGAAATAAATCTATTTAATCTAAGGTTGATTTAAAGTTGATACGGATTATTCAATTCATTGTAGTCTGCAGTAAACAGTTTTCAATCGCTCCAATTCATCTTCAATAATTATCTTTGCGCCAATCAAAAAACTGCAGGCATGAATTTTCATCTTACCCAGATACCAGAAAGAGTAGCAAAACCCCGTGCCCATGGCATTACCATGGTGATGGATAAAGGCTTAAGCATAGAAGAAGCAAAGAATTTTATGAGCATAGCTCATCCGCATGTGGATATTGTAAAGCTGGGTTTTGGAACAGCTTTCGTGACACCTAACCTTAAGGAAAAGCTGGCTGTATATCAGTCCTATGATATTCCCGTATATTTTGGAGGCACTTTGTTCGAAGCATTTTTGATCCGCAACCAGTTTGAAGATTATATCAATGTTTGCAAGGAATTTGGTATTCAGTACATGGAGGTTAGTGATGGATCTATCAACATTCCCCATGCAGAAAAATGCGGCTACATTGAAAAGCTTACTAAGCATGGTATTGTACTGAGTGAAGTAGGCAGCAAAGATGCTGCACACATTATACCACCCTACAAATGGATTGAATTGATGAAAGCAGAGTTAGAAGCTGGCTCTACTTATGTAATTGCAGAAGCAAGGGAATCTGGTAATGTTGGTATTTATCGTGGTACCGGTGAAGTTAGGGAAGGGTTGGTGCAGGAAATTTTAACCCAAATACCAGAAGACAAAATTTTATGGGAAGCTCCTCAAAAAGCCCAGCAGCTTTACTTTTTAGAATTGATTGGCTGTAATGTTAACTTGGGTAATATTGCACCATCCGAAATGATTGCATTGGAAACAATGCGTATCGGCTTACGGGGTGATACCTTTGATCTCTATCTTGATAAAAACAACAATTGATCTTTTCATTTTTCTTTATTCACTTGTATGAAAGTATTTGGATTAATAGGTTATCCGCTGGGGCATTCTTTTTCAAAACAATATTTTACTGAAAAATTTGAGAAGGAAGGTATTATAGATTGCAGGTTTGAATCTTTCCCAATTAATTCTATCGAAGCTTTTCCTGCTTTATTAGAAGACAATCCAGGCCTGAAGGGATTGAGTGTAACGATTCCTTATAAAGAAAAAGTGCTGGCTTATGTTGATGAACTTTCTGCAGAAGTAAAATCTATTGGCGCTGCCAACAGTATAAAAATTGACAACGGGAAATTAAAGGCTTACAATACCGACATCACCGGTTTTGAAAAATCATTTGCAAAGCTGCTTCAACCGCATCATACAAAAGCATTGGTGCTGGGAACTGGCGGCGCTTCAAAAGCGGTGCAGTATGTGTTGACAAAATTGGCAATTCATTTTTTGATAGTAACAAGAAATGAAAATTCAATACCCGGGCATATTAATTATGCAGCTATTGATGAAAATAAAATGAATGAATACAGCATCATTATCAATTGTTCTCCGGTAGGGATGCATCCCAATGAAAGTGAGGCGCCGGCCATACCTTATCAATTTGTAACGCCAACACATTATCTCTACGACTTGGTTTATAAACCTGCCAAAACAATGTTCTTGGAGGAAGGGGAAAGAAGAGGCGCTTTTATTGAAAATGGTTACGACATGCTGCTGATACAGGCAGAAGAAAGCTGGCGTATTTGGAACAGTGATTAACTATTGGCCTGTTAATATAATTTTCATTTCATCAGTAATCGATACTGACTTTTTTATTTCATAGCTGTAAAATATCATTCCGGTTTTTGCATTGGCCAGCAAAATTTGTTTGTCATTTCTTTCTGTAGACAACTGGTAAAATAATTCAAAGCTTACTCTTGAAATTTCCCCGGCAAATATTTTCACCTTAATAATATCTCTATAAAAAGATTCATTTTTAAATTCAACAGCCAGGTCGCCCATTATCAATCCGGCACCGCCGGCATTTAATTCTGATAATTATGTTGTTGGAGCCATTGTATCCTGGCTTCATGAAGGATGAAAACAAAAGCATCATTGCCTACATGATTGCCGTAGTTGATATCAGATATTCTTACAGGAATTTTTATTGCTGTAAGTTTTATTTCAGGCATTTCAATTTTTATCCGGGACATGTTAATCGTTTAATAATTAGCGGAGGTTATTAATTCTAAAGGCTTTTGGTTTAGGAGGTTTAGGAGTTTAGTTTACCTGTTAAATAGAAGACCATTGATATACTGATTTATTTTTCAGAAAGAAATTTTACCAGTTTGGCCACTGCTTTTTTGCGGTGACTGTAAATATTTTTTTCTTCCATTTCCATTTGGGCAAAACTTTTTTCGCTGCCATCCGGCATAAACACTGCATCGTAGCCAAATCCTTTTTCGCCAACAGGCTCTGGTAAAATACGGCCTTCACATATTCCTTCAAATTGAAACTCATTCCCATTTGCGATCAATGAAATAACAGTACGGAACTTAGCTTTCCTGTTTTCATTTTTATCCATTTTAAAAAGCAGTTTATCAATATTTTCTTTATTAGATGCCGGTTCGCCTGCATACCTGGCGCTTTTTACTCCCGGCTCTCCATTGAGTGCATCAACAAACAAGCCGGTATCTTCACTAAAACAGTCGTTGCCGGTAAGTGTAAAAATGGTATTTGATTTGGTGGCAGCATTTTCTTCCAGTGTTTCGTAAGGCTCGGGAATGTCAATATCAATGCCGGCATCTTTTAAAGAAATTACTTCAAATGAATTGCCCAGTACCTTTTTTATTTCTGCTACTTTGTTTGGGTTGTTAGTAGCAAATATCAATTTGTTGATCATACATTAAATAGAAAAAATTTGTTTCAGGCAATTCCACAATTTTGTTTTTTCTGCTTTGTCTTGCTGAAGGGCTGATAAAGCCAGGGCTGAAAGATAAACCTGGTTGTTGTATTGCTGTATTTGATAATCAGGAAAAGATAACGGCAGTTTGAGGCTGGCCGGATTGGTGCCAAATAAAAAAACTTTTTCTGCACCGAGTTCAGCAGAAATATTACTGTAATTGGCACCCGTATTTTTTGCGATATTTAAAATGCACACATCATCCATAGTAAGCCTACAGGCAGAAAGGATACCCAATAAAAAATTCAATTCATCATGTTCTAAAAAAGCAACATCACTGTTATTTACCACCAGCACTATCCGTTTTAAATTTTTACCCAAAACAGTTAGTGATGAAACAGCATTGGCAGCAGTAACGACAGGTTGCTTGCTTTTTAACTCCACAAGGGAGTGATTAAATAGACCCTGTATCAGGAAGGGTTGCAGCTGAATATTATCTAAACTCATGTAAGGCCACTTTACTCCGTAATTTTTTTTGTTTCTTTGCCGTAAAATTAAGGATAATGGACACGACAAAAGATATTAAAATAACATTGGTTGAAAAAAGTAAGCTGGAAGGAATCACCCTGGAAAATGTTCCTTTTGGAAAATATTTTACTGATCATATGCTGGTGGCAGATTATGAAAATGGACAATGGCAGACTCCTGAGATAATGCCGTATCAGCCCCTGATGCTTGATCCGTCCTTATCAGTGTTGCATTATGGCCAGGCAATTTTTGAAGGGATCAAAGCATACAAAAGCCCAGATGGAGCAGTAAGTATTTTCAGACCCTACGATAATTTCAGGCGCTTCAATACATCAGCCGAAAGGATGGAAATGCCGAAAGTGCCGGAAAGTATTTTTATAGAAGGCCTGCGTAAGCTGATTGATATTGATAAAGATTGGATACCGGGCCAGGAAAATCATTCACTCTACATCAGGCCATTTATGATCAGCAATGATGAAGCGATTGGTGTAAGGCCAAGTGGGAAATATAAATTCATCATCATACTAAGCCCTACAGGCCCGTATTATGCAGCTCCCATGCGTATTTATGTAGAAGAAAAATATGCAAGGGCTGTGCCTGGTGGAGTTGGTTTTGCAAAAGCTGCCGGCAACTATGGAGCAGCATTACATCCTTCTGCAGTAGCACAAAAAAATGGATACGACCAGGTATTATGGATGGATGCTTTTGAACATAAGTATGTACAGGAATGTGGTGTAATGAATGTGTTTTTTATTATTGGTAATACCATTATTACTCCCGGTTTGGAGGAAGGTACCATACTGGCCGGTGTGACAAGAGATACTGTAATTACCGTATTAAGGGAAATGGATTTTACGGTAGAAGAAAGGCCTTTAAGCATTGATGAAATTATGGGAGCATACAAATCCGGCGACCTAAAAGAAATTTTTGGCACTGGGACAGCTGCTACTATTGCTTTGATTAAAGAACTGAAGTACAAAGATTACGAAATGAATTTTGACACCACTGGCTGGAAGACTGCTCCTGAAGTAAAGCAAAAGATAGATGCGATAAGGTATGGCTTACAGCCCGATACCCACAACTGGATGTTTAAGGTATAATTATACGAAACGAAAAATAAATTTTAAAGGAGCATAATTTTAGCTCCTTTTTTTCGTTTAGCACAGTAAGGATAATGTCGTCTTTTAATAAAAAGATGTTTTTATCTTCTAATCCATAACCGTATTCAATGAAAAACTAAGCCCAGGTACCCGATCTTCGATTGAACAAACTATCCGTTTTGTTTTGTCTGTAACCCTTATCTGCACTCAGTTTTTTCAGTTTTAAAAAGTAAAATCAGCTTTTTGATTTTACAGGAATGAATGTTTTAAGATAATGTTCCTGCTGCAGGATAACAGGCTTTCCCTGTTAATGCTGGCGTTGGAATGAATTATTCCGAAACAAAAATTTAAAGCATGAAAAAAATTTACTTATCGTTTTTTGCAGTTTTATTTTTTTCAATCGTATTGCAAAACAATGCTGCTGCACAGCGCACAGGATGTGAGAGCTTTACTGCTACTTTCAAAGCATACGAATCCCGTTGTACGGCTACCGGTTCAATAAAGGTGAATGCTTTAGGAGGTTCGGGTATGTACAAATACAAAGTAACCGGCCAGATGAATATCAATTTTACCAGTGCCGATTCTATTACCGGGCTGCCGGCAGGTTTATATACGCTTACTGTAAATGACATCAGCACCAATTGTACGCTTACTATTGCAAATATTATTGTGCCGGGTACTTATCAGGATCCACGGTTTACTCTTAACCCGTTTGATGTATCCTGCGACAATGGTAATAATGGTAAAATAACACTCAACAATCAAAGCTTTGGCAGGGCTCCATTCAGGTATTCTATTGTAGCTCCTTCGCCAATGGGGGTGGGGACAGTTAATGCTACCGGTACTTTTAATAATTTAATTGCAGGTGTTTACACTATCCGTATGATGGACTCCTGTGGCGGTATACAGACGAGGCTTGTTACCATTAATAATTACACCTGGAAAATTGATTCTGTAAAATTTAAGAAAATATCCTGTGATACTGCAAAGGGCTACATTAGGGCAAGTGACAGCAAGGGAAATATTAGTACCATCGGAGGCATACCCGGCTTTATTTATGGTGTAGTAAGGTCAGCAGGGGATACCATTTGGTCAACCAGTCCTAATTTTTCATTTTACCTTGCTGGCCAGTCCAACTTTGACATGGTGGTAAAGGATGCCTGCGGAAAAATTAAGAAAGCACCCGTTTCAGTTAGTTTCAAGCCTTCAGTAGGAGCAGCTGTAAATACTTATTCTTTTACCTGCCGCAGCTTTTCTGTTTCTTTAACAAGTGTTACCAATTTTTTCAATCCAAGGTTTTGTCTTTACGATTCCAGTGGTTCGGTAATTACCTGCAATCCCACCGGTATATTTACCAACCTGCAGTATGGAAGTTATTGTATAAAAGCACATGATTCCTGCAGCGATACTACAATTGTAAGATGTTTCAGCAGAACAGCGCCACCAATAAGTGTTGGTAATACTGTTATACAAAGTAATAAAACCTGTGCTTCTTTTTCCGCAGCCATTACCGGGCAAATTGGTTTAACAACCCCCAATTATTGTTTATTTGATTCTGTAAATAATTTAATTGGATGCAATGCCACCGGTTTTTTTAATAATATTCCTTATGGTAATTATTGCATCACTATAAGGGATGGCTGCCGTGACACTACCTTGCAACGGTGCTTTACAGGCCGAAAGCCGGTTCCAGTCGTGCAGGATAGCATAACTCCCCGTTATGGTAACTGTGCAAATTTTGGTATCGTGGTAACCGGTGACAGCCTGACCAATCCACGGTTTTGTATTAGGGATAGCAACGGTGCAATCATAACCTGTAATTATACCGGCGTCTTTGATAGTTTACGGTATGGCAATTATTGTGTTACTATCCATGATTCCTGTTATGATACCACTATTATTAGGTGTTTTTCAGCGGTTGGGCCACATGTAATGAATGATTTAAGGTCGAATGTTAGTAATAAAACATGTTTGAATTTTACAGCTACAATAACAAGTTCTAATTTGATTGGGCCAAACTACTGTTTGTACAACAATGCCAATGTGCTGGTTGCATGCAACACTACCGGTGTATTCAATAATTTGTCTTATGGGTCTTATTGTGCAAAAGTTCACAACACTTGCCCCGATACCACTTTTATCAGTTGTTTTACAGCAGTACCATCGAGGCCTTCATTAGATGCTAATGTTACGATAAGCAATAAAGCCTGCGGAACGGTTTCAATAAAAACAACAGGGGAGCAAAATTTTACCAATCCTAAATATTGTCTCTACAACAACAGTAATGTCAGGCTGAGTTGTAACAGTACCGGTGTGTTTAGCAATATTGCTTATGGAAGTTATTGCTTGCAAATAAAAGATGGTTGTTTTGATACCGTTATTAACCGGTGTTTTTCTGTTGCACCAACACCCGTAAGTGTCAGCGTCAATTCAAGAAAATCCTGCAACTATGGATTTGCCAAGCTTAGTATTTCAGTTGCAGGAGGCACATTACCTGTCAACATAAGGGTGTTAAGCCCCAGTGGGAACATGTTTTTTAATGGAACCTTCAATACCAGCAATATTAATATTGACAGTGTTCCCGGAACATTAACCGGCGAAGTCTTTAAAATATTTGTTTCAGATAATTGTGGTAATAGAGATTCAGTTACGGTGGCTACAGTACCCAGTATCATTAGCCATCTGCCGGTGGTATTGCCTAAATGTCCAAGTTCAACCTGGGTAAATGGTTCCGGTTCTATAAGGATCAATGCATCTTCTAATACAGGATCCCTTACTGTCAGGTTAGTTAAGAAAAATGGCATTAGTTATTCCCCTTTTATTGGACCAAATACAGTTTCAGGCAATGTATTTACTTTTAATAACCTTGGCCCTGGTGTGTATATGATACGATATAAAGTCAATGATGCCTGCAATAAATATTTCTATGACACAGTAACCATTAAGTCTTATCAATACCCCAACCTAAACAGATCAACAGCTTACCAATGTGATATAAATGGTTTTAGTATTGGTGCTGTAGTGACAAATGGTGTAGGGCCTTTTTCGTATGAAATAATTGGAAGCAGCCCTGCTTCGCCTTCTGTGATCACAGCTCCGCAAAGCAGTCCAATATTTAATATTAATAATGGTACTACTTATTCATTGGTGAGGCTGAGAGCCCTGGATGCCTGTGGCAATGCCAGTCTTGAAGACGCCAGTATTTTACCACTTGCCAATAATGGCATTACTTCTACTTTTAATTGCTTTCAGATTTACACGACCCTTAGTGTGGACACAATTAATAATTCATCCTATGCCTGGTATTTAAAACATACGGTAAATGGTGCCGACAGTGCTTTTTTAGGATCAGGCTACAGCATCTACCTGCCAAATGTTACCCCTTCTGATACTGGATTGTATGTATGCCATTTGTCAGTAAATAATGGCTGTATAAAAAGAACTTACTATTATCATTTAAATGGCACCTGCTCACATTATCTTCCTGTAACATTAGAAAATTTTAATGGCCGCTATATCGGTAATAAAGTATTACTAAACTGGCAAATGTCGGCTGATGATAATCTTAAACAGTTTGTAGTGGAGCGTAAAATCACTAATAGTTCTTTTGTACAAATAGGGTCGGTCAATGCTCTCCCAAGCTCATCTCCCACCACCCAATACCAGTTTCTTGACACACTGCCCGGCTCCGGCAAAAATTATTACCGATTAAAAATGGTGGATAAGAGCAATGTATTTGCTTACAGTAACGTTGTTTTACTTACACATAAACAGGGCATTGAAGGAATAAGCATTTACCCCAATCCCGTAAATGACCAGCTTACTATTGACTTCAATAAAACAGCAACGAATCATTTATACAAACTAAAATTGGTGAACCTGCTGAACCAGGTGGTGAGGGAAATTAATTATAACAGTGCTGCCGGCAACAAATTGCAGATCAGCAGGCCAAAAGAAATTGGTGCAGGCATTTATGTAATAAAGCTGTTCGATTTGAATAGTGGGGAGGAGTTTTCTCAAAAAATTGTTTTTCAATAATACTAGGTACCAGCTTGCTCGTTATCAGAAAAACTCAAAAGTGCAATGATGCTTTAGTTGTAATTTTTTTAATCACTTTTTAAGGCAATAATTATTATGCAGCCCTTTCCCCGGAAAGGGTTTTTTCATTCAGGCAATTCATTTTCAGGAAATAAAGAACTGGCATTTTGAAGTGAGAGTTGGTGCCGATTGAGAAATAATGACAAAATTCAAAAAAAAGAACAATGAATGTTTCATTTTTAAAAGAGAATACATACCTTCGCCGTCCAAAAATAAAAGGTTCACAATGCCTACAATACAACAGTTAGTAAGAAAAGGAAGAGAAATTATTACCGCCAAGAGCAAATCAAGGGCACTGGATTCTTGTCCACAACGCCGTGGCGTATGTACAAGGGTTTATACCACTACCCCTAAAAAGCCAAACTCTGCTTTGCGTAAAGTTGCAAAAGTTCGTTTGACAAACAAAATAGAGGTGATTGCATATATCCCCGGTGAAGGTCATAACCTGCAGGAGCACTCCATTGTGCTGATCCGTGGCGGAAGGGTAAAAGATTTACCAGGTGTACGTTATCATATCGTTCGTGGCAGCCTTGATACCGCTGGTGTAAAAGACCGCAAGCAAAGCCGCAGTAAATATGGTACTAAAAAAGAAAAAGCTAAAAAATAATGCCTCTATCCCATAAAGGGGAATGGCAAAATCGAAAATAATTTTAAGTAAGAAAAAAAGTTTATTCCAATGAGGAAGTCGCAACCTAAAAAAATACCTTTAGCTCCAGATCCAAAGTTCAATGACAAATTGGTTACCCGGTTTGTAAACAACTTAATGTGGGCTGGTAAAAAAAGTGGTGCTTACATCATTTTTTATGATGCTATTGATAAGGTATCAAAAGTAACTGGCGAAAACGGTTATGAAGTTTGGAAAAAAGCCCTTGGCAATATTACTCCGGGTGTGGAAGTACGCAGCCGCCGTATTGGTGGTGCCACCTTTCAGATTCCTGCAGAAGTTCGTGCCGACAGGAAAATTTCTTTAAGTATCAAATGGATGGTACGCTACAGCCGTGACAGGAATGGCCGCAGCATGGCAGAAAAATTAGCGAATGAAATTGTAGCAGCAAGCAAAGGTGAAGGTGCATCTTTCAAAAAGAAAGAAGATACACATCGTATGGCAGAAGCTAACAAAGCATTTGCTCACTTCAGGATCTAATGATTTTAATAATGATATTTTTAAAAGCCGTTCTGCAAAGAGCGGCTTTCTTATTTTATTCAGCCATGCTCCATCGGGGTCTAGGGCTAAAAGCTATTGGTTAAAATATTAATTTTCTTTCAGCAGGCTGGTAATGGTTTCTTCAAATTCTTTTTTATACTCCAGGTAATGTTCACCAGTTGCCGGTCCATTAAAACTTGTATCTAATTTTCTTACTTTTCCTTTTTTATCAATAATTATTGAAGAGGGAAAAGATTTAATTGGTGTAAGTTCAGGCAATGTTTTTTCTGTTTTCAGCGAATCTGTTACCGCAACTCCTGTATTAAGAATTGTGTATTGTACATTATATCTATCCTTAAATTTTTGGAGGCTTTGTTTACTCCTTTCCCAATCAGTAGTATATTCATAAGCAAGTGCTATTACTTCAATTCCCCTTTGTTTATTTTTATTATAATACTCACTTAAAAAAGCCGTTTCATCCATACAGTTTGGGCACCAGCTTCCCATTAATTGTATTACTACTACTTTGTTTTTAAAACGGCCATCGTTGATAGAAATTGTTTTTCCTTCTAAATCTTTAAACGCAAAATGCAGGCTTTCTTCTTCAGGTTTTAGATGCATCGCTACAGATTCCAATGGTACTTTTGCCTTCTTATCTTTTATTGCAGACCAGCTTTCTTTATACGTGCCGCCCGAATAATATACACCATCAACAATTTGATTATTATTTTCAATTTTTGCAGTAAATAAAAAAGCATGTCCGCCATCAAAGCCAGAAAGAAATAATGAATCATTGGTAGCAATGCCTTCCAAATAGCGATAGTCGCCACTTGCATTAAGAAAAGTGCCGGACAGTTTATTACCAACCTGTCTAAATTCGCCAACTGATAATTCATTTGGCTTGTTGCCGGAAAATGTTACAGCCCATCTCCCTGAAATGTTTTTATAAGTAATATCATTTCCTAAAAATCTTTTTCCCCCATAATCAGCAGAAAATTGAAACACCTGCGTTTTCGTAGCGCCACGTTTTACCCAAACTCCATTCAATTTTTTTCCATTTTTCTTTATTCTGAATTGCGATTCAAACACAGGCATTTGTATAATGAGCGAATCGCCTTTAGTAGTTATATTGCTCACTTTAATTTTTTCTTTGGCATTATGGATATACCAAATGGGCTTGCCATTTTCTGTCTTCCATTCAAATGTAAACGCAATATCATTGCCATCGCTGCGGTGTAGCTTTGCTCCCCAGCTATTTTGCTGGGCAACTAATGAAAAACTTACGGAGAGCAGGGTGAGCAGCAGTATTCCTTTTCTGTAAAGCAGATTCAATTTGTATCGATTTTTATTTGTGCTGAAAAATAAATGAGAACATTTTCAAAGTTGCTATTGTTCAAAGTTGATGTATTTATCTGGTAAATGGAAAGCCAGTAAAAGCTCACTATTTTAATAGACTATTTTTTTATTGCAATGATGTTCTCAGGTTTGTCAGATATTTGTATTTGATAAAAATAATAATAAATTATGGCAGGCATTTTAGATTTGGTAGGCAATACCCCACTCGTAGAATTAAAAAAATTAAACCCTAATAAAAAGGTGACTATCTACGGTAAGTTGGAAGGGAACAATCCCGGAGGCAGTGTAAAAGACAGGGCTGCTTACGGCATGATAAAAGGGGCGATAGACCGTGGCGAAATAAAAGAGGGCATTACTTTAGTAGAAGCCACCAGCGGCAATACAGGCATTGCACTCGCCATGATTGCCAGCTTATTTAATGTGCCAATAGAATTAGTGATGCCTGAAGATGCCACCAGAGAGAGGGTTTTAACGATGGAAGCATTTGGTGCCACAGTAACCCTTACCCCAAAAGAAAGATCAATGGAAGGCGCTATTGATTATGCCAATGCACAGGTAGCCAAGGGTGGTTATTTCATGCTCAATCAATTTGGCAATCAGGACAATCCCAACATGCACTACAAAACCACCGGCCCCGAAATATGGAATGATACCAATAAAAAGATTACTCATTTTATTTCCTCCATGGGAACTACCGGAACCATCATGGGGGTATCAAAATTTTTAAAAGAACAAAATCCTCAAATACAAATAATAGGCTGCCAGCCAACCGATGGATCAAGAATTCCCGGCATACGCAAATGGTCGGAAGCATACATGCCAACAATCTTTGATAAAAAAAGAGTGGACCGTGTGATAGAGATTGATGAAAAAAATGCCCGTATCATGGCAAAAAAACTGGCAAGGGAAGAAGCCATCTTCAGCGGTATGAGCAGTGGTGGAGCGGCATATGCTGCTATTGAGCTGGCTAAAGAATTAACTGAGGGAGTAATTGTATTTATTATTTGCGACCGGGGCGACCGGTATTTAAGTTCTGATTTATTTGATTAATTAAAAACAGATCAGCCATTATTTAATACTTGGCAGCAATATTGCCAATAATGATATACACGAAATGTAAATCAAAAATGGGAACGGCATTAATTATTGACGATGAGACAGATATCTGCTTCCTGCTAAGAGGTATCCTGAGAACTAAAAACCTGCAGGTGAGTTATGCAAATTCTTTATCAGAAGCTACGGTTGTGTTAGCTAAAGAAAATCCAGAAATTATATTTTTAGACAATCACCTGCCAGATGGGTTGGGCGTGGATTTTATAAGCCAGTTAAAAGTAACACATCCACAGGCTAAGGTTGTTATGATTAGTGCCTATGATCTTTATTCCGACCGGGCAAAAGCATTTGCAAACGGTGTGGATACATTTATTCCCAAGCCGTTTACAAAAGAAATTATCTCCCTAACAGTTGACCAGTTGGGACAGGCATAATTCTCCCTTATTTGTGCAAAGTTTTCCCCACTTATTTTTATATTTACCTTTTAAAAGGAATAAACAGCAGCATTTTACTTGTTAATATTCTGGCAACATTTTTTCATATAAGTTTATAATTCATTTTTTAATTTTTAAATAATACTATCATGGGAAATCTATTGTACATCATTGCTGTAATCTTGGTAATAGTCTGGGCTATTGGTTTTTTAGGCTATCACGCCGGGGGTATTGTCCATATCCTTTTGGTCATTGCAATTATTGCGGTGTTACTAAAAGTTATCAGGAGAGCCTGATAAAATAATTTTTTACAGCAGCTGGTTTTTTCTTATTTCCCTTCCCTTGTAAACAAAAATCAGGTTTATTTTTAATTTTATTAATTGGCACTATTGTATTTAACCTAACAGATATGATAGTGCCAATTGTTTTTCAATTGTTGACAGCAATTTTTTTATTGCTACCAATAATTCCTCCTATTCGTAGAAATTTCACCTCAGTATTTTTAAAATCCCCCTCAAATTCCCGTTATCATGAGTTCTGCTAAATGGTATAGAACTTGTTTAATATTAATTGATTTAACGACAAAATATTTTATAACAACTAAAAAAGAAACATGAAACCGAATATCGGCATCTCAGAAAAAAACTTGCAGGCAATAACAGGCACACTTTCCAGTGTATTGGCAGATGCAATGGTATTGTACAGCAAAACAAGAAAATTTCACTGGAATGTAAAAGGCGAAAGCTTTATGGAACTTCATAAATTATTTGAAGGCCAGTACACCCAACTGGAAGAAGCCATTGACGAAATTGCAGAACGCATCAATAAATTAGGCTCACCTGTAATTGGTACGTTAAAAGAATTTTTGCAGCATACTTCTTTAAAAGAAACTGCCGGTAAGTATCCCAACCGGAACGAAATGCTGAAAGAATTACTCAACGATCATGAAACAGTAATAAAAGTCCTGCGTAAAAATATCGACGAATGCTCAGAAAAATATAAAGATGCAGGCACGGCTGATTTCTTAACCGGCTTAATGGAAAAACATGAAACCATTGCCTGGACTTTACGCAGGTATTTTAATTGATCATTCATTTTTAGTACAATAAAACTCCCAATAAAAAAAATGGCTGTCATTTTCGTGACAGCCGTTTTTATAAACATATAAAATTCAGTTTTTTTAAAACGTAATAGATATTTATTGTGTAGCAGCAGGAGCAGTATTGTCAGCCGGTTTTGTTTTTTTATTTTTTTTGTCCTTGTCTTTGTCCTTCTTATTCTTAAATCCTTTTTTATCTTTTTTATCAGATGATTCATTTACCCTTTCATCATCTATTTTTTCTTTTGCATGTTGAATTATAAAGAAATAATTAATATGGTCATCCACATTTTTTGAGGCATCAATAATTTCCATGAACTGGTTATTTTTATTCCAGTCAGTGTCTTTGTTCAATACTTTCATTCCAATATTTGGGATAAAAGATTCACCATCTGCAAGCCCCAGAGAAAAGATAGGAGTCTCTGCTTTTTTTCCTGTGCCGCTGTAGATCATGGCACCCATAATTTTATCCACCAGGTCCATGTAATAAACAGCACTATCTTCTTTTTTAAATGAATGATAGCAGAAAGATGCTTCACTCAAAACCTTCAGACTTAATGGATGTGTTTGCAGGTAAGATTTAGCTTTTACCAGCGCTTCATTAATATTACCATCGTCGTTCAGTTCAAAAATTTCCTTTTCGGCTTGCATATCTTCAAAAGGCTTGTACTTTGGGTCTTCTGTAAAGCCAATCATCAGTGCCAGGGTTTCTGCATTGCTGAGGGTGGTATCCCTGTTAAGAAAACGGATCAGTAATTTTTGATAAGAGAGATCACTGCCCTTATCCTGCGTTTTTTCTAGGATATTTTTAAAATCTCTTTTGTAATCAAAGGCAATCGTATCAGGAGTTTGAGCAATGGTTTTTAACCCTGGGATTATTAATAGAAGGAGATAAAACAATTTCATAAGTACCTTTCTCATTTCGGTCAGTTTAAAGAGGATTATTAGTGGTGAAATGAAGTTAAACATTTTCAATAATAAAAATACTTTAAATGATTTTTTATTGAGAACAGGCGTTCAATTTTTTTTCTTCTTATACAAAAACTCAGCAGTAGGATCACCACATTGAATCATTAAATAAGAAAAAAATACATGCCGCAATCTAAAATTGATGAAAGTATTTTTATCTCACCAATACCACTGTGCCTTTGCTGACAATGGTTTGCCCCTGCTCACATTCTGCTTCTAAGTACCAGGCAAACACTTCGCTGGAAGATACCGTTTCAGCATTTTTTATTATCCCATCCCAGCCTAATGAAGGTATGTTCGGAGAAAAATTCTGTCTTTCAAAAACCTTGTTGCCCCGCCTGTTAAAAATTAAAAATGTTTTGATGGTACGGTAGCCCCTTGTTATTGGATAAAAATTATCATTCAGGCCATTCCCGTTAGGCGTAAATGCTGTTGGTAACAACAGGTTGCTTTTTTCGCAGGCTACATATATGATGATATCATCCGAAGATTTACAGCCATTTGCCGAAGTGGTTTTAACAGTGTATTTGGTTGATTTGGTGGCAATGCCCGACACTGAAGGACAATTGCTGCAGGATAAAGTAGCAGCAGGTTCCCATAAATAGGATGTTACCCCCGGGCTGTAAACAGGGTTAATTGTAAAAGCTGTGTTATAAGGCAATACTTTATCATCACCTGCCTTTACAGCTGGTAATGGATATAAATGTATTTTGGAAACAGCTGAATCGGAATAACAACCGGCTGAGTCTTTTACTGTTATGGTATAACTAATGTCTGCCAATGGAGAAGCCAAAGGATTTCTAATGCTGCCATTGCTGAGGTAAGTAACAGGTGTCCATGAAATGATACCTGTTGCGTTAAGTGTAAGCGGCACTGTCAGTCCGGTGCACAATGCAGTATCGGAAGGAAATACTTTGATATGAAACGGGCTAAAAACTTTTACCAGGCAGGTATCATAATTTCGGCAGCCAAAGCTGTTGGTAGCTTGTGCAATATAAGAGGTGGTAACGGCAGGGTATGCCCTGGTAGTATCGCAGGAAGTGCAACTGATACTGGTGGAAGGTAACCACAATAAGGAATCAATTGTATAGCCGGTCAGCATTGCGGTGTCCCTCAATCCGCAGATAGTAACCTCCGCAGGAAAGGCAATTATTTTCGGTAGCGGAGCAGCGGTAATTATTTTTTTCACGCTTTGTGCACAACCATTTATATCGGTTGCCGTAAGAGTAACATAATAGTTGGCAGCTGCCCTGTATAAATGTGGTAAAGGATTTTTTACAGAATCTTGTTTATTGTCTCCAAAGTTCCAGCGCCATGTAGCAATTGCATCTGCTGCATAAAATGGATAGCTGTTGTTGGTGAAGCTAAATGCTTTATCAACACAAAGTATTGGGGGCGATGTAAAATCAACAACAGGTCCTTTTACAATTGTATTGCCGCTTAATTGTAAAGTATCACTGCAGGTTCCGGCCACAGCATCTTTTATCACCACATACTCTGCAAAACTGCCGTGGATGGAAGGATGATAATTCAAAATAGAATCACCACCATTATTTATCATAGTGCCATTTACAAAAAACTCATACTTGTAACCAGCGTTGGCAGGATAAGAATTACTTACGCTGTAAGTTACCAGGCTGTCTTTGCATAAGTTGTTTGTGCTGCGGCTTAATGAAGGCACTGCTGTATATATATTAAATATTAGATGGTCTACGCATCCTGTTGTACTGTCTGCAAGCGACAGTGCTGCCACAAAGCTTCCTGAGATGGGGAAGATATGCGGCACACTAAAATTGATGGAGTCCTTTAACATGGGATTATCCGAAAACTCCCATTCAAAATGCGTAATGTTTCCCAGGGAGTAATTATGAAACTGGAATGCAGTTTTATTATTGCACAGATTGTTGTAGTTGAAACTGGCAATTACCCCTTTTATAAAAATGATGACTGAGTCTTTATTACCGGCACAGCCATTAAAAAATGGTGTTACAATATTACTTTCGGTTCCCAGGATACGGTACCGGTGTGTTATAAAAGTATCTGTGGTGAGCGACCTGGTGCTGTCGCTAAATTGCCATAGATAGGCATTGGCTTTAGAAGCACTGCTGTAAAATTTAATAATTTCCGATGAGCAAAAAGTATCTTTCTGCAAGACAGTTTTTACCATGGTATTAGATGGTGGTGTACCAAAAGCAAATGCCGGAAAATTAAACTGATTGCTGCAGCCCTGCGTGCTGTAAATGACCACATTGGCAGTAGTAATGCTATCAGTAGAAATGTAGCGGTGACTGATGGAGTTTGCTTCACCATTTATAGCGCTGTTATCTCCAAAGGTCCATGAATAATTTGATGGGGCATCACCCGGAGGTAAATCGGAGCTTACATTAAAGTCAGTGATGGCAGGCACACACCCGTGGTCGAGTGACATAGTGCCGGTGATACCAAACTTACTTACCCGGATAACATAATTACTTGAAGCGCTGCAGCCAAACGCAGTGGCTACTTTTACACTGGCTGTAAAAGAACCGTAGTCGGCATAGGGGTGAGCAATGGTATTGCCGGCTGTATTCTCAACTGCACTGCCATCTCCAAAATTCCATTCATAGTTTGTGCTGGAAGGGTTGCCTGTAGCAGTAAATACAATTGTGCCTGGCTTGCAAAGATAATTTTTACTGCCCTTTAGTATTATAATTGGGGTGGGGTTAACCGTAAGTGTCTTAGTGATGCTGATGGCCGTGTTGGCATACAGAGCCGTTAGTGTAATGCTGTAAGTTCCGGCTGTATAGCTAACAGTTTCAACCGGATCACTTCCTCTTTGATTGTTGCCAAAATTCCAAATAAACCCTCTCGGGTTTCCAGAACAGGTTTGTGTAAAAGTGGTAGTGTATGGCTCACAGTGAGAGCTGCTGTCAGTACTAAAACTAAAGTCTGCTGTTTGCGAAAATGAATTTGCATAGGTTGCCAGCAGAAGGAATACCAGCCAGTTTTTTTTCATAAAGGGGTCTTTGATAGGGGTTACATTGGACTCGGGTTAAATGCTATCTTGGCCTCGGGTTAAATGCTACCTTTAATTTACAAAATGTTATGATAATATCATAACATTTTGCAACAAATATGCCATCACATTTTATAGCTGTAATGCTGGCAATACACCCCTCTATGAGAAAAAATAGCTACATATAAATTTTATACGGGGAATTTCTTATCAAATTTTTCTTAATAAGAGTATTCATTATATTGAATAAGCTGTTGGCAGGTAATGAAAATTGCCCTACATTTGCGCCGCTAAAGGATTCGGCATAGGGTACACGGAGCCGGACTGTTTAGCATGATATGAGAGCATAAACAAACCATATTACCCCAATCCGCTCAAAAGCGGAATTACTGCGGGGAAAGTGCAAAGCCACCAAAGGCTTAGTTCAATAAAGAAATACTGTACAAGAGTGTATAGCCTCAGGCAATACCACTGAAGCAACATAGCAATTCAAAAGCCCGGCTCAAAAAATTAAAATAAACAATCAATTTTAAAACTTCCTTAGTCTCCTTTAGGGGATAGGGGCAAATAAAACAAAATGTCAGATTTACGTTATCAACGAAACTTTGGGATTGCCGCTCACATCGATGCCGGCAAAACCACTACCACCGAACGTATATTATATTATACCGGTGTAAATCATAAAATTGGAGAGGTGCATGATGGTGCCGCTACCATGGACTGGATGGCACAGGAGCAAGAAAGAGGTATCACTATTACAAGTGCTGCTACCACCTGCTTTTGGAATTTTCCAATGGCCAATGGTAAAAAAACTCCCGATACCCATCAATACAAATTCAACATCATCGATACCCCGGGCCACGTGGATTTTACGGTAGAAGTAGAACGTTCCCTTCGGGTACTGGATGGTTTGCTGGCTTTGTTCTGCGCCGTATCTGGTGTAGAGCCTCAGAGCGAAACTGTTTGGCGCCAGGCCAACAAATACAAAGTACCAAGGGTAGGCTTTGTAAATAAAATGGACCGCAGCGGTGCCGACTTTTTAAACGTGGTAAAACAAATTAAAGAAATGCTTGGTGCCAAAGCAGTGCCTTTGCAATTGCCGATTGGTGCAGAAGATAATTTTAAAGGTGTGGTAGATTTGATCACCATGAAAGGAATGGTGTGGGATGAAGCCGGGCAGGGTATGACTTTTAATGAAGTGCCTATTCCCGAAGATATGATTGAAGAAGTAAACGAATGGAGGCAGCATTTAATTGAAGCCGTTGCCGATTACGATGAAAAACTATTGGAAAAATTCTTTGAAGATCCTAACACCATCACCGAAGATGAAATTCATGAAGCCATCCGCAAAGCAACCATCGACATTTCTATCATCCCGATGATGTGTGGCTCATCTTTTAAAAATAAAGGTGTACAAACTGCATTGGATGCCATCGTTCGTTACTTACCTGGCCCAATGGATATCGAAGCAGTAAAAGGAATCAATCCCGATACCGGCGAAGAAATCCTGCGTCACTCCGATCCAAAAGAACCATTCAGTGCATTGGCATTTAAAATCATGACCGATCCGTTTGTGGGTCGCCTGGCATTCTTCCGGGCCTACAGTGGCCGGTTAGATTCTGGTTCTTATGTGCTCAATACCCGTACAGGAAAAAAAGAACGTATCAGCCGTATCATGCAGATGCATGCCAACAAACAAAACCCCGTTGATTATATCGAAGCAGGTGATATCGGTGCAGCAGTAGGTTTTAAAGACATCAAAACAGGTGATACTTTGTGCAACGAAGATCATCCAATTGTTCTCGAAGCAATGACCTTCCCGGAGCCCGTTATCTCTATCGCCATTGAGCCTAAAACACAGGCCGATGTGGACAAGATGGGTATGGCAATTTCAAAACTGGTAGAAGAAGATCCAACCTTAAAGGTGCGTACAGATGAAGAAACCGGCCAAACCATTTTAAGTGGAATGGGCGAGCTTCACCTCGAAATCATTATCGACAGGATGAAGAGGGAATTTAAAGTAGAAATCAATCAGGGTGCACCGCAGGTAGCTTACAAAGAAGCCTTCCGCATCTTGGTGCAGCACAGGGAAACCTATAAAAAACAAACCGGTGGCCGTGGTAAATTCGGTGATATCGTATTCGACCTTGGACCTGCTGATGCAGAATGGTTGGCAGCAAACCCATTGGGCGGACTGCAGTTTGTAAACGATATTTTTGGAGGAAGTATCCCCAAAGAATTTATTGCTCCAATCATTAAAGGATTTACCACCAGCATGACCTCAGGAGTGCTCGCCGGTTATCCGATAGTAGATATGAAAGTAAGGATATTTGATGGCAGCTACCATGATGTGGATTCCGATGCTATCTCTTTTGAATTGTGTGCCAAGCAGGGTTTCCGTGAGGCAGGCCGCAAGGCAAAACCAGTTTTGCTGGAGCCAATCATGAAAGTGGAAGTACTCACACCAGACCAGTACATGGGTGATGTTACCGGCGATCTTAACCGCCGCCGTGGAATGCTCGAAGGAATGGACAGCAAGCATGGCGTACAGGTCATAAAAGCCAAAGTGCCATTGAGCGAAATGTTTGGATATGTAACCCAGCTTCGTTCATTATCATCCGGCCGTGCCACCAGCACCATGGAGTTTAGCCATTACGCCCCTGCACCAAACAACGTAGCAGAAGAAGTAATAGCCAAAACAAAAGGCAAACAAAAGATCGAAGATTAATTTTCATCCGCTTTCGATAATAACAAACCCTGCATGTAAATGTGGGGTTTGTTTTTTTATGTACCCAGCAGAAAAGCTTTGTGGTACTTCATTGGCGTCGCACTCTTGTACCGCATCGTTTCATAGCAGCAACTACACCCCACCCGGCACCAACCACCTTATTATCACCGTGTTATCATCCACCTCCGCCAATGCAAAGTCCATCTCCGCCAAAGTGAAATCGACCTCCGCCAACATAAAACCTGTATCTTCCAATACATAATCCATATCTGCCAACACATAATCAACATCTGCCAATGAATAAACAGCATCGCAATTGGCTCTTATTAATTTTAAGAAGAGATGGGAAGTTTCGTACATTTATGAGTCGACTGTAATTGTTGATCTATACTATTCACTAAAATAAAAAGTAAGCATGAAAAAAACATTTCAACTAGTTCTTCCAATACAATTTCTAATATTGGCTCTGGCGTTTGCAATATTTCCCTCTCGTGCCAATTCCCAAAGCAACACAGCTTCCGCAACTCGGGATACATTTAATATAGGGTTTGCTCTGTACACAAAAGGTGTGGCGCCGGGAACACTAAACGCTATATGGAATTACGCAAACGTCTACAGCGGAAAAGGAACAGCCACCGGTGTAACCAAGGATGGCTTTGCAGGCAACTACCACATTCGATACTATAACGAGAATGGAGGGTTTTCAGATGAGTATGACTTAGTCATTGAAAAAACTGGAAAATATTACAACTTATCGTGGATTACAAATGGTAAGGTCAGTGCAAGAGGCGTTGGCATGGAGGTCGATAATCACTTAGCCGCTGGCTGGCGTAGAGTTACCGACTAACTTTCAGGATTATTCAGCCTTTATTCCCAGAAACGTCTCTCAACAAGCTTGTGCCGGGCTGAGGACGTTTCGCTATTAATTTATGCACCCGGCAATTAAGAATCACCAACCCCAATCACCATCTTTAAAAAATCAAAATCAACAAAAGGGGGTCAATTAACACAAGGTGCTTACTAATTTTAAGAGATAGGAAGTTTCGTATACTTTTGAGCTGTAATTGCAGAACCTGCCGTCACGTTTCCGACACTAAATTAAATTTACCTTTATACCAATTATTGGTATATTCGAAAATCAAAAAAAATGATTTTATGGCAAAGAACACGTCTATTCTTATTGGCGAACATTTTGAAAAATTCATAAGTAGAGAGGTTTCATCCGGTAAATATGGATCAGCTAGTGAAGTTGTCCGAACGGCTTTGAGGATATTAGAATCCGAGGAAGAAAAAAAAGCAGCTTTGATTAAAGCTTTAATTAAAGGCGAAAAATCAAAACGTGTTGAAAACTTTGATCCCAAAGTTCATTTAGCTCAACTTCATAAAAAATATGTATGAGGAAACTCAAAATAGTTGTCCTTGAAGAAGCAATTCACGATCTTGAAGAAATCTGGTTTTACACTTTTACAACCTGGTCGCAGGAACAGGCGGACAGGTATCATTCCTTAATAAATAAAGAAATTGATTTTCTGGCTACAAAACCTCAATCAGGAAAAATAGTAGATTATCTGCGGCAAGGATATAGATAATCGAAAGTGAAATCTCATTACATTTTTTATCGCTTTACCTCAACCGAACTTGAAATTGTAAGAATCTTGCACGAGAACATGGATATTCCAAATCGGCTTAATGATTAGCAAATACAGCTAACAAAAGTATCCTATGTAAAGCGGTTCCTCAGCTTCAGTTAGTATGTCATTAAAATAAGCCCACCATCCCGTCAACGCCGTCGTTGCGTCTCCCGACCAACGACCCAAGCGTTAACCAGCTAACGCAAGTCTTCACCTTATTCTCATCAATATCTCTCAACAAGCTTGTGCCAGGCTGAGGACGTTTCGCTATTAATTATACTACCTGCAATTAAATACTCCCATCAGTCAAAATAATTATTAGATTTGTTTAACAATGATTCATCAATGAACATACTGGACAAACATATAGCCGATATTAGGAAACTATGTTCCGATCATAAAGTTAAGCAGCTGTATGCGTTTGGTTCAGTATTGACCAACGAATTTGGTAATGAAAGTGATGTAGACCTGGTTGTAGATTTTGACCCAATAGACATAGCGCTGTATGCAGACAATTATTATGACTTCAAATTCTCCTTACAAAATATTCTGAAAAGACCCATTGATTTATTGGAAGATAAAGCCATC
>JANLQY010000071.1:0-4219 GCA_031368105.1 Chitinophagaceae bacterium
AATGGCGCTGGCTCGACCTGCGTAGCCTGAAACTGCTGAGTGAAAGGGTAGACCATGCAGACAACAAAAAGAACAGTGTGGATATTTTTGTAAAGCCGGATATTGACCGCAATGCACAGCGCTATGTATATTATCCCGACCTGGACGGCCTATATGAAGCAGTTACTTATGAAAGTATAAACCCTTACTTACAGGGAGATTATGCCACGGTGCATTTTAGTTTTATCACTCCTTCGCAAACAGCCTATGCTGATAAAGACCTTTACCTTACAGGTCAGTTGACGGACAACCAGCTGACGGATGCCAACAAAATGGTTTTTAATAATGACAAAGGCGTTTATGAAGGAACACAGTATTTAAAACAGGGCTACTACAATTACGGCTATGCGCTGGTAGATAAAAAAGACCCTTACAATAAAACATACCTGGATGGCAATTACTGGGAAACTGAAAATACTTATACCATCCTGGTTTATTACCGTTCCTTCACCGACCAGGCCGACCAGTTAATTGGCGTGGCCAAGGTGAGCTCCAGGAGCGACCGGCCGGGATTTAGTTTTTAGGTGTATGCTGTTGCAATAACCATTATTTGCAATGCCCTGCCAAATACCTTTTGTTACCGCTTTGATTTAGTATTGTGTGAATAAAAAACAGCTTGTTTTTTGTTGCTCTTAATCATTAAGCCTTAATTTTATTTCTTATCATTTTTCTGCAACCCTGTCTTGAATTACTAAGCCAATATATTTATTTTAAAAAAAATTACTATGAGGAAAAATGTACTCTTTGTTATTTTACTGTTCAGCAGTTTGATGGTTTTTGCACAGCCATCAGCGATACCTGCACCCGGTTATCAATGGGTAAAGACGGATACTGCAAGCTATTACTCGTTTTTAGTAGGAACTATACCTAATATTATTACTGGTAGTACCAGCTTTGGTGTTTTTGACAAAGACCCTGCCGATTGCTCTGCTCATTGCGGAGGCAATTGTGATGGCCTCGGCACTTATGCAGTATCATTGTTTGGCATTAATAATACCGTACCCATTGGCACCAACAGTAATTGTGAGCAAAGGGCCATCGTAATCAATCACTGGCCAAATGATTTTTTAGATGCCGGTGTCAGCAATGGTGCTTCCAGCGGCAAAGTGTACTTGCCTACCGGTGCAAAACTAACTATGAAAAAATCTGCTGTTCCGCTTACCCCCGGTTGCGGAGCAGGATCCAGCAATAACAAAGGAAAAATATTTGGCGGCAATGGCCCCGGCAATACTACAAAAGTAAATGTACTTTGTAATTATAATATCAGCTGGAGCAGCACTGCTTTTGGCGGTATTGTATCTGGCGGACAATCGTGGATACAGAATGGAAGTTTTACAGGAGAGGAGCCGGGCAGTGGAAATTATTCTGACTACATTGATTGGTTTGCCGGTGGCTTTGGCAATACCCTTGATGCAGACAGTGTATATAATATTCCTGCCAGTGCGGTGGGACAAACGGGTGGCAACTTTGAGATTGTTGTAGTTTCTTCTCCCACCATAGCTGTTACCCGGGAATTTGGTAATGCAGATGGCCTGGCAGAAAGTGCACCCGGCATGGAAGGGCTTTCCGATTACCGTGTGCAATATGATATTTGGGAAATACAGCACACTGTTCCATTGCGCCTGGGCAACTTTACAGCCCGGTTGCTTTCGGGCAGCAGCGCTATACTTAACTGGATCAATTTTTATGATTTTGATAATGACCGGTATATTATTGAGCGGAGCTATGATGGCCGCCACTGGCAGGCTGCAGGCACCGTAGCTGCATTGACAAATACAACAGTCCACACCGGGCAGTACAGCTTTACGGATAATAATATTGCCGCTGCTGAAAAAAATATTTTTTATCGCCTGAAATTAATTGAAAGATCTGGTGCTGTTATTTACTCCACCCAGGTGCTTATCCGCAATGGACAACAGGTTACTTTATCATTGGTGCCAACAGGATCAAAAAATGAATACCGCCTTATCAGCAGCTACACTGGAAACTGCAACATCCGTATTGTAAATACAAACGGGCAGGTAGTAAAACAATTTATATCAGGCACAAATGCCAACAACATCATCAGTTTAAATAACTTTCCTTCCGCTTTGTATTCCATCATTGTTCAGCAGGGAGATAAAAGACAAATTGTTGTAAGAACTTTTGTGTATTGATGTAGCATGTACCCCCTTTCCAGCAACTTTGCCACACACAATGCAAGGTAAATAGGCATTTGAAAAAAAATAGCAGCATGGTTACACAGGCCGGGTGCCTTCGCCGGTGGGCAATCAGCTTATGTTTAAAACTACTGCTAAAGCAATAACCCAAACGTTTAGGTTGTATAACGCAAACATTTAGGTTCCAGACCCAAACGTTTAAGTTGTATAACGCAAACATTTAGGTTATCCACTTCCAGGACAAGTCTCTTTGAACGTTTCCAGGCTGCCTGATATTCGTTTATAAATAGTTAACATAAAAAATCGGCTTTAATTTGTAGCTTGCATTTAAAGCACAATAAACCTATATCAACCAAATACATCCTCTCATGCCATCCAAATTTTACCAATTTCATTATGCCGTTATGGATGGGCATAATGTAAAAGAAATAGGAATTCTCAATTACCAGGCTGATAAAAGCACCACCAAAGATGATTTGAAAGTCTATGTTCAGGGATACTTAAAAATGCCTGAAGCTGCTGTAACGATATCACATATTACTAAATTGCGAAGAGCAGAGTTTGAAAAACTAACCGGAAAAAAAGTGCCTGATTGAACAGGGATTGGCAATTACAACATACTCCCGCTGTTCTTTTATTTACCAGGCATAGATGGCCTTACTTCTATTTTACTGGGCAAGGTACGGGGCGGCATGTTTAGCAGGTCGGCTACCATCTGGCCAATATCTTCCGGCTGTATCTTCCAGGCATCTGCATCGCCGGGTACATGATCATTAAAGTGGGTGGCTACAGAGCCGGGCATAACAGTAGTAACCTTAATACCATACTGCCGCAGGTCCATCATGATTGCCTGTGTAAAACCCACCAGTCCAAATTTACTGGCATTGTATCCAGAGGCGGTAGCAAAGAAATTAGTTCCTGCAAGGCTGGCAATGGTGATAATGTATCCCTTGCTCTGTTTTAAAGAATCGATACTTGCTTTTACACTGTTGAACACACCGGTAAGATTGGTGTCGATCATTTCTTTCCAGCTTTCTTCTGTAAGGTTTTCAATTGCTGCAAAATGCCCCACGCCTGCATTGGCCACCAGCACATCCAACTGGCCAAAATGATCAGTTACTGCTTTCACTGCTGCAGTTTCAGAAGCCAGTGAACTTACATCCGACTGCAAAGCCAGCACCCTTGTTGAGTCATTGCTTAATGATGCAGCCGCCTCTTGTGCAGCTTCTATAGTGCGGCTGGTAATGGCTACCCTCATGCCATTGTCTAATAATATTTTTGCAATTCCATAACCAATGCCTTTGCTGCCGCCGGTGATGTACGCTACTTTGTCTTTTAACTTATTCATGATGATGAAATATTTTGATTGAGAAATTTATTTGTGTTGATAACAGCAACATTGCTTTCAATGCAAGGTAAATCAATCTCTATATTTTAAAATATAAAAATATACAGCCATTTAGCTGACGTTTAAAAAAATGCTATTGGCAATAAATGAGGAACTTACTTTTGGATTGGGCAAATATTTCCACAAAAAATATCATTTTTCATATTTGGCATCCTGCAGGCATATTTCTAAAAGCCTTGTGGATACAGGGTTTTAGCTGTTTATGAAGGACAGTTCAGGGGCGGCACAATATTTTCATTTTATATAAAAACAATAAAAATGGCAACTTTAATTTATCTTCTCTCTGTTTCACTTGCAATTGTTTGGTGCTTCTGTTTTTTTATGATGGATGAACCGGGCATGACCTATCTTTTTCTGGTAGCAGCGTTTGCAGGCAACCTTTGGTGCCTTGTGAAACAAAATAATTTTTTAAAAAAATATTCACTGGATTACTTAAAATAATTTTTATGCAAAAGCAAAAATTTGATTTTGAAGAGAATAATAATTTCAATGAAATATTTGATTGCGATAAATTAAAATCATTGCTGCAAAAAAAGAAACCATTGAGCCTGGGAGAAAAATTCAATAAGTGGATAAACAATTATGTAGCAGGTGCAAGAATAAAAATTGCAGA
>JANLQY010000134.1:0-3857 GCA_031368105.1 Chitinophagaceae bacterium
GTATTAAAATTTTACTGGCACATGCCGAAATGGGCCAGGGCATCTGGACAACACTTGCCATGTTGCTGGGAGAAGAGCTGGATGCAGACTGGAAAAATATAAAAGTAGAACATGCACCTCCGGCAAAAGAATATTTTCACACAGAATGGGGCATGCAAATTACAGGCGGTTCATCCACTACTTACTCGGAATTTGACCGTTACCGAAAAGCTGGCGCTGCTGCAAGAATTTTACTGGTGCAGGCTGCTGCCAACAAATGGAAAGTACAACCATCGGATTGCAAAACAGAAAATGGTTTTGTAAAATATGGCAGTAAAAAACTAAGCTATGGTGAGCTGGCAGAAAGTGCTGCTGCATTAAAACCACCGGCAGATATTCCATTAAGAACAAAAGAGCAATGGAAATATATTGGCAAAGGAATGAAACGCCTGGATGCGCCGGTGAAAGTAAATGGCAAAGCCGTGTATGGAATTGATGTAAAGGTAGAAGGCATGAAGATAGCCGTGGTGGCACACTCACCGGTGATGGGAGGAAAAGTAAAATCATTTGATGCATCCAAAGCAAAACAAATTACCGGCGTGGTGGAGGTGGTACTGATACCAACCGGCGTTGCAGTTATTGCAGATAACACATGGGCTGCCTTACAGGGAAGAAAAGCATTGATAGTAGATTGGGATTTTTCAGAAGGCGTAACCGCTAATTCTTCCACACAATTTGATGACTTTAAAAAACTGGCAGAAAATGAAGGCAAGCAGGTTGCAAAGGCTGGTGACGTTGCAGCTGCGATGTCCCAGGCTGTAAAAACATTATCGTCAGATTACACGATGCCTTACCTGGCACATGCTTCTATGGAGCCGTTGAATTGCACAGTAAAAATTACCGCTGATAAATGTGAGATATGGACCGGTACACAAGCACCCGGCCTTGACCAGGCTGCCGCAGCCAGAATATTAGGATTTAAACCGGAGCAGGTAAGTGTAACCACTACTTTTTTGGGTGGAGCTTTTGGAAGAAGGGCTACGCTGACTTCAGACTTTGTATCAGAAGCAGTACACATTGCAAAAGCAAGCGGCAAAACGGTGAAGATGACCTGGACAAGAGAAGATGATACACAGGGCGGTTATTACAGACCATCTTTCCTGCACAGGATAAAAGCTGGTATTGATTCCGCAGGTATGCCGTTGTTCTGGAAGCATATTATGGTTGGGCAGAAATTGCCGATGGATGAAGATGGTAATGGATCGGCAGAAGGGATTTCTGATTCACCTTATTTAAAATCGTTTCCTAATTATTCCATCAGCCAGCATGCGCCAATGTTAGGTATTACTACTTTGTGGCTTCGTTCTGTTGGCCACACTCATACGGCTTTTGCAATGGAATGTATGATAGACGAACTGGCACAACTGGCAGGTAAAGATGCGGTGGAATATCGCCGCCTGTTACTAAAAGATCATACAAGAAATTTAGGAGTGCTCAATCTTGCCGCAGAAAAAGCAGGCTGGGGCAAACCCTTGCCAGCCGGGCATTTTCATGGGGTGGCAGTGCATGAATCTTTCCGTAGTTATTGTGCACAGGTAGCAGAAGTTTCTATAGGCGATGATGGCCTGGTGAAAGTACACAAGGTTACTGCTGCCATTGATTGCGGATTGGCAGTAAACCCGGATGGTGTAAATGCACAAATAGAAAGTTGTGTCAATTATGCATTGTCTGCTGCCTTGTATAGTGCCATTACTTTTAAAGACGGCCATGTAGAGCAAAGCAATTTTCACAATTACCGTGTGTTGCGCCTGAATGAATCACCCGCAATAATAGAAACACATATTGTAGAAAGCACAGAGAAAATGGGTGGTGTGGGTGAGCCGGGTTTTCCACCATTAGCACCTGCAGTTGCCAATGCGATATTTGCGGCTACTGGTAAACGTATCAGGCAAATGCCTTTTGGTGAAATCAATTTGAAAGCATAATTTTTTATGAACCAAACTTTTGAATAACGATTAAACTTCAGTGGCGTCGCACACTTGTACATTTTTTCTTTATTCAGCGATATAATCATCGATGTAAAATATTCAGCATTATAAAGATCATCAGCTATGAATAGAAATTATTTTTCCATATCACTGCCATTCAAAAAAAGCATTTGCGTTTTGTTGCTGGCAGCAGGAGTTTATATCATTGCTTCCTCATTTAAAAGCAACGATGCTAAAATGAATTCGCCGGTAACAGACAGCCTGCTTTCAAAAAAAGCATTCCTGTCGGTGTATGATGTATTGATGAGCCCACGATGTATGAACTGTCACCCATCAGGCGATGTGCCGCTGGTTGGAGAAGAAAGCAAGTTGCATACACAAAGCGTAAAGCGTGGCAAAGAAGGAAAGGGATTATATGCAGTAAAATGCTCCAACTGCCATGCAGATAAAAATCAACCGGGCTTGAATATGCCGCCGGGTAATCCTAACTGGCACATGCCACCTGCAAATATGAAAATGGTTTTCCAGGGAAAGACGCCGAGAGCATTGGCTGCATTGTTATTAGACCCAACAGCCAATGGGAAAAAATCAAAAGCAGATTTGATCAAACATGTTTCAGCAGATGGATTGGTGCTGGCAGGCTGGAACGCCGGTGAAGGAAGAAAGCAGCCACCACTCAGCCATAATGAATTTGTAAAACAGTTTAAGTTGTGGATTGATAATGGTGCGTATTTGCCGGATTAAAAATTTTCAGATCCAAATGTTTTCATAAGGTCTACCACCTTTTAAAGATGGTAGACCTTTGTTAGAAAATAAAGCATGAAAGAAATAGAAGACATCATCAACGCATATAAAAAAGCACAGCAGGCCAATAAAAAAACAGCGCTTGCCACCGTGGTGCATGTGGAGGGCTCGTCTTACCGAAGGCCCGGCGCAAGAATGCTGGTAACAGAAGATGGTGAACTAACGGGTGCGATCAGCGGCGGTTGTTTAGAAGGGGATGCTTTGCGAAAAGCATTGCTGGCCATTACGCAGCAGCAAAACAAACTCGTTACCTACGACAGTATGGACGAAGAAGATAATAACCTCGGCATACAGCTCGGCTGCAACGGTATTGTACATATTTTATTTGAACCGATTGATCCGGCGAAAGAAAATAATCCCATTACATTGCTGGAAAAAGTTTCAGCACAAACTACAGCATCCGTTTTAGTAACGCTTTTTTCTCTTGATAATAGTTTGGAACAAATCGGTACTTGTTTACTTGCAGCAGCAAATAATGATTATGGAAACATCAACGATCAATCATTAAAAAACAAAATTAAAAATGATATTGCAACTGTTTTTGAAAACAACAGGTCGCTGATAAAAGATTATCCATTAGACGGCAATAAAAAATTATCCACATTTATTGAACTGGTAAAACCACCTGTTGAATTGATAATAGCAGGTGCAGGCAATGATGCTTTTCCATTGGCGCAAATAGCATCTGTGTTGGGTTGGCGTGTAACGGTGGTAGATGGAAGAAAGACACATGCAAATACAAAACGTTTTTCAACAGTGAAGCAAATTATTGTTGCAAAGCCTGCAGAAGCATTGCAGCAAATCAGCATTCATGAACAAACAGTTGTTGTACTGATGAGCCACAATTATAATTACGACCTGGGTATGTTAAGGCTGCTAATAAATACTGATTGTAATTACATAGGTGTACTTGGCCCGAAAACGAAATTAGAAAAGATGCTGAATGAATTGGCGCAGGAAGGAATTGACATTACGGAAGTACAAAGGCAAAGAATTTATGGCCCCGTTGGTTTAGACATTGGCGCCGAAACTGCAGAAGAAATAGCACTCTCCATCATAACAGAAATAAAAGCAGTACTGGCAAAA
>JANLQY010000115.1:0-9603 GCA_031368105.1 Chitinophagaceae bacterium
TATGGCGAAGGTTATGTAAGTGCCAAATCGGGTAATGACGGCGACTCTACTTCTTACCAATTAACAGTATCTGCCAATCCGGGAAATAGTGGTGGACCGGTAATTAACCGCAATGGCGAAATTATAGGCATCATAACAGCAAAAGATTCTAAAGCAGACGGTGTGGTGTATGCTGCTAAATCAAGAAACATTTTCAGGTTGCTGGACAATTTAAAGAAAGAAGATAATAAAGCTGCTGCAATAAAAATTCCTGCTAATAATGGATTGAAAGGATTAGACAGGGTGCAACAAGTAAAGAAGATGGAAGAATTTGTTTACATGGTAGTAGGAAGCAATTAAGACCTTTTAACAGTAGAAAAATAATAAAAAAGCTGAAGTTTAACACTTCAGCTTTTTTATTATTTTAGCCCCAGAGTGATGGAGGATATTCACCATCAGCAACCAGTTTATCAATACTGTCCTGCACTTCAGGGGCATCTTCTTTATAAGTAACGCCAAACCATTGTGCAGATGTAGGAATCACTTTCACATTTACCTTTCCGCTCTTCACCACTTTATCCACTACCAATGGAATAAAAAATTCGCCTTTGGGGTTATTGATTTCTTTATCCAAAAATTCGCCGAAATAATTTTCTGCATTATTAATAAAGCTGGGAGCAAAGGCAAAGAAATTCATGCTTACAGTGGAGTCTTCACTCACTTCATGCAGCCCCTGTTCATCTTCGTAAGTGATGATGCCTTTATCATTGCGGTATATTTTTGTCCGCTCATTAATATCCACTAAATTTTGTGCTGCATCCACACTGCACACACCACGGCTTACGCTTCCATTATCACTCAATGTTTTTTTCAATTCATATCCAATGATGGCATATTTATTTTCTGCAGCTTCAGTGGTTAAAAACTGGTAAGCTTTTACAAATCCATCCCGGCCATAAAAATCATCTGCATTGATTACGGCAAAAGGCTCGTTCACTATTCCTTTGCAGCAAAGCACTGCATGCGCTGTGCCCCAGGGCTTTTTTCTTTCTTCCGGTATTGTACTGTCACCAACAAACTTTGCCAGTTCCTGGAAAGCAAATTCAACCTTAATTTTCCCTTCCAGATTATTTGCAAAATTTTCCCGGAACATGGTTTCAAATTCTTCCCGGATAATAAATACCACTTTGCCAAAACCCGCTTTCGCTGCATCATAAATAGAATACTCCATGATGGTTTCACCGGCAGGGCCAAAACCCTGTACCTGTTTCATACTTCCGTAGCGGCTGGCCATTCCTGCCGCTAATATTACCAATGTTGGTTGCATATAATACTATTAGTTTAATAATTAAGTTCGAAATTGCGATAGCGAAAATAGTGTAAACGATTTACTCATAAAAAAATTGCTGATCAATCTTTCAAATATAACAACTGATATACTCCATGGTGAACTGATGCATCGAAAGAATGTAAGCCTGTCTGTATTGCGTTTAGATAAGATTCACCCGGTAATATCGGGCAACAAACTTTTTAAACTGCATTACTTTTTGGAGACAATAAGGCAGCACCCGGCACAAAAGGTTGTTACATTTGGCGGTGCGTTTTCTAATCACTTGGTGGCTGCTGCGTATGCCTGTAAAATAAAAAATATTCCCTGTATTGGTATTGTAAGAGGGGAAAAGCCGGTGGAGCTTTCTCACACTTTACAACACTGCACGGAATACGGAATGCAATTACATTTCATCAGCAAAGATGAATATGATAAAAAAGATACCGCCAGTTTTATTGAGCAACTAACTACCCAGTTTGGCAATTGTATTGTAATCCCGGAAGGCGGATACGATCTACTGGGAGCAAAGGGTGCAGCACAAATAATGAATTTGATTGATGATACTTCCACTCATATTTGCTGTTCAATTGGCACTGCCACTACATTGGCAGGCTTGCTGATGAATATAAAAACACAACAGCAAATTATTGGTATCCCTGTATTAAAAGGAATGACGGATATAGCAGAAAGGGTTTCTTTTTTAACCAATACAGTTAATCAAAATCAGTTGCACATTGAGTATGGTTACCACTTTGGCGGTTATGCAAAAAAAACATCCGTCCTGATTAATTTTATGAATCGCCTGTATGATCAATATCAACTGCCAACAGATTTTGTATATACTGCCAAGATGATGTATGGCATTATTGATTTAATAGAAAACAATTTTTTCCCGGAAGGCAGTAAAATAGTTTGCATCCATACTGGTGGGCTGCAGGGAAATTTATCTTTACAAAAAGGCACATTAACTTTTATCTAATTATTGATTGCCTTTATCTTTGCTGAAACAGAAAAAATATCCCGTTAATAAAAATATGATGTTGAGAACGCTTAGCCTTACATGTTTTTTTATTGTATCAATGATTGCAAAAAGCTTTGCACAAGACACCCTTCCACGGATTAATGTAAAAAACATCAGCAACAAAATCATCATTAGCTGGAAGGTTACTTATGGTGCCAAAATCAATACCATCAATATACAACGGTCAGCAGACAGCTTAAGAAATTTTACCAGTATTGGTTCAGTATTAGAACCGATGAACCGGGAAAATGGTTTTGTAGATAACAAAGCTCCTAACCCAAATATGTTCTACCGGGTATTTGTTGCTTTTGAAGGAGGGAGTTACATTTTTACCAAATCATACAGACCGCTTAAAGACACTGCTGTTGCAGTTGTTCCTCCTCCTCCTTCGCAAATAGTGGAACCTCCCAAACTAATTCCACCGCCACCTGCTGGTTTTGTACCCAGTAAATTTATTTTTACCGGCAAAGACAATAATGTCATCATTGATTTACACGATGCTGCAGGCATTAAGTATTCGATCAAATTTTTTGATGAAAAAAATAATCCTGTTTTTGAAATCCGCAAAGTAACCGACCTTTACCTAATCATAGAAAAAGTAAATTTCCTTCATGCAGGCTGGTTTTATTTTATGCTTTATGACAATGGAATATTGAAAGAAAAAAATCAATTCTACATACCAAAAGAAGGAAAGGTTGGAATACCACAGGGTGAGGTAAATAAGAAATTCTAAAGTATTAGTACTTAGTGCTTAGACTTACGTCAAACACATTCTCAAAATTTCGCTGAATTTTTTCTTTTACTTCCTGCATAGCTACTTTTTTATTCAGTTCTTTTTCAATGGAAGTAACCTGTTTATTTACGATGCCGCAGGGAATAATATTTTCAAAATAAGAAAGGTCTGTATTTACATTCAAAGCAAAACCATGCATGGTTATCCACCGGCTGCAGCGTACTCCCATGGCACATATTTTTCTTTCTTTCCCTGGCTTGCCCGGTTCTATCCATACACCAGTTTCGCCTTTGCTTCTTTCACCAAAAATACCATACTCTGCCAGCGTTAAAATAATTACATCTTCCAGTTCCCTCAGATAACGGCCAATGTCGGTGTATAATTTTTCAAGGTCAAGGATGGGATAGCCAACAATCTGTTCAGGGCCATGAAAGGTAATATCTCCTCCCCTGTTGGTTTTATAAAATTCAATTCCCTGCTGGCTCATTCTTTCTTCGCTGATCAAAATATTTTCCATTTTTCCACTCTTGCCTAAAGTATACACTGGTGGATGCTCACACAAAAGAAAATAACTGGTGGTATCTGGTATAGTGGAAGAATCAGTTGTAAAATATTCCGGCTGTTTATTATTCAATACTGATGCAGCTTCAGCCCTTTGCCGGCTCATCTGCAATGATTTCAGTTTTACATTTTCCTGCAACAAAGTTTCCTGGTAGTCCCATGCAGATTTATAATCTACCCGGCCCAAATCTTTGTATATAACTAACTTCTTATCCAATGCAATTGATTTACTTTGCAAATATACGAAATGCAGAAACTGTTTAAAACGTTGCACCGTTTTAGAGTAAAGTTGACAATCTGGAAATAATAAATAAAAACAATGATTGAAAAAATAGATACCGAAGAAGAAATAAACGAAAGCGAAGAACTGTATGAAAGATTGGTAATCGAAATCAGCAAAGGACAGGAACCATTACGCATTGATAAATTTTTGATGGCCCGGATTGAAGGTGCCACCCGGAATAAAATTCAGCTTGGTATAGAAAATGAAATGGTGCTGGTAAATGATAAACCTGTAAAGTCTAATTACAAAGTAAGGCCTAATGACAGGATCATTGTATTTGATAACCGGCATCCCGACAGCAATGAGATTGTTCCGGAAAATATTCCTCTCAATATTGTGTTTGAAGATGATGATATTATTATTGTAAACAAAGAGGCAGGTATGGTAGTGCATCCTGGTAGCGGCAACCCTAATGGCACTTTGATTAACGCCATTGCCTGGCATTTAAAACAACAAAATCCAAACATTGAAGAAACAGGCCTGCAGCGGTTTGGCATGGTACACCGCATAGATAAAAATACAACGGGCTTACTGGTGCTTGCCAAAACACCAAAGGCCATGACGGATCTTGCCAAACAATTTTTTAACCATACCGTACACCGCCGTTACATTGCATTGGTATGGGGAGATTTTGATAATGAAGAAGGCACCATTACCGGCCATGTGGGCAGGCACCAGCGTTTCAGAAAATTATTTACCACCTACCCTGATGGCGAACATGGTAAAGATGCCATCACTCATTACAAAGTGCTGGAACGATTTAATTATGTAACGCTGGTAGAATGCAGGCTGGAGACCGGCCGTACGCATCAAATTCGTGTACACATGCAGTTTATAGGGCATCCATTATTCAATGATGATTTTTACGGCGGTGATAAAATTGTAAAAGGAACAGTGTTTACCAAATACAAACAGTTTGTAGATAATTGTTTTTCCCTTTGCAAAAGACAGACCCTGCATGCCAAAGAATTAGGTTTTATACATCCCACTACCAGGCAGCCCATTCTTTTTGAAAGCAATCTGCCCGACGACATGCAAAAGGCAATTGACAAATGGAGAAACTATAGTAAGGATAAAAATGATATTAGTTAAGAATAACAACAAGACATTGTGAACTCATTTAAAACCCCTGCTATCAGGGGTTTTCGAGTAAATCAACATAAAATTATTTCAGCAGAAAAATCATACCCGCCTGTATATTTTTAAAGTTATCATTTACATTGCTTTGGTTGATGTAGCTGTTTTTTACTAACTCAGTAAAGCCATAATTGCCGCTTAATTCAAACGATATTTTTTTAAATGGCGAATATTTTATCCCGGCGCCAAACAAAATATTAAACCGATGAATGTCGTTTAATGTAAACTTCCTGTACAGCGCAAGGTTACCCGTATTTGAATTAGGTACATTATAAACAGCTGCATCAAGTATGTAAGAAGGAATCAGTCCTGCCATCAAAGCAAATTTTGTTTTGGGTATCTGCCGCTGAAAGAATACCGGGAAACGCAGCATTTTAAGGTTATTAATCTGTGCATCTGTTTCCTGCTGTTGCAATGGTTTGTTGGAGAGCCTGTACTTTTCATTAATTGTATTAAATGAGTAATTGATACCGGCAGATATTGAAGTTCCTTTATCTAAATTTCTACTTATTCTTATTCCTCCGTAATAACCAACTTTTTTATTCAAATTAAATATATCGCTGCCGGCCACTATTTCCAGTGAAATTTTTTTCTGAATGATTGCTGTATTTTTTTGCAAAGATTTTTCAATCGGAATTCCCATTTGGCTTACTGCAATAATATTCGCTGAATTATAAAATGAAGCATAAGAAAGCATATTAAAATCAGCAAGTACCCTTTGGGCAATTATAACATCCTCCGTATTTTCATCAATATCTAAAGAAGTACTGATTGTAATATTTCCCTTAGTTGCTTTTACATTATTTCTCTTACTGTAAAATGATTGCCTTCCTGCTGAAACTATCGTCCCTACTGAATTTAAGGACTGATGATTATTCTCTGCTCCGGCAGCTGTATGATTAATATCTTTTAAATTGACACTTGATTCTTGTTGCTGTATCAGTTTGTTTTCAGGCAAAATTTTTCTGTTTTGATTGAATGTTTTTGCTGCAAAAAAACTTCCTGCAACCAGGCTGCAGAATAATAAAATGAAGGCGAAACGTTTTTTCTTCCGGTTTTTATTGTTCAGTTCATCTTCCATTTTTTTCCACAAAGCTTCCCTGTTGGAAAAATTCATATCACTTAATCCATCTTTAAAAATATCGTCTATCGTAGAGTTACTGTTCATACCCTTTGCATTTTACTGATCAATTTATTTTTGTCTATTTGGGCACTTAAAATTTTTCTTGCTTTTGCCAAATGGCTTTGAGAAGTACGTTCGGCCATATCCAGCAGTTCGCCAATTTCCTGGTGATTGTATTCTTCAAAAACGTACAGGTTAAAAACGAGCCGGGTTGTTTCAGGTAGGTGGCGGATCAACTGTAATAAATATTCCTTATCGTATTTTTCTTCGATGCAATTATTTTTGAAACCTGCATCCGCTGTATCCAAATTGCTTTCACCTGTTAACTGATACTCTTTCAGTGCAATTATTTTCGACTCGCTTTTATAATTTGGCCTGCTGATAACCACAATTTTTTTCATCCATCCTTCAAAATTTCCTTTTCCACTGTATTTATTGATGTACCTGAAAATACGGAGAAAGGCATTGTTCAATACTTCTTCTGCATCCACCTGTGTATTTACATACCGGGCAGCAATGCCCATTAGCTGGTTAAAATAACCATCATACAAAGCTTTTTGAGAAGCCCTGTCACCTTTTTTGCATCCTTCAAGTATTTGTTCCAGCGCTGGATCCATCCTTGCTATTTAGCAGTTATAATTTAATTCAGAAAAGGTATAATTAAACCGATAGGAGAATGATTGGTTATTAATAAAGACCGCCTGCAAGAGGAAAACAACGCAACAATAAAAAAATTTATTTACCCGTATTTTCCACACTGTAAGTTACAAAAGCAAACGAACTGTAGCGCATTAAAAAAGCCATCACGCCGGTAAGCAGATGGCTTTAAAAAATTTAAATATTGTATTATGCCAGTTTTTCTACCTGCATATAATTCAGTTCTACCGGTGTAGCTCTTCCAAATATTTTAACCTGCACTTTTAGTTTTTTCTTCTCATTATTTACTTCTTCCACCATACCATTAAAGTCGTTAAACGGACCGTCAATGATTTTGATAGTTTCGCCAATAATGAATGGTTCACTCATTGTCATTCCTCCAGCTTCGCCCATTTCATCCACCTTGCCAAGCATTTTATTTACTTCAGCTTTACGCAGCGATATGATATTACCCTTACTGCCTTTGCCATCCGTTAAAAAATGCATTACGTTGCTGATATTGCTGATATGCTGCACCATGTCATCATTCAGTTTATTATCAGCCACCTCTATCATTACATAGCCGGGGTAAAAGTTTCTTTCCCTCATCACTTTTTTACCAGCCTGTACTTTGTAAACTTTTTCTACCGGTAAAAAGATTTGCTTGATAATTCCAGACCATCCGTTACGGATAATATCTTTATCAAGGTATTCCTTAATTTTACGCTCCTTACCACTTACTACACGGAGTACGTACCATTTATTTTCTTTTTCCTGTACGATTGTTTCTTCCATTATTGTTTAAATAAAGAGTAAATAAATTTCATTGAGCCATTAGCGATAAAGTCCATAATGCCCACCAATGCTGTAATGAATAAAGTTGCTCCCAACACAATCATTGTTGACTGTTGCAGTTGCTCCCAGGTAGGCCAGGTTACTTTTTCTACTAACTCTTTGTAAGAGTCTTTCAAGTATGCCGAAAATTTGTTCATAATAACAATTTGAAAATTTGGAAATTTGAAAATTTGCTGATGAAGATGATTTATTGAATCACTAAATCTTCAAACTCCCAAATCGATTCATTAAACTCAGCACGGGCACTAGGATTCGAACCCAGATCAAAGGTTTTGGAGACCCGTATGCTACCGTTGCACCATGCCCGTATAAAAGCTAAAAGCTATTCCGATATGATCGAAACAGCTTTTAGAATATGTTGCAAATATATAAATTATTTGCTTAAAGCTAAAAGCTTTTTGCTTCTGCTTATTTTACAATTTCAGTTACCTGACCAGCACCTACGGTACGGCCACCTTCACGAATCGCAAACTTCAATCCTTTTTCCATTGCAATTGGTTGGATCAATGTAACGCTGATGTTGGTATTATCACCAGGCATCACCATTTCAGTACCTGCGTTTAAAGTAACTTCTCCAGTTACATCCGTAGTACGGAAATAAAACTGAGGACGGTATTTGTTAAAGAATGGAGTATGACGGCCACCTTCTTCTTTATTCAATACATAAACCTCACCTTTAAAATCGGTATGCGGAGTAATAGAACCTGGTTTGCAAAGCACCATACCACGACGGATTTGAGTTTTCTCAATACCACGTAATAAAAGACCTGCGTTATCACCAGCTTCTCCTTCGTCCAATAATTTTTTGAACATTTCCACACCGGTACAAGTTGAAGTCAATGGTTTTTCCATTAAACCTACAATCTCAATACCCTCACCCACTTTAATACGACCTCTTTCGATACGACCCGTAGCAACAGTACCACGACCAGTGATAGAAAATACATCCTCAACACTCATCAGGAATGGTAAATCAACTAACCGTGGAGGCAAAGGAATGTAGCTGTCAACTGCATCCATCAAATCGTTGATTTTAGCAATCCATTTTTCATCACCGGCTAATGCGCCTGTAGCAGAACCCTGAATGATTGGTGTATTATCACCATCAAAACCGTTCTTAGTTAATAATTCACGGATCTCCATTTCAACCAATTCTAATAATTCAGGATCATCAACAAGGTCAACCTTGTTCATGAAAACCACCATGCTAGGTACACCTACCTGGCGGGCAAGAAGGATATGCTCCCTTGTTTGAGGCATAGGTCCATCAGTTGCAGCAACTACAAGTATAGCACCATCCATCTGGGCAGCACCAGTAATCATGTTCTTCACATAATCGGCGTGACCCGGACAATCTACGTGTGCATAGTGACGTTTATCAGTTGAATACTCAACGTGTGCAGTGTTAATAGTGATACCCCTTTCTTTTTCTTCAGGAGCGCCATCAATTTCATCGTAATTTTTTTTCTCCGCTAAACCTCTTTTTGACAAAACATCGGTTATAGCGGCTGTAAGTGTTGTTTTACCATGATCCACGTGACCGATGGTACCAACGTTAAGATGGGGTTTATCCCTCTTGAATGATTCTTTTGCCATTGTTTAAATTTTAATATTTGTTTTGAAAATTGGTTTTCATTTTAAGTCTGTAACCATCGACTTTTTATTTTTTTGTACTAAGCCCCGGTGCTGCTATTCAGCATCGTTGCGTCGCACTCTTGTACATTTTTATTCTTTACTCATCTTTAATTGCGTTTTGCAAAAAAAAGAGCCATCAGTGAGAATCGAACTCACGACCCCTTCCCTACCAAGGAAGTGCTCTACCCCTGAGCTACGACGGCTTAACTCAGTTAAGAGTGTTGAATTAAGAATTATGAGCTATATATTCAAAAAACTCATAATTCTTAACTCATAATTCTCAATGAGCGGAAGACCGGGCTCGAACCGG
>JANLQY010000122.1:0-49774 GCA_031368105.1 Chitinophagaceae bacterium
GGAAAACAGAGCTTTTGAATACAAAATTGCTGAGTTGAAGAAACTGGACAGCGGTTTTAAAGAATACTGCCACTATGGTATCTCTCTGCTTAGTAATATGGGGCATTATTATACTACTGCTACCATTGAAAACAAGCAAAGAATGCTTGGTTTGATATTCCCTGAAAAACTGGTGTTTTCTAATAACACTTTTCAAACCATGCAGCCGAATGAGATACTAACCCTGCTTTGCAATGGTGGTAAGGGTTTCAGCCCAAACGAAAAAGGACTTTCCAAGAATAAACTTGAAAAGTCCTGTGTGGTGACCTCGATAGGATTCAAACCTATAACCTTCTGATCCGTAGTCAGATGCTCTATTCAATTGAGCTACGAAGCCATTTCCGTTTTACCGGACGGCAAAAATAGAGATTTATTTTATTGAACCCAACTCTTTGTGCATTTTTGCCAAATAAACATTTGCATGAAGTTAATATTCAGGGTTATCGGAAAAGCTCATGAGCCTTTTGTGAAAGAGGGCGTTGAGATGTTTACCAAACGTATTGGTAACTATTACCCGGTTGAATGGCATATTATACCCATGCCTAAAAATGCAGGTGCTTTAGGCGAAACTGAATTAAAGAAAAAAGAAGGTGAGCTGATCCTGCAAACATTACAAAAAGAGGATTATCTGGTACTGCTGGATGAAAGGGGTAAGCAACTGAGCAGTGAAGGCTTTGCACAATTCATTCAGTCGAGAGCCAATGAAAGTTTGAAGAATGTGGTATTTTTAATTGGTGGTGCTTATGGTGTAAGTGAAGAGTTAATACAAAGAGCCAATTATAAATGGAGTTTATCTCAATTAGTTTTTCCTCACCAGTTAGTACGATTAATTTTGGCAGAACAGGTGTACCGGGCATGCAGTATTCTCCGCAATGAAAAATATCATCATCAATAACTATCTTGCTAAAAACAATCCATGACTTTATCGATCACCTTAATTCTGGTACTTGTTAATTGTGCTGTTTCTATTCCGGCTTTTACCAACAGCAAATTAATGAACGACCTTATTTTTTATCCACCTGCCATCAGCAGCAGGAACCAATATTACCGTTTCATTACACATGGTTTTTTACATGCGGATGTTGCACATCTTGCATTTAATATGATTGCGCTTTATTCTTTTGGCAGTGCAGTAGAAAAAATATTTTCTTTAGAATGTCTATTTGGTTCAATGGGGAAACTTTATTACCTGCTGATGTACCTTGCTGCATTGGTAGTGGCAACATTGCCAACTTATCAAAAAAATAAAGACAATTATCAATACAGGAGCCTTGGTGCATCCGGTGCTGTATCTGCAGTAGTGTTTGCCGGTATTACTTTACTGCCGCAGCTTCCCATCAATATCATGTTTATCCCTGTTGATATACCGGGTTATATTTTTGGCATTTTGTACCTGGCCATTTCTGCTTACCTGGATAAAAAAGGAGGCGGCAACGTCAACCATTCTGCACACTTTTGGGGAGCTGCATTTGGTGTAGCATTTACTTTAATTCTTTGCATTGCACTTGCCAGGATGAATGTGTTTGAAAATTTCATGCGGCAGTTACAATCTATCGGGAAAATATTACCCTTTGAATGTTAGGCTGAGCAAGTGTTTGGTATTGGCGGATATTTTAAACCGGTCATCGATACGCATTCCTACTACCCAGATTATTTTCTTGTCCATCTCTATCACCCAGCTATTCTCTTTTTGTGTGAGTGATAATTTTTGATCAATAAAAAAACGGCTGAGTTTTTTTTTCTTCTGCATTCCCAATGGATAAAAATAATCGCCTTGCTTCCACCTTCGGAGGAGTAAAGGAAATTTTATTTGAGCAGCATCCAGTTGAGCAACCAAGGTTGAAGGTTGAAGCTGGAGGGTTGAAGGTTTTTCAATTTGAAGTACACCTGCTTCAAAAGAAATATGTTGATCACCATCTTCAATTAAAATATTTTGTGCTTCTGTTGTTTGATTGGGGGTAATGATGAGCCAGTGGCGGTTTTTTATAATGCGGTGAGTGGATGAACGGATGTATTTCCCTGTTTCACTTTTTAATAAAGCAATAGCCTCATCTGTTTGATGGGCAGTGAAATCAAAGTCTTTAATAATTTCATAAACCACAGTAGCCAGCGGTCCTGTCTTTAATAATTTCAAGACGGGAATGTGGAATTCATTTCCTTTTTGCTCCAGTAATTTTTTCTTCTGCTGCTCTATTGATTGCTGGTATATTATTTCTGTTTCCCTGAAGCGCTGAATATTATTCAGCACATTTTTTTCTGCTTCCGGAAAATTCTTTGTTACCAAAGGGATGATTTCATTTCGGAAAAAATTACGGGTATAATCATTTTCAGCATTGGTGGAATCGGTTACAAATGACAATTGATTTTTGCGTACAAAATCTTCCAGCTCATTTCTTCTTGCAAATAATAATGGCCGGATAATTTTCCCCTGCTTTGGCAACATGCCTCTAATACCTGCAATACCAGTGCCCCTGAAAAAATTCATGACGGCTGTTTCAATATTGTCATCTGCATGGTGGGCTGTGAGGATGAATTTGATTGGCTGATCAGTTGATTGGTTGACCAGTTGGTAAAACCACTGGTAACGTAAATCCCTGGCAGTTGTTTCAATTGATTTTTTTTCCTGCTTTGCAATTTGATTTGTATCAAATTGTTTTACCAATACTTCCACGGCATATTTTTGTCCAAGGCTTTTTACAAAAGCTTCATCCCTGTCACTCTCCTCTCCTCTTAATTGAAAATTGCAATGCGCTATTACAAAATCATAACCTGCCTGCCGGCAGAGTTCACAGAGCACCACAGAATCTACGCCTCCGCTAACGGCCAGCAGCAGCCTGTCTTTTGATTGGAAAAGATTGTTTGCAAGAATGTAGCCTTTAAATTTATCCAACAGCATATTTGAATGGTATCAATAGTAACGCTAAAATAAACAGATCTAAACTAAAGGCATAAAAGATTTGCTATCTATTGGGTTTATGATAATCAAATACTGCCTGAACTAGGATGCTGAAGCTGCAAAATGGTATGCCGTACAAGTGAGTGACACAAGGCTGATGACATGAAAAACTTGTGTCGGTATCCAAATAAAAATAACTAATCAACAGCTTGTGGAAAATATTATTCCCGTTTTTTTCGTTCAATGAACGATATTGTTTTTTATAAATCAATAACTTGAAAGAAAACAAGGAAATAACAGCTTTACTGCAACTGGTGGATGACCCTGATGAAGAGGTTTACAACACGGTATTTGATAAATTAATCTCTTTTGGCAAAGGCATTATACCCAACCTGGAAGATCTGTGGGAACATACCAGCGACGAAACCATACAGGAAAGGATTGAGCTGATGATTCACAAACTGCACTTTAAAGACCTGACCGCAGATTTTGATTACTGGAAAAATGGCAGCAACGAATTGCTGCAGGGTGCACTGCTTACCTGCCGTTATCATTATCCCGAAATACAAACAATTCAAACATTGCAGGAGATAGAAAAAATCCGCCGCAATGTGTGGCTGGAGCTGAATAATTATCTTACTCCGCTGGAACAGGTGAATGTGATGAGCAGCATCCTGTATAATTATTACAAACAAATAGGTGTGGAGATTGCTTACAATCAACCGGAAGATTTTTTTATCAATAAAACAGTGGAAGCAAAAAAAGGCAATGCCATTAGCAATGGTATTTTGTACCTGGTGATTTGCCAGCTGCTGGATATTCCTGTAAAAGCCATCAATATTCCCCGGCAGTTTATCATGGCGTACATTGATCCCCAATACGAATTACTAAACCCCACTGCCCACAATTCAGAAAAAATAAAATTTTATATTGATCCGCTGAACGGGCAAATCTATTCTCATAAAGATGTGGAGAATTATTTTAAACGCATTGCTGTACCGCCTACCACTTCTTATTTTAAAGTGATGGACAACAAAAAAATTATCCAGTTTTTACTGGAAGAACTGAGCAAATGTTTTGACAATGACCTGAACCGTTACAAGATGGAAGAGTTGTTATCATTGGCTAAATTACTGGAAGAATGATTTATCATGTAGTAAATAAAACCAGCTGGCAGCAGGCGCTGCAGCAGGGATTTTATGAAGCGGCTTCGCTGGCCACCGAAGGATTTATACACCTGAGTACAAAAGACCAGGTAGCTGGCGTACTGCAGCGTTATTATCAAAACCAAACAGATTTATTGCTGCTGCAGGTGGATGAAAGCAAACTGACTGCTGAATTAAAATATGAAATAGCGCCTTCTGTAAATGAATTGTTTCCGCATTTGTTTGGCAGGCTCAATCTTGATGCGGTAAAGGCGGTTTCTAAAATTGGATGATATTTTTTTACTTCTTCAAAGGATATTCATAAAAGAAATCCTGTAGTTTTATCCAGCCATTTTTTTCGTACACCGACTGTGCTTTGTAATTGTCAGCAGCGGTTTGTAACAATATATTGCCGGCTTTTGTTTCCCGGGCAAATTGTTTTGAATGCTGCAGCAGCGCTTCTGCTACGCCCTGGTTACGGGCATTCTCCGCCACAAAAATATCGTTCAGCAACCAAGCCGGCTGCAATGACACGGAAGAAAACACTGGATACATTTGTACAAAACCCACTGCATCATTTTTTAATACCGCTATAAAAACCACTGATTCATTTTTGCTGATGCGCTGCTCCAGAAAATCGAACGCTGCTTCCAGGTTGGATGGTTGCTTATAAAACATGCGGTAGGCATTAAATAAAAATGCTACCATTGCAATATCGTCTTTTGTGGCTCGCTTTATTTCCAGTACCATAATCGTAAGTTTGTTTTATTTTGCTGGCGCTTAAAATTAAATGATAAAATGATTACATGACAAGATTTTGAAAAAATAGATATCCGGGTAGGCACCATCCTTGCGATAGAAGATTTTCCCAATGCAAGAAAACCTTCTTTTCAGCTCAGCATCGATTTTGGCGAACTGGGTATTAAAAAATCGGCTGCTCAAATAACCACTTTGTACAGTAAAGACGAATTAAAAGGCAAACATGTTGTTGCGGTTGTAAATTTTCCGCCAAAACAAATTGCCAATTTTTTCAGTGAGTGTTTGGTGCTGGGTGTGTACAATGAAACCAATGAAGTGGTATTGCTGGCGCCTGGCAAAGCTGTGAAAAATGGTTCTAAGATTGGGTAACAACCTGCTCAAGATTTATTGCTTTTGTTTGTTTGCCACAGATTACTGGATTAACACAGATAAATTTGTTACACAAATTTTTATCGGCTGAAGTGTAAATATTTTTTGTTTCCAGCTTCAGTTTTTTATAGCATCATCCTTGCATCGCACTCTTGTACTGCAAATTTTTATCATCTTTTATCCACACGATAGATAATTCATGCAGTTGTCACATTGCATGAAACTGTTCAAAGAAAGAACTTACTTTTTTAAAATTATTTTTGTTTAACGCAAAATAATGGTTGCGGCCTTCTTTGCGGCAGTCCACCAGTTTGCTTTCGCACAATAATTTCATGTGGTGGGAGCAGGTAGGTTGCGAAAGGCCTGTAAGCCACTGCACATCGCCACAGCACACTTCTCCCTTCCGGGATATTTCCTGCAGTATCGACAACCTGCAGGGATCAGCAATGGCATTCATTGCCTTCTCAATAAACTTACTCTCACCTTTTACCGTACCCATCATTGTATTTAATTGTTGCCAAAGAAATTATTTTTTACTCAATTGAACAAAACTTTGTCCATATTTATACAATCAAAAAATATTGATGCAACTTTACTTCAATAAAATATCAATGCTTTATTTTTTTATTAAAAAGAAAGCGTATTATTTTATATTTACCTGGCTATATGAACGAAACTATTTATTTTTTTAACTCTCCGCTTGGCGAATTGTCGATTCATGCAAATGAAACTGTTGTTACGGCTGTATTGTTTTCAAAGCACCAAAATGACCAGCCAGCGCCGGAAAAAAATAACAGCAATCATGCGCTGATAAAATTATGCTGCACACAACTTAGCGAATATTTTGAAGGAAGCAGAAAAGAATTTGATTTGCCTGTACAACAGAGCGGCACTGCATTTCAGCAGAAAGTTTGGAAGGAACTAACAAAGATCGGTTATGGCAAAACTATCAGTTATCTTGAACTGTCAAAACGCATTGGCGACGTAAAAGCAATCAGGGCAGCAGGCACCAGCAATGGAAAAAATAAGATCAGTATTATTGTTCCCTGTCACCGGGTTATTGGAAGTAATGGCGACTTAACAGGATACGCCGGTGAACTGTGGCGAAAAAAATGGCTGCTGGAACATGAAGCTAAATTTGGTAATGGAGTGCAGACCTTGTTTTAATAATTTCTTTTTTTAAAAATTATTCAATATTTATTTTGGCAGTGCAGCTTTTGAAAATTAATGCAATTTAGCGCTGATCAGTTTTACAAATTCACTCCTTGTTTCATTCTTTTCAAACTCACCCCAAAATGCTGAAGTGGTGGTAACAGAGTTTTGTTTTTGCACTCCCCTCATCATCATACACAAATGCGATGCTTCAATCACCACAGCAACTCCCAGAGGATTTAATGTTTCTTTGATAGAATTTAAAATCTGGTGTGTCAGTCTTTCCTGCACCTGCAGCCTGCGGCTGTACACATCCACCACCCTTGCTATTTTACTAAGTCCGGTAATCCATCCATTGGGAATGTAGGCCACATGAGCTTTGCCATAGAAAGGGAGCATGTGATGCTCACACATGCTGTACAATTCAATGTCTTTTACAATGATCATCTCACTCACATCTTCATGAAATTTAGCGGAGTCTAAAATCGAATTGGCATCCTGCTGATAGCCCTGTGTTAAAAACTGCATTGCCTTTGCCAACCGCTCCGGTGTTTTCTCAAGCCCTTCCCTGCCTGCATCTTCACCTAATAAATTAAGCGTTTGCTTATAATTTTTCATCAGCCCTGATGTAACATCTTCATCATACTGCTCAATTTTTTTGTACGCCATTTAATTTCTATTGTGATGATTTAAGCAACCATTACTAACAACACTTTTTATCTTTTGTTGTTCATTAGTTTTGGCTATTCTAATTTTATTTTTAACCCACCGGGTATTCTACAAAATTTCTTTCTGTTTCATACAGCCTGATGTGTACACCAAATTGCTTATCAATTTTTGCCCTGAGAATATCATAAATAACCACAGCAATATTTTCCGCACTTGGATTCAGGTTTTTAAATTCGGCTGTATCCAGGTTTAGGTTTTTATGATCAAAACGGTTGAGTACATTTTCCTGTATCAAATCACTCAACTCTTTTAAATCGTACACATAGCCGGTAGCTTCATTGGGAACGCCGGTAATTTTTACAATCAATTCATAATTGTGCCCGTGATAATTTGGATTGTTGCATTTGCCAAACACCCTTGCATTGGTAGCTTCGTCCCAAGCAGGATTATTGAGCCGGTGAGCTGCATTAAAATGTTCTTTTCTAAAAACTGCCACTTTATTTGCCATACAAGTTTAATAACAGATAAAAATAAAAATGGTTAAGCAGTAATAAATTATCAACTGGTTAATTCATTACTAATTTATCAGGATGAAATTGACTGAATGTGATAACAGAAGTCTGCTGTTCAAAATTCATCAATTAGAAAGCTATTACAATTAAAGTTACCATTTGTTTGCGGTAAACAATTTTTTTAATCGCCGTAGTACTCTACAAAAATCCGGGGCGTTTCGTACAATTTCAGACAATGTAAAGTTACTTCTTCCGGCAGCCTTGGTGCAAGTTGCTGCCAGATGGCAATGACGAGGTTTTCAATTGAACAAAGCTTTCCTGCCATAAAATCAACATCTACATTTAGGTTTTTATGATCCAATTTATCAATCACATGCTCCTTTACAATTACACTCAGCCGCTTTACATCATACACAAAACCGGTATCAGGATTGGGCTCGCCTTTAAGGGTTACATACAATTCAAAGTTGTGCCCATGCCAGTTTTCATTGGCACATTTGCCAAATACTTCCTCATTTTTTTCACGGCTCCAGGCCGGATTGTACAGTTTATGAGCAGCGTTAAAATGTTCTATCCTTGTAATGTAAACCATCCGGTATTATAAAAAAATTTCCGCAAAGTTAACGGCTTACAACCGAAATATAAAGCCTGAAGCAATAATTACTGATTTAGCAAATCTGGAGTTTTGCTATCTAACTTATTTAATACGAATTTTGCGGTATGTATATATTATTAACCGCCGCCACTTCGTTTGAAATAGATCCCACATTAGCATTACTGGAAAAAAGTGAATTTAATTTCAACCATCATGAAATAGAAGTGCTGATTACCGGCATCGGCCAGGCTGCTGCAACTTATTTGCTTACTTACAATTTACAAAACAAAAGACCCGACCTGGTGATACAGGCAGGCATTGCAGGCAGCTTTACCAATGAACTATTATTGGGACAAACTGTTTTTATAAAACAGGATGCATTCGGTGATTTAGGTATGGAAGAAAAAGAAATATTCACCAGTGTTTTTGATGCAGGATTTGCCAACAAAAATAATCCTCCTTTTACTGATGGCTGGCTCATCAACGAACATCCGTTGCTCGACAATACCACATTACAAATTGTAAAAGCAGTGACTGTAAATAAAGTAAGCGACAGCCTTGTGCAAAAACAGCAATTGGTCAATTGTTTTGCTCCACAAATAGAAATAATGGAAGGTGCAGCGCTGCATTATGTTTGCCTGCAAGAAAATGTCCCCTTCATTCAAATAAGAAGCATCAGCAATGAAGTAGGCGAAAGAGACAAAAGCAAATGGAAAATGAAAGAGGCAATTGAAAATTTAAATAACGAGTTGCAGAAATTAATCAATGAAATTTAATTATTCTAAAATTCCACTTTGTCATAAACCGGAAAATCAAATTATCAATGCAATAATAAATCAATAAAACAATTCGATGAAACTCACCCTCGGCTTCTCTCCCTGCCCCAACGACACTTTTATTTTTGACGCTTTGGTAAACAAGAAAATTGATTGTGGTGATTTTGAATTGGACGTCTTGCTGGAAGATGTTCAAACGCTTAACCAGTGGGCTATACAGGGTAAACTGGATATTACCAAATTGAGCTACGGTGTATTACCACTGGTGCTGGATAAATATATTGTATTGAACAGCGGCAGTGCTTTGGGAAGCGGTGTGGGACCTCTTTTAATTTCGAAGTACGAAGTTGAAATGATGAAGGTGGAAGAAAGCCTTATTGCTATACCGGGAGAAAATACAACCGCCCATTTACTTTTTTCACTGGCGTATCCCAAGGCAAAAAATAAAATCTTTTTGCGTTATGATGAAATTGAAAATTTTGTTTTGGCAGGAAAAGGATTGGGGGTAATCATCCATGAAAACCGGTTTACTTATGAAGCTAAAGGGCTGAAAAAAATAATTGACCTGGGTGATTATTGGGAAAAAGAAACTGGCAGTGCTATTCCGTTGGGAGGTATTGTTATCAACAGGAATATTGAATCATCGGTACAAAAAAAAATTGATGTACTGATAAAAGAAAGTATCGAATATGCATTCAGCAAATATCCAGAACTAAATGATTACATCCGCAATCATGCACAGGAAATGAGTGAAGAAGTGATGCGTAAACATATTGACCTGTATGTAAACGATTATTCACTGGCACTAAAACAGGAAGGCAAAAATGCGGTGATGAAATTGTTATCGGTCTATGAACAAATGAATGGAACCAAAATAAATGCTACGAATCTTTTTACAAAAGAGAATCAACAGTAAAGTTTATCATTCTTTTTTAACCCTTTAGCATACACTTCCAGGCAACGCTTCCGGGCAAAAGCATGCTCCACTATTGGTTGGGGATAATCAAAACTTTCCAACTCAGGCACCCATTGACGGATATATTTTAATTGTTTGTCAAATTTTTCTGTCTGCAGCCGTGGGTTAAATATTCTGAAATAGGGTGCAGCATCACAACCGCTTCCTGCAGCCCATTGCCAGCCGCCATTGTTTGCTGCAAGATCAAAGTCCAATAATTTTTTTGCAAAATAGGCTTCACCAAGCCGCCAGTCGAGCAATAGATGTTTGGTTAAAAAAGACGCCACAATCATGCGTACCCTGTTGTGCATAAAGCCGGTTTCATTCAGCTCCCTCATGCCGGCATCTACAATCGGGTAGCCGGTTTGTCCTTTGCACCATTTATCAAATTCGCCATTGTCATTCCGCCATTCAATATGGTCGTATTCTGCTTTAAAAGCCTTGCCCATACCCACTTTAGGAAAGTGCCACAAGATCATGTGATAAAAATCTCTCCAGATTAATTCATTCAAATAGGTTTCTGATAAATCCCTGGTATGTGCTGCCAATTGGCGGATACTGACTGTACCAAATCTTAAATGAAGCCCCAATTTAGAAGTGCCTTTTATTGCAGGAAAATTTCTTTGTTCAGCATATTTTTTTATCAGTTCATCCTGCAGCAATTTGGATGGAAAAGGTTTATCTACGGATTCAAAATTCATTGATTGTAATGAAGGAATTGGTTGAGCAGCCTGCTTAAAAAAATGATTGAAGTATTTTTTGGTAGGATAAGGTTTCAAATGAAAATCAGTAAGCACAGCTTTCCATTTGCGGCTGTAAGGTGTAAACACTGTGTAAGGTTTGCCATCATCTTTCAGCACTTCATTTTTTTCCAGCAACACCTGGTCTTTGTAAGTTTTTAAATTACTGCCGTGGAATATCAGCAAATCTTCAACCAGCTTTTCTCTCTCCAAAGCATAAGGTTCATAATCATGATTGGTAAAAACATTTTCAATTCTATATTTTGAAACCAAATCAGTGAAGGCCTGCAAAGGCGTACCATAATATACTTTGAGTGAACTGCCCATTGCCGCTAACTGCTCTTGCATTTCTTCCAAAGCTGCATGAATAAATTCCACCCGCCGATCAGCTTTATCTTCCAGCTGATCTAAAATGTTTTTATCAAAAATAAAAATGGGCAACACTTGCTGGCCACTTTTTAAAGCATTATACAGACCTGCATTATCATTCAATCTCAAATCCCGCCTGAACCAAAATATATTGACTATTTTCATTGTTTAATTGATGTATTGCTTTATTGTTAAAGGCTTGTATTGTTTGAGCGGTAATGACTAAAATCCTAAACTGCAAAACCAATAAACCTCTAAACAATCATCTTACACAATAGTTGGAACAATAGCAGTAAATATTTTTTGTGTTATAGTATTGCTGTATGCTTTATCACCCATACGCTGCACCCAACGTATGTTGTAAATACTGTTGGTTAAAAATAATTCATCTGCCTGCATTACATCATCCAAAGTAATTTCCGTTTTTTTTACCTGCCAGTCAGTCGTTTTTAATTCCTGGATTATTTTGCTCCTCATCACACCTGCCACACAGCCTTCTTTTAATGAAGGGGTATAAAGCTTTTCATCTTTTACTAAAAAGATATTGGCAATGGTACTGTCGCAAACCCGGTCGTGGCTGTTTAGAAGGATAGCATCGTTCAACTTTTCTTTTTTTGCATGCAAGGCTGCCATCAGGTACGGCAGGTAATTGTTATGCTTGATATTACTGAAAGCATCACAAGTTTTTTTTGCAGCCTCATACAGACCCAGTACCAGGCCATTGCTGTTCCATTCTCCATTCCCTTCCGGCAACGGCCATGTTTGTATGATGTAGTTGGGTATATGATTTTTTGCGTCGTACAAGCCTCCATCACCTCTCAATACATTCAATCTTATTCTGGCCGCCTGCTGCTGGTTATTTTTTTTTGCCAGGGAGATAATTTCATTTTCTAATTTTTTAGGATCAAAATGTTTGGGGATGTCAAATTCTAAACTGTTCATTCCTTTCCACAACCTGGCAAAATGATCATCTTCCATCAGGAGGGTTCCGTTCAGCAACTTCATTGTTTCAAATAAACCATCGCCGTAGCGCAAGCCACGGTTGTCGGGACCAATCACCAGGTCTCCTTCTTTATAAATTTTTCCATTGTAATTAAAATAAGTCATGCATCAAAGTTAATAAGCCCAATCATTGTTTTAAATTTAAAATAAGTGGAAGAAATATCTTCTTACATTAGCTACCAGCAGTAAATTAGTTTTTCTAGAAGCATCGGCATAAAAAAACATCCTGCATAATACAGGATGTTTTCTATTGATAGTTATTAAAAAATATTTGCCGGCTAATTTACTTTCAGTTAAATATTGTCGTCTAAAATATTATTTTTTACAGCGTACATAATCAAGCCTGCGGTACTCTTGGCTCCTGTTTTCACTTTTAGTTTATCCCGAATGGCCTCTACTGTACGGGGGCTCAGCTCCACAATATCTGCAATTTCCCTGGTGCTTTTTTCCTCACACATCAGTTTTAAAATCAACATCTCCTTGTCTGAAAGATTAGCCTCCGCCTGCACCATTTTTTGCGGAGTCATATTGTTTTTTGTCTTTAAGTTAGACAGGAGTGCTTTGTTGGTAAGCGTATTAAAATAGTATTCCTGTTCGTAACAGGTTTTAATAGCTTCATAAATGATCTCACTGTCGCTGGTCTTACTTAGGTAGCTGTTGGCTCCCAGTTCCATCAGTTTGGTGATCATACTGTGATCGTCCATCATGGTGAGCATGATTACTTTTATGTGGGGCCAGTTCTTTTTTATTTCGGGCAAAGCACCAATGCCGTCCATTACAGGCATCTGTATATCCAGCAGAATTACATCTGGCTGGATCATTTTTAACATGTTTAGCAGGTGCATACCGTTGTCGGCTTCAGCAATTACTTTTACATCTTTTTTTGCACTCAGTGCGGTTTTTACGCCAGCCCTGTACAGAACATGATCGTCTGTAATTAGCACTTTAATTGGTTCAATGTGGTTAGTTGGAGGCATCAAATATATATTTAGGTTTGCATAGGTTGATTACTAACGTAATAATGCAAGATGCAATTATTATTTACATTTATTTTAGTAAAACTACGTTTTCTTTCTTGATGCGGAAAATACGGTCTCCTTTTTTTTGTAAAAAGAAAAGAACTGATTTTGGGGAGGCCAGGTTAGCCTGCATTTTGCATTGAAATCAACATCCGCAATAGGTTTAGTTTTCATGCCAGCCGGGATCCTTCAAGCGCAGGCACTTAAAAATTCCCTGGTGATGCCCCTCACCATAAACAAGGATTATCTTATTCTCCAGAGCATTCATTATTTCCTCACTTATAATCTTATTTCTATAGTCTACCAGGAAATAATCCAATGCCTTTTTGTTTTTATTTTTTTTACTATGATAGTCACCGGTCAAGTTTGTATCAAAATCATATTTTTCCAGTGCCACTGCAGTGTATTTACTTTTATAAGCATTTACCAAGTCATCTAACAACATCTATCTTCCTGTCAAAAAAAGGATCAATACCGATGAACCTGCCTCTTGGCTGATTGACAATATCTTTTAGAAACTTAAATTTTCGCCCCAAAAGGCTGCCATTTTCTTTATTGATGTAGCCATCGCCTGCAAAAGAGCCAACTTTTTTCTTTATTTTCTCAGCAAAGTATCCTGAGCAAAAGAGTCAATATAGTGAGGCAGTGTAATGAGTTCAAAGAATACAATTTAGTCTGTTTTGTGGAGTGAATCAATCTGTGATTTTACATCATCGTAAAACGCCTGCTTACCAATATGATGCATCGGCATAAACACCAAATCCTTTTTATCATTAGATAATTTTCGTACCGATATCCTGTTGTCGAATATGCCTGCATTCTTTAACCGCCATTTAGCCATGAAGGAATTGAAAATGGCTGGAAGAAGGAGAAAGAAAACTATTTTTTTAGAAATAATTTTATTCGGCAAGAATAGCAGGAATACACTTTCATGGTAAATAATTTATTCCTCCCTTCTCTTTCCGAATCTGTTTCAGGAATTGATTCGTTGATATTGATAACTTTTATAAATGCTGAAAAAGCAAGAAGAGATATATTAAAGACGGCTCAGTAATAAAGTAATTGACATTTTTTCCTGCCACAATACTATATATTTTACTGATTAAAAAACAAGGTGTTTTAACGGTATTTTAGAGGGGTGTTTTACGCAATTGGATGTAGTTGTTTACACTACATAACTGTAGTAAAATGCTATCAATGTAGTTACAACTATTGTTTGATGCCTTTGAAGATTGAGTACATAGACACATAGTTGTGTGTTTATTGAAATACTTAGATGGCTATGCAGAATGACATAAAAATAACAGCCACTAATTTTGATTGCCTGGCGCTTTCAGGAAAAGGACTACTCTATCAATTTATTCCGCATACCATACATGATAAGCCCACCAATGGTTTTTGCGTTTACTTTCATCTTCATATTCTGGCGGATGGTTTCTATTGTCCGGGGGCTAAGGAAGATTGTTTTGGAAATTTCCTCGGTGGTTTTGTCTTCGGCCAGCAGTTTTAAAATTTTTATTTCCTTTTCATTGAAGTGAACCACCGGGGTATTACCATAATGCTGCCGCACATTTTTCTTTTGCATCAGCTTTCCCATTACGGCCCGGTTTACCAGGTCATTGAAATAAAAGTCATCATTCATGCAGGTGAGGATGGCATTGTATATTTCTTCCGGGTCAGTGGTTTTGGTGAGATAAGCGTTAGCACCCATTTCCATCATCTTGCTGATCATCTGCTGATCGTCGTACATGGTGAGTACAATGATCTTTACATCCTCATATTCTTTTCTCAGCATTTCAATAGCGTTGATTCCATCAATTTCCGGCATCCTTATGTCCATCAGCAACACATCTGGTTTTTTGATGGTCATCTTGTGCATCAGGTCTTTGCCATCTTCGGCTTCCCAAAGCATTTTGAGGTTCGCTTTACCAGAAAGTGCCATTTTGATGCCGTCCCTGAAAATTTTGTGATCGTCTGCAATGGCTATTTTAATCAATTCATCCGGCGTACTAGGCATACCTGTTGGTGGTTGTTTTGGCATTTATTTCTTGCGGTTAAAATTAATTATTAATAATCAGTAAAAAACAAATGTTTTAAACTAAAATTTTAAAAGGGCTATTATATCATATTCAATTTGTGGATACTTTTATATACGCCACATCAGTAAAACGCAAAAACGAATATGTTATTGCGTATAAACACTAAGTACCTTTTCTTTTGCCTGCAATGGTTTGTACCCATAAAAGTGTAAATACAACAGCAGTAAAAAAGGGTGTTAGTGCTTATATTTTACCGGTTGTGTCCATTTATCTTTGTGTTGTTGATTGACATAGGAGCCGCTTACTTGATAGTTTCGTAAACTCATTGTATCCAATTCCTTTAAAAGCTGTAGCATCCAATATCTGTTGTGCAACCATGTTTTTTGCCCGTGTTACTAATGTCAATCAACATTTTTTCCTTTCCGTTTTAAATCCAGTTTTTCATTTTCTTATTTGCTTTCTGCCTAGGCATGTATTAGCCAATATTTTTGCTAATGCTTCATTATACACATCTGCTGTATAACTTTTTTCTACCCAAAAACACTTAAGTATTATTACGTTCGTAAAGATACCTGCAAAGTAAATAGTAATTTTACTATTTTTACTTGGTACTTTTACCTTTTTTTTAAAGTGTATTTACTTGTATTTTCTACTAAAACCATTGCCAGCATTGGATTTTAGTAAAATTTGGTTTCTTTTAGAAATTAAGCCCTATTGCACAGGTTTTTATTTCCACTGAAGTTTACCATACGAAACTATCAAGTAAACCTCTAAATTCTTACAAAATGCATTGGAACATCTAAGATTAAAAAAGTCTTGAACGATCTAAATTTTGATTATAATCTGTTGTTGTTTATATTTGAAACAAAACTACAGCTATTATAAATATTTTAGAATATATCGTTTACGCTTCTGAGTTTTTACCTTGGGTTCTCTGTCTTCTTTTCTATAAAAGAATCAAGACAAAGGATTTCAAGGTCTTTTTTTTATACCTGAGTTCTCTCTCGTTTTTTTTACTTCTCCTATTATTTTTAAATAACGTTGAAAAGCAATCTCAAATTGGTTTATTAATCCCGAGGTTTTATCCAATATTAGAATCTGTATTACTAAGTGGGTTTTATTTTCTAATATTAAAAAATAAAAATAAAAAAATTGTACTTCCTGCAGCAACAGTCCTCTTATGTATCTCTTTTTTAGTAGACTTTGTAACCAATAAACAAAAGCCTTCTTTTCTTCCCCTGGCCATTGAAGGCTTCCTTTACATCGTAATTATTTTGTATTATTTCTTTGAGCAGGTAAAGTACATTTCTGACACCCCCATTTATTCAATTGCAAATTTCTGGCTATCAATAGCATTTCTTATCAATTTTTCCGGCACTTTTTTTCTTTATTTATTTTCTATTTCAATGAGTAAAGACCCTGCATTCAGAGATCAGTATCATCTTATTTATGGATGTTTTACAATTATCAAAAATGCTTTATTATGTATAGGTATTCTTGTAAATAAAAATTTAAAAGTTGTAGTTGAAAGAAACGCTTCAGCTCCAGACCTTGATTTAGGCACATTTAACCCATTACCAAACAAACCTAACCTCTAACTGCAAATGATATTTTTACAAGTCGCTGCTGGCACATCTCCGGGGTCAAACTACATTATGCTTTTGGGTACTTTGGGTATGGTAAGCCTTACCCTGGGTATAGTATTTTTTGTTATTTTTCATCAGCGAAAAGTTACCCGGTTCAACCTGGAACTTAAAAAATTAGAAGATGATAAGCAACAGATACTGCTGAATGCCTCTATCAAATTCCAGGAGGAAGAAAGGAACCGCATTGCCGCCGACCTGCATGATGATGTAGGCCCTTTGCTGGCCACTGCAAGGCTTTACCTCAACGAAAATTTAATTAACCAGGAGCCTGCCGCTCAATTACAATCCATCTACAGCGCCAAACAAATTATTGATGATGCTATACAACTGATCCGCAATATCAGCCACAGCATGATGCCCCCAACCCTCAAAAATTTTGGACTGGAAAGCGCCATGAGTGATTTGTTTCAAAAAATAAACGGCAGCGGCACACTCAATGCCAGCGTACGTTTTCACGACTACCGCAACCGGTTAAAAATGGAACAGGAATTATTAATCTTCCGGGTGGTGCAGGAACTGATCAACAACATTATCAAACACAGCAATGCCGGGTTTATTCACCTTACACAAAATGCCACTGCCACCCACAGTTATTTCCGGCTGCACCATGATGGGCATGGAATTATCCAGACAGAATTTGAAAGGCTTAACCATGTATCAACCGGCCTGGGATTAAAAAATATTGCCAGCCGCATTAAAGTTCTGGATGGCCGTATCCTTTTTGAAATAGACCCCAGTCATACTTATTACAAGGTTACTTTAGAAATACCCAAAGATTCAACATATTAATCAACACATTATTTACCTTAGTGCAGCCAAGGCAAATTCAATAAAAAAGCGATGTTGAATTGTATGCTTATAACCTGCTCCTTTAAACCACTTCTTTTTCATTAAATTTGTTTATCCTGTTTTTTTATGGAACAAATAAAAGTAGCAATAGCAGACGATCACCAAATTTTCAGGAAAGGCGTAATCCTTTCTATGAGGGCGTATACCAACATTAAATTTATAATGGAGGCTGATAACGGCGAAGACCTGCTGACACAGATAAAAGCAAGCGAACCAGATGTGGTACTCTGCGATTTAAAAATGCCCATTAAAGACGGTATAGACACCACCAAACAAATTACAAGGGACTTTCCCAAAATAAGGGTGATAATATTAACCATGTATGAAGATGAAAGATTTGTAGGCCACCTGATGGACTGTGGGGCGGCAGGATATTTATTAAAAAGCACCGAGCCTGCAGAGATAAGAAGAGCAGTAATAGATGTAATGCGTACGGGCTTTTACCTGAACCCTTTTGTAAATAAAGTGCTGATAAAAAAGAATTACAGCAGGCAAAAGTTTAACCCTTCCCTGTCCACAGAAATTGTTATCAGCGAAAGAGAAAAAGAAGTACTTACCCTTGTATGTATGGAATATACTGCAGCAGAAATTGCACAAAAAATGGACATCAGTTCCAGAACTGTAGAAGCTATTAAAGACAGAATGATGGAAAGGTTTGGTGTAAAAAATTCTGTAGGCCTGGTATTTTATGCAATGAAAAATCAACTGATTGAGTAAATCATTTCTTGCTCAATAAAATGGACAGCAAGAAACATAATTTACTGTTCAATTATCTCTATCATTCCCATATTTCTTGTTATTACAAAAACACAACGTTTGCCCCCAAATGCTTCTGAATGAAAGGCTGGTAATGCATGGGTGCCTTTTTCCACAAAAGAAGAAAGGATAGTATCAAACGCTCCTGCTGGGGCGAGATAGCCTGTATGGTATATTGTAATTCCTTTGCTGATCATCTTTTGCAGCACTGAGTTGTCTTGCGAAGGCTCCACCAATTCTGTAAGCGTACTTGCTGCTGACTGTTGTACAAAAGTGATATTCACTTTTTGTGAACTGATTTTTATTGTATCAAAAACCTTGTAAGGCTTGCCAAGCAGCAACTCATTTTCTGCCAGCCAGGCGGCTGTATCATTAGTTAAAAGACCGTAGTGATGTAAAGAAAGTTGTTCCATATCGGCAGGCATCCATTAAAATAATCCAAACAATTGCGAATCTATTTTGGTAATGATCTGTCCCAGGTGTTCTTCATTTTCTGCAAACTTATTGCTGTCTGCATTGATGATGAGTAATGGCCCTTCTTTATAATTTTCAATAAAATTATTGTAGTAATCATTTAATTTTTTGAGGTAATCCAGCCGGATATTTTCTTCGTATTCCCTCCCCCGCTTTTGAATTTGAGCAACCAGTGTTGGTACCGATGCTTTCAAATAAATCAGTAGGTCTGGCGGCTGCACCATTGATTTTAATGTTTCAAAAAATTTATAATAATTATCAAAATCCCTTTTGCCCATTAGTCCCATATCATGCAGGTTGGGAGCAAATATATTGGCATCTTCATAAATCGTTCTGTCCTGTATCACTGTTTCAGTGCCACGTTGAATTTCAAGCAACTGGTTAAGTCGGCTATTTAAAAAGAATATCTGCAGGTTAAAACTCCACCTCGGCATGTCTTCATAAAAATCATTTAGGTAAGGGTTGTGATCCACATCTTCAAACTGGGGTATCCATTTGTAATGCTTACTCAACATTTCGGTTAAAGTAGTTTTGCCTGCACCGATATTTCCTGCAACTGCAATGTGTTTTGGTTTTTTACTTTTTGCCATACCCTGTTCCGCAAAGGCGGAGTTATTTAAAAGATTAAAGAAAATAAAGAAGATTTTATTTTAAAGATTGAAAATATGCAATCTTTAATACTCTGCAAATAATAATACTCCAAACACCCTTTTAGGGGATGGGGGTTAATAATTTAACCCCATTGCCTCTCTTACCAATTGCAGGGTGGCTTTTGCACTTACACCAGCTTTTGCTGCACCTTTTTTCATTACTTCTTTCAGGTATTGCTCATCATTCATAATGGCATTTACTTTACTTCGGATAGGTGAAATAAAATTTACCATATCCTCTGCCAGCTGCTTTTTCATATCGCCATAGCGGATATTGCAATTGTTATAATCCTGTTCAAATTTTTCAATCACTTCTTTACTGCTCACCAATTTCATCAACCCAAAAATATTTTCAATGTAGTCGGGCTTTGCCGAATTGGGTTCTGTAGGGCCGCTGTCTGTTTTGGTTTTCATCACTTTCTTCCTGATGGTATCGTCTTCATCTGCCAGGTACAAAGTAGACATCTGGTTTTCACTTTTACTCATCTTACCGGTACCATCAAGGCTCGGTACTTTTACCAGCTCTTCATTGTAATTAAATGCAGCCGGTTCTGGAAATACTTTGCCATAGCGGTGATTGAAACGGTTTACAAAATTTCTTGCCATTTCTAAATGCTGCTCCTGGTCTTTTCCCACCGGCACATGTGTGGCCCGGTGAATGATAATGTCAGCAGTTTGCAGCACCGGGTAAGTAAGCAATCCGGCATTAATATTTTCCGGGTTCTGCCTTGCTTTATCTTTAAAGGTTACAGTTTTTTCCAGCTCACCTTTGTAAGCCAGCATGTTTAAGTAAAGGTATAATTCAGCAGTTTCATACACCTGGCTCTGGCAATACAAAGCCACTTTATCCGGATCAAGGCCACAGGCAATATTTTCTGCCAACACCCGGTGCACATTCGCTTTCAGCTCTTTGGTATCAGGATGTGTGGTAAGCGAATGAAGATCGGCCACCATAAAATAACATTCAAAATCATCCTGCATTTTTACATAATTCCTGATGGCACCAAAATAATTTCCCAGGTGCAAAAAACCCGTGGGGCGGATGCCGCTCATTACTATTTCTTTCTTGCTGCTCATAAGCTGGCGAAGATAATAAACTGTTTTCAGTTTGCAGTTTACGGATTTCATTTTGAGGTGTAAAGCCATGTGTATAATATGCTGCTCGCCATTTATACCTTTAATATTTTCATCTACAGCTAAAGCTTTATTTTTGTTTCATGGAAGTAAACAACGAAATGGTGGATAAACTGGCCAACCTGGCAAGGCTGCAATTTAATGATGCTGAAAAAATAGCAATTAAAGCAGACCTGCAGCACATGATTCAATTTGTAGAAAAGCTGAATGAAGTAGATACCACTGGTGTGGAACCCTTGCTGCACATGAGTGATGGCATCAATGTACTGAGAGAAGATGAAGTGAAAGGAAGTATTGAAAGAACAGAAGGATTGAAGAATGCCCCTTTGCAGGATGGGGAATTTTTTAAAGTACCGAAGGTGATAAAGAAATTATGAAGTACGAATATTGAATGACGAATACAAACAAACAAATCAATCAACAACCAACATGCAGGGCATTATCCATTTAGAAAATATTTGCAAAAGCTATTATTTAGGCAAGCATGAATTACCCGTTTTAAAAAGCATTGACCTGGACATTTATAAAAATGAATATGTGGCTTTGATGGGCCCCAGCGGCTCCGGGAAATCAACCCTGATGAATATTTTAGGTTGTCTCGATTCACCCACAAAAGGCCGGTATATCCTGAATGGAAAAGATGTTAGCCGCATGGAAGACAATGACCTTGCTGAAGTAAGAAATAAAGAAATCGGTTTTGTATTTCAGCAATTTAATTTATTGCCAAGGTTATCAGCACTGGAGAACGTAGCCCTGCCGCTTATCTACAGCGGCGTAAATAAAAAAGACAGAACTGAAAGAGCTTTGGAAGTTTTAGCCCGGGTAAAATTAGAAGACCGGAGTGAACATAAACCAAATGAATTGAGTGGCGGCCAGTGCCAAAGAGTCGCCATTGCAAGAGCACTCATCAACAACCCTGCTATCATCCTGGCAGATGAACCTACCGGCAACCTTGACTCTAAAACATCACATGAAATAATGGACATCCTGGGCAAAATTCACCGTGAGGGCAACACCGTTATTTTGGTAACGCATGAAGAAGACATTTCTTCTTTTGCCCACCGGGTAATACGTTTAAGAGATGGCATGGTGGAAACAGACAAGATCAACAGCAACCCCTCAACGATTCATCATCAGCATGTTTAGTTTTATCTCAACCATTTGATTGTTTTGTTGTTTCTATTTTTTTAAAAAATTATTTTAATGGCATTAAAAATTTATACCAAAACCGGCGACCTTGGCAAAACAAGCCTGATTGGCGGCACCAAAGTTCCTAAAAGTCACCTGCGTATTGAAAGCTACGGCACAGTAGATGAATTGAATTCTTACATCGGTTTGGTAAGTGATGTGATCACTGACAACGAAAGTAAAATTATCCTGAAAGAAATACAGGACAGGCTGTTTACGGTAGGCTCTTCGCTGGCCTGCGACCCTGATAAAGAGCCTTTGATGAAGATCCCTGATTTGAAAGAACAGGATGTTGAACTGCTCGAAAAGGAAATAGATAAAATGAATGAAGTATTACCTGTAATGAAATTCTTCATTCTGCCGGGTGGCCATCCTGCAATATCCACTGCACATGTGGCCCGGTGCGTTTGCCGCCGTGCCGAAAGGCTGTGTGTAAACATGCAGGAACATGAACTGTTTGTAGATCCGCTGGTGATAAAATACATCAACCGTTTGAGCGATTATCTTTTTGTATTGGCAAGATACATCGGGCATTTACTACAGGTGGAAGAAATTGCCTGGAAGCCGAGGGTGAGTTAATTTTAAAACTCAATCTTTCAAACTTGTATTTGCAGTTTTCGATCCTTACCAAATTTACTTTCGCACATTTAACGGGATAGAAAACCTGCCCTGAAAACTTCACTGCAAAAAGGCAACGCTAAAAACGTTACCTTTGAAGCAATCTGCCGAAAATACCCACGTTTTTTTCCCCAGATCTGGAGTTAAAATTTTACTCCTGCAATTCACAACATTTAATCATTTAATAAACATTTATGGCAGAAACCTGGAATAAAAAAGAAAGAGAAAAGAAAAAGAATCAAAACAAAAAAGAGAAAGCAGAGAAGAAACAGGAACGCAAAGAAAATCCCAAATCAAAAAATTTGGATGATATGCTGGCTTATGTAGATGAGAACGGCAATCTATCTAATACCCCGCCTGATCCGAAGAAGATGAAAAAAGTGAGACAGGAAGATATTGAAATTGGCGTACCAAAGCAACAGGATATTGACCCTGCAGACCTGATCAGGAAAGGAACCGTTACTTTCTTTAATGAAGCAAAAGGATACGGATTTATCAAAGACCTGGAAACACAGCAAAGTGTTTTTGTACATGTAAACGGATTGAGAGAAGCTATCAAAGAAAACAGCAAAGTAATTTTTGAAGTAGAAATGGGCCCCAAAGGAGCAAATGCTGTAAACGTTTCGCTAGCACCGCAAAACTACTAACCGGCCATTCATTCCCTGCAACAGCAGAGGAATTTTAAATCTCTTTTTTTGCCGGACAAAAAATCCCTCAACCTTATCCAAAGCATTTATGTAAACTCATTTATTGACCACTGCCAAACACAGCGGACAATAAATTAATGCAGTGTACTTTTATACTCCAGATAATAAACAATCAGCCAGATGGAATTTATTGATTACTACAAAATTTTAGGGATTGAGAAAACTGCTTCTGATGAGGATATAAAAAAAGCTTACCGCAAATTAGCCCGGCAATTGCATCCTGATCTAAATCCAAATGATAAAGATGCCCACCATAAATTTCAGCAGGTAAATGAAGCCAACGAAGTATTAAGCGATCCTGAAAAGCGTAAGAAATATGACCAGCATGGTAAAGACTGGCAACATGCAGACCAGTTTCAGCAGCAGCAACGCCAGTCGCAACGCAATTCCCGGTATTCAGGCGAACAATTTACCGGGGATGATGACAGTGATTTTTCTAATTTTTTTGAATCTATGTTTGGAGGAAGCAGCCGCAGCAGGCAAACAAAATTTAGGGGGCAGGATTATAATGCCGAACTGAAACTAAGCCTGACCGGTGCAATGGAAACACACCAGCAAACCCTTGCAGTGAATGGAAAAAATATCCGCATTACCATACCTGCCGGAGTGGAAAACGGGCAGGTAATAAAACTAAAGGGGTATGGTGCACCGGGAGTAAATGGCGGGCCCGCCGGTGATTTGTACATTACTTTTTCAATAGCAGCGAATCCTAATTTTAAACGCCTGGGCAACGATCTTTATACCACCGCAAATATTGATTTATACACTGCCATGCTGGGAGGAGAAACCACCATTGATACACTGAAAGGAAAAGTAAAACTGAAAGTAAACCCTGAAACACAGTATGGCACTAAGATACGGCTGAAAGGGAAAGGTTTTCCTGTGTATAAAAAAGAAGGAGAAACCGGAGACCTTTATGTAACCTACGAAGTAAAACTGCCGACCAACCTTACTGAAGTGCAAAAAGCATTATTCACCAAATTGAATAACCTTAAATAATCTTTGTATGCAATCAGAAGACATGATAGCGGCTGAAGAATTTTGTACACATCATAAAATTGATATTTCTTTTATACACACTTTAAAAGAATCGGGCCTGGTGGAAACAATCATTGTAGAAGAAAAAATATTTATGCCGGTGAGCCAGCTTCCTCATTTGGAAAAGATGGTGAGGTTGTATTTTGAATTGGGCATTAACCTGGAAGGGCTTGAAACAATTATGTATTTACTGAAACGCATGGATGCAATGCAACATCAAATTATGGAGCTTCATAACAGGCTGAGCATTTATGAAAACCTGGAAAGTAAATAATCCTTCTATAAAAAATAGGCCGTTATCAAACAACAACTTTCTCCAGCACTGCAAACTCCAATGGCTGTAAATGTCTGCCTGTTGAAATATCTTCTTCAAAAAATTTTCTTTCGCCTGTATCCCTGTATCCAAGGCGGTTGTACCAGCTAATTAATTCTGTTCGGAGAGAAATAACAGTCATGTAAATAACACTGCATTGTAATTGTTGGGCATATTCTTCAGCTGCAGTTAACAAATACTTTCCAATTCCCAGGCCCTGCAAATGTGGTAATACGCTTAACATACCCAGGTAAATTTTATTCTCATGCTGTTGCAGGTTTACACAGCCAATTATTTTCTGCCGGTCATTGCTGTATTTCAGCAGCACACTGTTTTCAATTTGCATGATTGCCAGCAAAGTTTCTGCATTTGTTCTTACATCACCGCTAATCAAATTTTCTTCTGTTGTCCAGCCTTTTTTAGATTCTTCGCCACGGTATGCATTGTTGAGCAGGCTGGTTAGTTCTGTAATATCTGCAATACCGGCAATGGCAATATTTGGATTTGAAAATACAATTTTCATAGAGGCAAAAATAAAAAATATTTCTTTACTGATTGAATTTCTATTATCACATAAATGATAAACGATGGTGGCTGCCAAAAGAACTATCTTACCCGGCTCAACTACCAGTATGAATAACCAATTTGATTTATTGATTGACAGTTACCTTGATAATAATATCGGCATTGATGAAGGTTTTTTGAGTGAAGGATTATCAAACGGCCTGCAGCAAAATATTCTGCAATTACAAAAAGATGATTTGATGACGCTGGCCGGCATTGGAAATGAAACAGTAAAAGACAGCCAGCAAAAAATGAGGGGTGATAAAATTTACTGGATGGATAAAAGTCATGACAATATTTATGAACAGGAATTTTTACAACGGGTGGAAAGTTTTATTGAATATCTAAACCAAACTTGTTACACCGGCATCAATGGATACGAATTTCATTACGCCGTGTATGAAGAAGGAAGTTTTTACAAGCGCCACAAAGACCAGTTTAAAAATGACAGGAACCGCAAATATTCTCTCATCAATTATTTGAATGATGACTGGCGGGAAGAAGATGGCGGGCAATTGTTAGTGTATCAAAATGAAACAGCACAAAAAATACAGCCCCAATCACAGACAGCTGTATTTTTTAAAAGTGATGAGATGGAACATGAAGTAACAAAAGCCAACCGCAGCAGGATGAGCATCACCGGTTGGCTGAAGCGGATATAAATTATTCTTTCCCCAAACAACCATCTCTCAGCATCTTCATATAAACTAATCCCTTTTCCCGGGCAAATCCAATATTGCGTTCCGGTATATTTTCAGGATTAGCATAATGCTCCAAAGCCTTGTCAATACTGGCTTCTCTCAGCAGGTGCAGCATGGGGTAAACAGAACGGTTAGTATAATTGGCAGCATCTTTTTCTCCGGAATTTGCGAAGCAATACAAAGGATGAAAGCTGGCAACCTGGTAAATACCTTCATATCCTTTTGCTGTCAATAATTCTTCTGCTTCCGAAACAAGGTCGAGGTAATCATCAAAAATGGGAAACGAATTTGGAAAAATGAGGAAGCTGGTTTCAATATTGATGTCATCATCCAGCCGGGTAATTTCTTTTGCAAAAGCATCCAGGCATTCATCAGCAACTCCGCTATTTTGTACCTGGTAATGTATTGCCTGCTGCTTTACAACATTGGCTGCAAAGGGACAAAAATTGCAGCCCACTACCACATCGTTGATCCATTTTTTTGTGTGCTCAATTATCTGTTGATTGGTAAACATTTTTATGCCAGAATTTTATACCGGGTAAAGCTACTGGTATTTATTATTTTGAATACAGAAAAACAAGCGGCAATTTTTTTATTATTGCCATCCTCCCTATTTTCACGCCATGCCAGTAACGCATCCCCAAATAAAAAATTTATTACAGTGTATCGAACTGGAAGAAAAAGAACAGGTAAAGCGGTACAGCCTTGATCAGCAGCATACGCTAAAATCTTTGAAGACAGAGGGTTTGGCACTGCACCCCATTACTGTTACCAGAAAAAATTTTGGTTATGCAGACTATCCTGAAATAACTTTTCGGTTAAACTTTCCGGCAGAAATAAATTTGTTTAAAGATGGTGCAGCCATTGAATGTTTTTGCAGCGGTGAAGAACCGGTGAAAGGCGTATTGATGAACTTAGATGGCAAGACAGGTGAGTTCCGTTTGTTTGCACCCGACTTTCCTGACTGGATTGAAGATGATGGCGTAGGTATTAAACTGGCACCAGACCAACGCACCACCACCATCATGAAAACGGTGTTGAATAATTTAGAAAACAATAAAGAACTGTTTGAATTATTTGAACAGTTGCATGGCGCAGCAACAAAAAAACTTCCACCAGCTATACAACTTGTTTCACTTTCTTTCAATAATAAAAATTTAAACCAAAGCCAGCAGCAGGCTGTGGCCGCCATCACACAAAATGAAAAGATCACTATTGTGCATGGCCCGCCGGGCACCGGCAAAACCACTACGCTGGTGGAAGCCATTGTGCAGCTGGTAAAAGCCGGAGAAAAAATATTGGTATCGGCACCGAGCAATACTGCCGTGGATAATATTGCCAAAGGCCTGATTGCACAAAGCTTGCAAGTGCTACGGGTGGGCAATATCAGCAAAGTAGATGAAACTATTTTTCAGCATACATCCGAAGGCAAACTGAACAACAGCAAGCAACTGAAAGAAATAAAACAATTAAAAATAAGGGCCGAAGAATTTAGAAAGATGGCGCTGAAATACAAACGGAGTTTTGGCAAAGCAGAAAGAGAACAACGCAACCTGTTTTTTAAAGAAGTAAAAGATATCCGTACCGAAATAAAAAAACTACAGGCTTACAATGAAGAAAAATTATACACTGAAGCCGAAGTAATTTTAGGCACCCCTGTAGGTTTGTACGATGCAAAAATCAATCACCTCAGCTTTCATACACTGCTGATTGATGAAGCAGGGCAATGCATTGAACCATTGGCCTGGACAATTTTCCCATTGGCAAAAAAGTATGTGCTGGCTGGCGATCACTATCAGCTGCCCCCTACTGTACTCAGCGATGAAGCTGCCCGCCTGGGTTTAAATAAATCTATTTTAGAAATCAGCATTGCCACTGCCCACAGTATTTTTTTGCTCAACACACAATACCGCATGAGGGAAGCCATTGCCGGTTTTTCCAGTAATTATTTTTATAATGGCCTCTTGCAAACAGCAGTACATCTTACCAACAATAATACCCACATCACTTTTATTGACACTGCCGGCTCCGGGTATAATGAAGTACATGGCAGCGATGGCAGCAGCCTGCAGAATGAAGGTGAATTACAAATTGTACAAAAATTATTAGAAACAGAAGTACTGGATCCTTTGCACACTGCATTCATTTCGCCTTATGCCGGGCAGGTGGCGGCAGCTAAAGAACTGTTACCAAAGCAACTTCGTATCAGCACCATCGACAGTTTCCAGGGGCAGGAAAAAGAGATCATCATTTTATCATTGGTAAGAAGCAATGAGGAGGGTGAGATTGGTTTTTTAAAAGATTACCGCCGCATGAATGTTGCCATCACCAGGGCCAAAGAACAACTGTTTGTAATTGGCGACAGCGCTACCATTGGTGCAGATGCTTTTTACAATTCCTTTTTAACTTACATAGAAAAGTATGGGACATACAGAACAGTGTGGGAGTTTGAAATGTGACAGAAAAATAAAAATTAATTTTTACCACTCTATCTGCAAAGTGTACCTGCATGGAATAAAAATGTTGTATTTTCATTTTATGAAATGCTACAGCTTATTTCTTATTTTCCTTTTTACTATTTGCCTAACCCACGCACAGGTAACCAACACACGGCAGGGTGTATGGAGCGATGCCACTGCATGGAGCAGTAATGCAGTGCCAAGCACCAATGAAAATGCGGTGCTTAACTATGATATTGTTATTGATGTAGATGCTTATTGCCGCTCACTAAACTTGAACGGACATAATGCAACGGTTAATTCAGGCATACAGCTGTACGTTACGGGCAGCAATGATAATGTAGATACACTGCTGAGCAGGTATGTGGTGATAGATACTACAGTATCATCTGTAGACACTTTTAAAACCATTGACTTTTATTACGATGACCTCAAAAGGAACACATCTTTTGTAAGTATAGAATATTCTTCCAATGGCAATCCCTCCTATAGATATGGAGGCAGTTTTTTTTACAACGGCAGCGGACGTCTGCCATATATGGGCTCGTATTACTCTGGTAGCAGCAATACATAGACACGTTTTTTCAATTACGAGAATGGCAGACTTGTATATGATTCATCGGGAAACACTGTTATTCATTATACTTATCTGACCGACACCATCATCAAGCAAACAGTTAATTATAGCACTTCCAGTACAGTTACTGATACAGTACATGTAGAATATGATAATAATGGAAACATTGTACACCAGATTGATAGTACAGCAACATTTAGCAGGCAAAATTTTTTTTATATACTCGACAATCATCCCAACCCGTTTAATAGTACACAATTAAATTGCTATCGTGTATTAAATAGTTTAGAAACTTTTATAGAAGAATCGTTTGCCAAAAAAAATATGCTGGAGGTAAACCAGTACTATGATGTTAATGGTCATTACCATTCCCTTTACGGATATGGATATAAAGCCAATGGCTACCCGAAAGAAATTTGGGGTTACGATCCTGTAAATCCTACAGCGCCAACTGCAGGCAAAGCATTGTTTATTTATACACAATAATTTCTATTCCCAACAACCTCTCTCAACAAGCCATGAGCAAAGCCGAGGACGTTGCGCCAATAGGAAAAGAGTTTAAATATTAATAATCCAACTCCGGCAAACGCAACATTCTTCCTCTCATACGATGCAATGGCTAAGAGATGTCAAGAATAAATTTTTTGCCGTAGTTTGAAACAACGAAATTCATACTTCATTTTGCTTCTATGACAGATAAATCCCGTAAACTTTACAAAAAAATATTTTTTACTTTACTGTTATTTTTATTCCGCTCCGGGTCTCCTTCAAAATTTTAAGATTCCCAGGCGGGTTTCCGTGCGGCAGGATAAGTGTCTGGCAGAACCCGCTGCTATTGCAGCAGAGTGCATGAATAAAAAACATTACTTAAAAAAGTTTCCTGAATAGTGGTGAGACCCACAGCCATGCTGCAAAGCCAATGGTGGAGACTCTCCTTAGAACTTTTAATTTTATGAAGGGGAGACTCAAAGCGGAAGTAAGAAGAATAAAGAGTATGCAGCGAAAACTGCCAGATAAAATTCTTTTTCTGATGCCATTTGTTTAAATTGCCATACGTTACATGAAAAAAATATCTACCTTTTTTCTTACCTCTTTACTATTGATTGTATGTGCCCTATTTTTTATTACCTGTAAAAAAGAATATAGTTACGAAGGCGGCGTACAGGCTGCTACGGCTGTATATACCTTAAATGCAGCCAACGGAATTTTTACTGGTAGTTTGGTATCTGGAAATTATAATGCAGGTAACCCACTAAACACAACCAACACCGTTCAGATACAAGTGGATGTTATTACTATCGGCACCTATACAATTAAAACTAATGCTGTTGATGGTTTTAGTTTTTCTGTTTCTGGAAACTTTACTGAAACTGGCATACAAACTGTTACACTTTCAGGTAGTGATACACCAGTGTCAGCTGGCAGTTTTAATTTTAAGGCCTCCGGCGTATCAGTTTGTTCTTTTACTGTAAATGTTAAAGAAGCACCAAAAGCTGTTTTCATGCTGGCAGGTGCCCCGGATAGTTGTACAAATGCAGTTGCAGACACTAACTATGTTGTAGATACCATTCTTAACAGTTCAAATACAGTAGTGTTAAATGTGTCAGTAAGTTCGATTGGAGAATATACAATTAGTACAGACATTATTAATGGAATAAGCTTTTCCATATCTGGTAAATTTACTTTTACAGGCAATCAAAAAGTTATTTTGAAAGGTTCCGGAAGCCCAGTAATTTCAGGCACTTTTACTTTTACTCCAAATATTGATAGCTCATCCTGCACCTTCGACATTAAAGTAAAACCGAACCCTGCTATTTATGTGCTAACTTCCTTTAACCTTTTAAATGTGATTACCTGTAATCATGATATTGCGGGAAATTATATTGCCGGTAATCCTCTTACTGATGCCAACACAGTTAGTATAGAGTTATACATTATTAAACCAGGTTATGTTACGATTACTACTGATACCATCAACGGAATAATATTTTCCTTCACTGGCACTTTTACTACGTCTGGGTCACAAAATGCATTAATGACCGGAACCGGCACTCCTGTTTACCCGGGAGATTATTATTTTTTACCCAAAATTGTAGGGTTGGCGCCCTTAGGAGGGGAATCCTGTAGCTTTAAGCTTACTGTAAATTAAAGTTTTATTGCAGTCCCAGCCTTATGGTTATTTCATAATTTCCGTTGTCACATAGTTCCTGCGTCTGGCGAATGTCTCCAATGTGAAGTGGGTTCTTCGCCATGGTTGGTGTTATGAATTTAAAACTATGTCTAATCCCGAACGCCTTCCCGTAGAGGGGAGACGAAGAGGGGCATTAACGGGAGCAGGAAAATTAGCTGCATACCCTCGTAGCTACTAACAGCAGGAAGTTCCGATTTGTATTGGTGGACACTTTACAGAACCATAACTGCAAAACACACAACAGTCACCTTCCTTGGGTTTAAGCCGTGTCTTGCAGTTTGTACATTCATAAAAAAACTGGCAAGCGTCTGTCGGCATTGTTTCTTCTTGTTTGTGTCCGCAATTAGGGCAAGTAATAACTGATTGAAGTATGATGGGCTTTTCCATTTTATTTGTTGTTGGTGATTGAAGTTACTTTATAGCCGATAGTATTTACTTTGTTAGCAATACTGTCAACTGATATTTTGCTGTTGTCGAACTTAACAATTGCATTTGCATTTTTGTAAGATGTGCTGACTTCAATAACTCCATTTACTTTTGAAAGTTCACTGTTAATGTGTGCTGTACAACCTTCACAATCCATTGCGCTAATGTTTAGTTGAACTGTGTGAATATTACTTTTATCAACCACAATAACTTTAGTGTGCTGTGGCTTTGGATAAAACACTTTAGCATAATAAGGAAAGGCAAGCAGCAAAGCAGCAATCGCTGTAACAATACCTAAATATAATTTTGATTGCCAAAATGATTTTTTATTATCAGTCTCACAATTGCAGTCAACTTGTTTTTGTGGTTTAAGTTTTTGATACCAGGCAAATACAAAAATTAAAACGGTTGCAACAATCAAGTAAGGTCTGTATGGTTCAATCCACGAAAAGGAAGAAGCAAGTCCGCCTGCACCGCCAATAAATGCAAGTACAGGTGTGATGCAGCAAAGTGAAGCAGCGATAGCGGCAAAAATTCCGGATACCCAACTTTTGTTGTTTTTTGTTACCGTTGTCATACAGTTTATGTCTCTAAGTTTTTCGCCAAGGTTGGTGTTATGAATTTAAAACTATGTCTTATCCCGAACGCCCCTGTTGTGTATTTTCGGAAACAAGCTAAGCGTTATAATTGAAAAACGATGTATTTGATTTATGCTAAAAGTATAATGGCTTACACTTCGGTTGTTGGTTGACGAAGTTGCTCTATTTATCTGAGCAGTTCATCTATTTGTTAATGCAGTTGCTCTATTTATCAGTGCAGTTAGCTTATTTGTTAATGCAGTTGATATATTTATCGTTGCAGTTGGCTTATTTGTTAATGCAGTTGACATATTTGTTAATGCAGTTGACATATTTATTGTTGCAGTTGGCTTATTTGTTAATGCAGTTGACATATTTATCGTTGCAGTTAGATTATTTGTTAATGCAGTTCATCTATTTGTTAATGCAGTTGCTTGTTTTCATATTCTTTTATTTGAATTTTCATTAATTGCCTGTGGGTGAGGGCAATGACTTAGTACAAAACAGGTGGAGCGTTGTAATCGAAAACTACATGTATTTGGTTTATGCTAAAAGTATAATGGCTTACACTTCGGTCGTTGGTCGGGAGATACAACGACGGCTTGCTCTGATAGCTGGATTTTTTTAATGATATACCAACAACGGCAAGAAGTAAGTAATTTAACTCTTTAACTCTTTTTGTTGTTCGGCACAAGCGGACGCTTGCGCCAAAGGAGGAATAGGCAAGAGAAATTTTATACAGTTTGCTTTTGTATTTGTCAGCAGAATAACTATTTGGTGATTTGCTTATAAGTTCAATAACTCTGTCCTTCACAAACATTGCATTTTTGTCAGTCAAAATCATTATTTCATCTTGTCCGCCGTCGTAACCACTCTCTTTTGCTTCTTTATGTACCTGCTGTCTGTTATACTTAAACTGTTTGTCTCTTACCGCAAGCCATTTAATTTGGTCATCTTTGAGATTAATCTTTTGAATACTATCACATTTTGTACGAAGCTTTTTATACTGAAGGTTAAGTAAGCTGTCCATTTGAAAATAAAATTTTTCTGAACATCCAAGCATAAATTCGCCCTTGTCTAAGCAAGCTTGATGTTGACCTTCCAAGCTGTCAATAGTCTTTGTCGTTTGAGTAAATCCCGTCAAAGAAGTGAAGATAAAAATTGTGGATAGAACGTTTAATTAAAACTTTGTCATTAGTAGGATGTCGATTTTGCATTATACATAACTTAAATATATACGAAAGTTTATTCTAAAACTAACAGTCACACCAATGCCGAAATCGATTCTGTGAATCAATTGTGCCGATAAAAGTTGCTCAATGGTATGCTGTACAAGTGAGTGACACAAGGATGCTGCTATGAAAAACTACGGCCGATTACAAAATATTTTTACCACTTTAGTTCCAACACATTGTTGCGCTGGTCTATGTCGGCCAGCCGTTTGCTGGGGTCTATTTCTGCTTTGGTTAAGGTGCTTAATTTTTGTTTGAAGGACACGATGTAGGTGGGATGTGTCCAGCGCCATTCTTCGTGTACTTCAAAGGATTGTTTGGGGTCTTCCTGTTTTTTGGCACCGTACATGAGGTTGAGCGGTATGCAGTGCATGGTGCTGCTGCCGTCTTTGAAAGTGAGCTGCAGGTCAATGGGCATGGGCATTTGGCCAATTCGTTTTAAACGGATCTTTGACAGGCCACCTTCTTCCCAGAGGCTGTCGATGGCGTAATCAATTGTTTTGGTGGTGCTGCACCAGTACTCTTTGTACCAGTCTAATTGCAGGCCGCTTACATTTTCGGCGAGCCTTATAAAGTCGGCAGCGTTGGGATGTTTGAAAGCCCATTGTTTGTAATATTCCAGCAGCAATTTATCCCTGGTGGAGGCTCCTATGATGTAGCCCAGCTGCTCCATAAAAACACAGCCTTTGTAATAAGCTGCACTGATGTAGCCGGCATTTGAATTAAAATGATCGGCATGTGTGGTGAGTGGTTCTTCCAATCCACTTTTTACAAGACCGTAATAACCGTTGTAATTTGGCTGCTGTATCTGAGGCAATAAAGCCAGCAGCGAATCGATGGTGTGCAATGCTTTTTCATTGCCTTGTAATTTTTTCTTCAGCACTGTTTGCACATAATAATCAAACACCCTGTTGCTGGCATATTCTGTAAAACCTTCGTCCATCCAGGCATACAGGCTTTCGTTGGTGCCCAGCATCATCTGGTACCAGCTATGTGTCCATTCATGAAAAACAGTTTCCAATCCGGGGCCGCTGAGCAATGTTGCCATCGGGTATTCCATTCCGCCATCGCCACCCTGTATAAATGAATATTGTGGGTATGGATATTTGCCAAATGTTTTTTCCATAAATGGCAGCACGCTTACTGCAGCATCTACAATGGCTTCCCAGTCATCATTACCCTTGGCATCATTTTCTTTGTATTTGTACAACACATTTATCACCGTGCCGTTGGGCATGGTACGCACTACATGATTGTAACCGGGATCGGCTGCCCATACAAAATCGTGTATGTTGCTGCCTACAAAATGCCAAGTTCTTTTTTTCTTTGTGGTGGGTTTTAATTCGGTGCCTGCTTTATCATATCCCCAGCCAATTTCTGCAGCATTTACCAATGCACCGGTGCCGCCTAATTTGTATGCTGGGTCAATGTTGATGGTTACATCAAAGTCGCCCCAGACGCCGTAAAACTCACGGCCAACATACGGTGTGGGATGCCAGCCTTCATAATCGTACTCACACAGTTTGGGATACCACTGACTCATACTGTAACGTACACCGGTAGTGGGATTGTCTCTTCCGCTTCTTCTTATTTGTAGTGGAACCTGTGCTTCAAAATCCATATCGATCACCACTTTTGTTTTGGGTAAAATTGGTTTGGTGAGATTGACTTCTAAAATAGTTTCGTGGTATTTGAATGGCTGGGCTACGCCGTTAATTTTGATGGCGATTATTTTTTGATAGCCGATTTCATTTTCGGTTAATTTAAAAATGCGGTCTCTCACCCTGTTGTCCCAATCGGTACGGCCGTTGTAAGCAAATTTGCCCAGCTCCCGGCTCCTAACATCCATGCTGCTGTTGGGCTGAAAGGCATTGAAATATAAATGGTAAAACAATTTGTTTAATGTCTCTGGCGAATTATTACTGTACTCCAGTTTTTGCTTTCCTTTAAACTGGTTGCTGTTGACATCCATATCAATATTCATCAAATACTTAACCCTTTGCTGCCATCGGCCGGGCTGGCAAAATGTAACAGCAGGAAATAAAAACATTGCTAACAAACAAACTCTCGTCATAATTTTTTTTTGTAAAATAAAAAAAGGGAATAAAATTTAAAGACCCATTAATTTGCTGTTGAATTTAACCAGCAACGTAAATAAATGTTCATGTTCGTTTAATGGTAAGGTGGCGGCTTTGTCAAATACATCATGGTAAGCTTTGATACCGCCTAAGGTATAAAAGAAAAAAGAAGGCACGCCTTTTTCAGTAAAAAAATAATGATCGCTGATAGCGGCTTTGCCCCGGGGCTTTACAGCAGCCAGCAATTTATTGTCGTCATTTACCTGGGTCATCATGGCAAACTCTTTGGGAAATTCTGTTGCATTCACCACCATGATGCCTTCTTCGCCAGTGCCTGCCAAATCGGTATTGAGTAAAAAACGGATATGCTTTAGCGGCACCAAAGGATTTTCGGTAAAATATTTTGACCCGATCAATCCTGCTTCTTCGCCGGCAAAACAAATAAAGCCGATAGAATATTTTTGTGGATGTGCTGCATAATAATGTGCCAGGTTTAATAAGAGCGACACACCGCTTGCATTATCGTTGGCACCGGGAAAGTAAGTGCTGCTGCCCATTCCACCGAGGTGATCGTAATGTGCGGTGATGATAATGATGGAGTCAGTTTTTTCTGTTCCCTTCACCATGGCACACACATTGGCTGTTTTAAAATTGCTGATCAGTTTGTTCTCAATATTTATTTCAAAACTGTTTGGATTTCCTTTGATTGCTTTTTTATCAACCAGTATCATGGCATAAGGGGCAACTTCCGGCGAAATATCCCAGGTCAATTTATCCTGCAGTTTGATGATTACTTTTTCTTTCCGGTTGATAAATTGTATGCTGTCCAGTTGGTCGAGTTCGCCGGACGCCTTCATGCTTTTTGTTTCGGGGCTTACAATATAATCCCTGCCGGGCACTAATTCTTTATCATTAATATTTACTTCCATTTTGCCGGGGAAAGTATTTACCGGGTAACCAAAGTCCTGGAAATATTTTTTGCCACCCATTGGCTCCAGGCCGTAAGCCTTAAATTCATTTGCTAAAAAGTCTGCTGCTTTTTTCATTCCGTCGTTGGTATAGCCACGGCCCCAGAAATAAGTAGAGGTGAGGGTGTCAAGCATTTTTCTTCCAAAAGCAAGATCTTGAGCAGCGGCATCCATTGCATTTAAAACCAGCAGGAATACAAATATTTTTTTCATTCTTTTTATTTAGTAATCGGCAAATCTCGTTAAACTATGGATAATGAAAAATTAATACGGCAATGAATTATTAAAGAAAGTATTTTTTAACAACCCTGTGATGACCATTATTCAAACCTGCCAAATCCTTCAATTTTGCGGTATGGTTTTTTAAAGAAATCGCCTACGGTTTCATTGAACTGGTCTTTATAAAAAACCGGTGTGGAATGGCCGGAGTTGGGCAATATCCATAAATACGATTTGGAAATAGCTTCTGAAATGAGCAAAGTATGCTTTGGTAATAATATATCATGATCGCCGCCAATGACGAGTGTGGGGCATTTTATTTTCTTTAATTGTTCTACTGCAATGTGTGGCTCATAAGATAAAAGATGTGCCAGCTTTGCTGCATTTTTTACCTGTGCTGTTTGCTGTTGTTTTTTAAATGATTCATTAAATTTTATTCCCCACTTGTAAACAAATGGATCTACGGCGGTAGTGTCGGGCCAAAGGTTGGCGCCGGTTACAGCCAGCTTTTTTACTTTCTCCGGGTGGCGCATCGCCATCAGCAAACCGTTGATGCCACCATCGCTCCAGCCAATTACATAGCAGGAATCTGCATGCAGTGTATCCAATAATACAGCCAGGTCGTCGGTCATCATTTCATAACTTAATGAATCACCTGCATCCACCGATTTTCCCTGTGCCCTGCTGTCGGCCAAAATTACTTTATAGTTTTTGGCGAAGTAAGGAATCTGGTAAACGAAGTTGTTGATAGAACCACCATTGCCATGAATGATGAGCATCGGCTCACCGCTGCCGTAAGTTTCATAATACATTTTGATGCCCCGGATATTGGCATACTTACCCACTTTTTCATTTTTACCATACATGGTGGTATCAAAAACTGTGGGCTCTTTTATTTGTGCAAATGATGATGATACTAATATCGCAGCAGTGATTAAAAGAAAAAAAGGTTTTAAAATTTTCATGATTACAATTTTAGGTTTAAGATTTTTTACTTTTTATAAAATCATTTCCGGCACCTCTCCTTCCACAATCAACTTGCCGGCCGTCTTTGCTTTTATTTCTTCCACACTTACACCCGGTGCTCTTTCTATTAATTTGAATCCCTCTGCTGTAACCTCCAGTACTGCTATTTCTGTCACTATTTTTTTTACACAGCCCACGCCGGTAAGCGGCAGTGTACAGGCAGGTAATAATTTTGATTCGCCTTTGGGATTGGTATGCATCATCGCCACAATAATATTTTTTGCGCTGGCCACTAAGTCCATTGCACCACCCATTCCCTTCACCATCTTACCCGGAATTTTCCAGTTGGCAATATCACCATTTTCACTCACTTCCATTGCGCCTAAAATGGTGAGGTCAACTTTGCCCGCCCTTATCATTCCAAAACTCATGGCACTGTCAAAAAATGCAGAACCGGGTACGGTGGTAATTGTTTGCTTACCTGCATTGATCAGATCAGAGTCTTCTTCCCCTTCAAAAGGAAATGGCCCCATGCCAAGCAATCCATTCTCACTTTGCAACACCACATTGATTCCTTCAGGAATATAATTTGCCACCAGTGTAGGAATGCCAATGCCGAGATTTACATAATATCCATCTTTCAATTCTTTGGCAAGGCGTTGGGCTATTTGATTTTTTGTAAGCATTCTTTTGATTTGGTGATTTGGTGATTTGATGATTTGGCAATTTGGTGATTTGGCGATTTGATAAAGCTCTGTTAGTATTCATCTTCAAATTTTCAAATCATCAAATCATTCTTACTGTTCTCTGCTCTATCCGTTTTTCATAATTGCTGCCCTGAAAAATGCGGTGTACATAAATGCCGGGTGTATGAATATGATTTGGATCCAGCTCGCCGGCAGGCACCAGTTCTTCCACTTCTGCAATGGTAATCTTTCCTGACATCGCCATCAGCGGATTAAAATTTCTTGCCGTGGCTTTGTAAATTAAATTGCCATCGGTATCTCCCTTCCATGCTTTTACCAATGCAAAGTCTGCATCAAAAGCATGTTCCAGTAAATAAGCTTTGTCATTAAAAATTCTTGTTTCTTTTCCATCGGCCACTTCTGTACCCACACCGGCTGGCGTAAAGATGGCGGGCATTCCATAGCCTGCAGCCATGCATCTTGTTGCCAGTGTACCTTGTGGAATCAACTCCACTTCCAGCTCGCCACTGAGCAACTGTCTTTCAAATTCTGCATTTTCTCCAACATAAGAAGCAATCATTTTCTTCACCTGTTTTTGCTGCAGCATCAGCCCGATACCAAAATCATCCACGCCGGCATTGTTGGAAATGCAGGTAAGATTGTTGGTTCCTTTTTTTACAAGGGCTGCAATGCAATTTTCGGGAATACCACAAAGGCCAAATCCGCCAAGCATTAAAACATCACCATCAGCAATATCCGCAATGGCTTCGGCAGCATTATTGTAAGTTTTTTTCATATTGTAAAGCAAGTAAATTAATGGGGTTGATGCCAAAAGCTGAAAAAGTAAAAGTGAGTGACACAACAATGTTGAGCAAGGGAATATAGTTTGTCCCAAAAATACTTTCGCAATTAAACAGCATTTTTTGTCAATGGCAAATTACACAAAAAACATATCAACACTTCCAACAGGAAAATGATATTTGCCTTTCTTAAAAAAATTAAACCAATAAGAATTGGCAAACTGAATAATTATTTATCCAGTTTTGTTATATTTACCCAATTAATATGTACAAGATACTGCGGATACATAACCGGTTGATCGTTGGCGGGCCATCACATAATGTTACTTTGCTGACTGCTTATCTTTCGCCTGAATTTGAAACCAAATTGCTGGTGGGTAAAAAAGACCCGGCAGAAAAAGATGCTACTTTCATTGCCGATCAGTTTGGTTTAGTACCGGTAGAAATTAGTGAAATGAGAAGAAGCATCCTGCCCTTCTACGACATCATTGCTTATTTTAAAATTAAAAAAATCATCCAGGAATTTAAACCGGATATAGTGCATACCCATGCTTCTAAATCCGGCGCCATTGGCAGGCTGGCAGCAAAGGCGTGCAATGTGCCGTTGATCGTTCATACTTTTCACGGGCATGTTTTTCATTCTTATTTTAATTCTTTCATGTCGAAAATAATTGTTCGATTTGAAAGATTTTTTGCAAAGAAAACAGATGCTATCATTGCCATTAGCGACTCTCAAAGACAGGAACTGATAGAAGTATATAAAATAGCCCCGGCAGAAAAAGTATTTACCGTACCGCTGGGTTTTAACCTTGACAAATACTCAGTGGACCAGGAAACCAAAGGAATTATTTTCAGGAATAAATATGGTTTTGAAAAATCAGAACTGATCATTGGTATTGTTGGAAGGCTTGTTCCTATTAAGAACCATGATATGTTTTTAGAAGTGGCTGCCATTGTAAAAGCAAAAACAAATCAGCAAGTCCGTTTTGCTATTATTGGTGATGGTGAATCGAGGCCGGGTATTGAAAAGAAAGCAGCAGAGCTTGGACTTAGTTATTCTTATTATATTACCAGCCCAAAAGTAAAAACCGATATTGTGGTTACTTCCTGGGAAACTGAAATAGACCAGGCACTTGCCGGGCTCGACATTGTAGTACTTACTTCTAATAACGAAGGCACACCTGTTTCACTGATAGAAGCACAGTCTGCTTACATTCCTGTTGTATCTACCAATGTAGGTGGTGTAGAAGATATTGTGATTCATGGCGAAACAGGCTTCATTACTGAGGTTGGCGACGTACAGTTGTTTGCTGACTATGTTTTAAAACTTATTGAAGACAGCGAACTGAGAAGCTGCATGGGCAGGCATGGTTATGATAATGTGATCAAACGCTACTCCAAGCAAAGACTCATTAACGATATGAGAAAACTGTACCTGAGTTTTTTGAGTAAGAAAAAAGTGCCTCAACATTAATCACTCTCCATCTATAAGCGCTCTGTTTATTTTTATTTTTTTAACCGGGCAGAAAAATTTTTTATCAACTTCATTGGCGTCGCACTCTTGTACTTTATTTTTTTTATTCAACTTTTTGCATACCATTATCACAAGGCTTCTTCAAGATGATGGTAAATAATTAAACGGCAGTTTATTTAACCTTCTTTATAAAAGAACCAATCATCTCCCAGGTACTTTTATCTGTATCAAAAACACTGTTCAATCCTTGTTCTTCAGGCGGCGGATCAATCATGTAGTCATCGCCTGCACTCCACCAGTAATTACCTTTTGGATTGGCCTTTCCTATTCCTGCATATCCCCAAAAATTACATCCGGCAACTGCTCCTTTTTTAATGCGGCTTTGCTCCCAAATTGAAAAGATAGAGCGGTAATAATTATTACGCAATACAGTGCTGGATTGAGGATTAAAAGAATGAAGATCTCTTGGCAAACCAAATTCTTCTATCACCAAGGGTTTTTGCAAACGTTTGGCTACAGCAATGTGCTGGTTAATATATTCGGTAGTCTTGCTCACAAAATTGTCAAAACTTTTGGCAATAGCAGTATCTTTAAACCATCCCCAGTTTTTTGGCCAAATGTGTATGGTGAGGTAATCAATATTTTTTACAGCATGTGCAGTTTCAAAAATCTCCACAGTCTCACTACCCTGCGATCCTTCGTTACCTGCTGTTATCAAATGGTTCTTATCAATTAACCGGATATATGTTGATACTTCATCAATCCATTTTTCCCAGGCCGGCACTGCAGGCATACGCATGGGCCTTGGTTCATTCGCCAATTCCCAGGCCATAATAGCAGCATCTTTTGTGTATGATTTTTTAGTAATGCTGTTTGTCCTTTTTACAACCAATTTCAGTTGTTCGTAGTAAGCAGCTTTGCAGGGTTCGCAGGTATAAAACTGGCTCACAATATCCCTGTTCTCATCCCAGCTTAATTTTCTCTGCATGATGCTGTCGGGCAACAATCCATTCCAATTAAGGTATTGCAAAAAGCCTCCCGACCAGTCCCAGTTGTTGCTTAAATAGATTACGGCTTTCATGTTGCGCTTACCCATTTCTGCCAACAAAAAATCAAGCCCCTTCAGCATGGCTGTATCAAACACACCCTGCTCTGGCTGCAGTGGAGGAGCTACCCTGCTTACTCCATTCACTTTACCGGTTCCTTCCACGCCGGCGAGTACACGTAAATTATTTACTCCTTTTGCATGAAGAAAATCAAGTTCTTTTATTAAGCGCTGCTTACCATGTGCAGGGTCTTTTACCATTGCTAAAAAACCTCCATACCAATAATTAGTACCGATGTAATAGTAAGGTTTATCATTCAGCATAAACTGGTAATTTTTTACTTTTACAAAAGATGATTGTGCATGAATTAACTGGCAACTAAAAACTGCAATCAGCAAGAGAATATTTTTCCTTTTCATAATCATTGATATGCAATAATATTTTTTTGATGAATGAAACACAATTTTATTTACCAACCACTACCCCAAGTATATTATCTGTTGCAAACCCCTTCAAACTATCTACATAAATGCGTTTCGCTTTTTTATTTATCGGAGAAGCACCACCTTTGAAATCAGTAATGCTAAGTCCATTAAAATGATTGGCTTCAATGCCATTTGTAAAATAAGGCATCCTTGTTCCGGTCCAAACTAATTTAAAACGATTGATGGAAATATTATTTGCATAGTGAATTAACAGGCCGGGAATATCTCTTTGAAAGAATTGATCCTTTTCATACAAAGCTCCACGCAGATCAACATTGCCACCTGCTACATCATTGAGTTTACTGTCGGTCAATTCAAAACTTACATTATCAAAACTCACATCCTCTATTACACTTTCTTCACTGCCGTACAGCAGCATTCCATTTTCGCCTTTGCAAATAATATTGTTGAACCGAACGTTTTTTATTTTACCAAGTTTTACATTTTCTTTTCCTCTTACCGCAGAAATATGAATGGGTTCTCCATTGCCCCACCAATCGCCGGTATGTATTTTTGTTTCAATGTACATGTTGGAGAAACTGATATTTTGCAGGGAACCCTCATCTCTTAAAAAGATACCAATACCCCTGCTGGAGTTGGTGATATTGCAATTGCTCACCTGTATATTGCTCACATCATTCTGATCAAGAAAACCAATGCGGATTGCGCTTGAATAGGACTGCAGGTTACAGTTGTTTACCAAAATATTTTCTGAGATATGGCGGAGCTTTCTAAATCCGGGTATTTCAAAATGATGATTGTAACCAACAATTGCAATGGCATCATCGCCTGCCCGTATATCACAATTGTTGATGCTGACATTGGTGCAGCTTGCAATATCAATACCATCTGCATTGGGCGCCAGCATACTGTTCCATAAACGGACGCCATCCACTTTTACTGCATCACAATCTGCAAACAACATGCACCAAAATGGCGACTTGCTGATGAAAATATCTTTCACCGTTATTCTTTTACAACTGCTGAAAACAAACATCTGGTAAGGCCTTTCTTTAGGCACTACAGGGCCATCACCAATTCCACTTTCTACATGGCGGAAATTATCTTTCTGCCGGGTAAGTTTTGTTCCGTTTGCATCAATGGTTTTAGCTTTGGTTAAATCAAAAAATTCATCGCCATTGCCATCAATTTGTCCTTCGCCGGAGATGGTTACATTCTCTGCATCTTCTGTAAATAACATGCCTTTGTGAACCGGGTTGAAAGGTTTATCTGGTACATACATTTCATAATCATCCAGGTTCTTGCTTCCTTTTAAAATACCACCTGCGTCAACATATAAATGAACATTGCTTTTTAAATGTATGGTACCAATACTAAATGTACCGGTTGGTATTACTACTTTTCCTCCACCTGCTGCATTGCAGGCATCTATTGCAGCTTGCACAGATTTTGTTGCAGTTGTTTTTCCATCTCCAACTGCTCCGTAAGCTGTTATATCAAATACTTTTTGCTGTGCAAATGAATGAATGCTTAACAAAAAGCAACTGAGTATTATTATTATCTTTCTACGCATTGTTTATTAAATATTTGCTGCTTGAACATTTTTTATTTCTTTAACCAGCACTTCTACATCTTTGATAATCCATTTTGATTTATCTGATGAACTCAGTTCAGGCAATTGATTTCCTGATTGAATGAATACTTTATGGGGCAATGCAAGCAAATGACTGGGAGGCATATTTGCAAAAACTGGTGCATTAATAATTAAGCCAGCAAGGGAGACTCCTGAAATTTTTATGAAGTGACTACGGTACATTGTATCTATTGATTATTTTTCTTTCTCAAATATTCCCTTGTTTTCAATCCTGATTCTTTTAAATCAATGTCTTTCCAATTGCCATCGCTTGAAGCTGACTTGTTAAGCACAGAACAGGTTTCATCTTTGTCAGAAACGGACCAGGTAAACCAGCTTAGTTTTTTTTCTTCCATCCATTGGATAAATTTATTCCATTCTTCGTAATCAATTTTTGCATCGCCGCTTGCTTCCATGCCTGCAGATTCGGAAACGAAGATGGGCAAGCCTTTTGCGATGGCTGCATCTGTTTTATCTCTCAGCCATTGCTTGTGGGTACCTGCATAAAAATGCATTGTGTACATCAAATTACTGTAGCCTTTAATTGGGTCTTCGGCTGGTAAGTTCACTTCCTGATCCCAGCGTGGTGAGCCTACCAAAATGATATTGTTGGCATCAATGGCACGGATACTGCTGATTAAATCAATGGAATAAGCTTTTACCTGCGGCCATGTTTCATAATCTGGCTCATTGTACAATTCATAAATGATATTGGGGTAGCCGTGGTATTTAGCAGCCATTGTTTTAAAGAAAGCCCTTGCCTCGTTCAGTTTAATATTATGACAATGCCAGTCGATGATAACATAGATGCCTTCTTTGATAGCAGCATCCACAACCGTTGTTATCAGCTTCATCGATTTTGCTGTGTCTTGTAAATATCCATTCTCCGGTTCTATGCCCATCGCTGCTCTTATTACATTGCAGTTCCAGTCTTTGGCTAAAGTCTTTACAACGCCTGCTGTAAAAAACCTTGGATGAAAACAACTCCAGCCAAAACTCATTCCATTCAATACTACCGGTTGGCTGTGTTCGTCTGTTAATTGTGTGCCAACTACTTTTAATTGGCCGTGATTTTTTACCGGCTGTGCATTGCTGCATAAAAAACTACTGATGCTGAAAAGTAGAATACCGGATATTTTTTTCATTACTATTTTATTTGTTTCATTACAAAATGCTCTTACAATTATTTACTGTTGCTCACAAATGCAATCTGCTTACTGTCGGGGCTCCAGGATGGCGTATTGATTGTTCCCTGGCCTCCATATAAATAAGCAATTACTTTTGGTGGCCCACCTGCAACCGGCATTAAACGGAGCATCACTCTTTTATAAAAAGGATGATCGCCGGGGTCAATAGCAGAAGGAAATGAAATAATTACCATCCATTTTCCATCCGGCGAAGTATGTGGAAACCAATTATTGTATTCATCAAAAGTAATTTGTTCATTGTTCGTTCCATCGGGTTTCATCCGCCATATTTGCATCGTGCCTGTTTCATCAGAATTATAATAAATGTATTTACCATCGGGTGAATATTCCGGCCCATCTGCCAATCCTTTTTTATTAAAAGTCAATTGCACTTCGGCTCCGCCATTGATTGGCTTTTTATAAATATTATAAGCCGGGCTGTTGCTGAGGCGCTGTGCGGTATATACCACTTCTTTATTATTGGGGTTCCATCCGTGCAAATAAGAAGGTGTACTGTCGGTTACTATTTTTGGTTCGCCGCCAGTGAGGGGCAAATAATAAATAGCAGAACCGCCGCCAGGCATACCATCCCGGTGACTGCTGATACCAAGTATTTTTCCATCAAAAGATATTACATGATCATTATTATTTCTGTTGGCAGCGCCGGTATTTAATTTTTCAGCTGTGCCACCTTCAACAGGAATGGTAAAAATATTTCCACCCTGGTTGAACAATATTTTTTTCCCATCTGGCATCCAGTTAGGTGCTTCCAACCTTCCTGAATCTGAATGAATCACCATTCTCTTTCCATCAAACACATTCATCAATTCTAGCCTGCTGCCCAGGATACCATCACGGTAGCCATTATGTTTATCTGGCACTGTTTTTTCTATTCTTACATTCCACGCCATGCCTTCTTCCTGTGCGTCAGTATTGTGGCTGCAAAGGAATAAACCTCCCAGCACTTCATCTGGCATGTCAATCATATCTGTCCTGCCTACTTCCTGCAAAGGCTCGCTGGCATTGGCTATCCGCATGATAAACATTTTACCGCTGCGTTCTAATTGTATCGTTTGTACATTTTTTTTTATGCAAAAAATTTCATCTTCCGGATCTCTCATGTAAGCTCCACGTAAACGGCGCCATTGCAACACTGTTAATCCATCACCATGCAATACAGCGGTCATGTGGGCTGCATCTTCCTGCTCACCTGCTCTTATCATCCAGCCAATTTTACGGTGTGGGTCTTTTCCATTGCCCAATAATTTTACATTAGCAGTTAAAATAAAATCGCCCTTTAATTTATTGTAAGCATAATGAAATTCATCCCTGTTGAACCATATATTATAACCACCTGCTTTCAGGTTATAACTCTGATCGGCCGTGTTATAAATTACCGCACCTTTTACTTTTGGATTTCCAATATCGGTATGGTATTGAAAACCTCCCACTGGAATTGATTGTGCCATAATGAATGGGCTGCTTAATAATAGGCAGGCAAGCAAATGAAACTTCATGGTATATTGTTTTAAATTTTTAATAAGCATTTGCTTCATAGTTTACCAAGTGCAGTGCATATTACACAGCAACTTTAAATGTTAGTAAAAAAGAACTGGTATTATTTAGCACATTTACTTAATCACAATTATTATAATTCTATTTTTTCTTTACAATTTTATACATATTTGGTAAATCTTTTTCAAACAAAGTATAAGGGTCATTATAAAAATTTAAAAAATCTGGCACACTGCTGTGACCGGGAAATGGTGCGTAAAAATGTGTAGCACTTGTTGCATCATTTCTCCAAACCAATACATAAGCAAGTTCCAGTTTTGTTGACTTCAATGCTTTTAACAAAGTTTCTGTCCACCAGGTATTGTTTGGCGTTGATTCCAAACCAGTTTCTGTAAAAGCCGCCAACTTATTGGCTTTGATGGCATAGTCAGAAACGATTTTCAATTTATTTACCCCGGCTTCTACATCATATTTACCATCTCTTCCCAAATCACCATAGTTATCAATGCCCAAGATATCAACCCATTTATCGCCGGGATAACGCTCTAAATAAACAGCTTCTGTATCAAACCTGTTATCTGGAGAAAAAGCATAAATAAAATTGTGAACATTTAAACTGTCTCTCAAATAACTGACTGTAAATTTCCAAAGTGATTTAAACTCATCAATAGTGCAATGACTCCTGCCCCACCAAAACCAATCGCCATCAAATTCATGAAAAGGACGAAAGATCATCGGTACCGTTTTTCCATCTTTTCCTTTTACAGAATTTGCAACTGCTGCAATATTTTTTAAAATGTCCTTATAACGATCATTGTAAGAGCCTCCGGGTATAATATATTTTACAGTTGGTACAGATATGGAATCCTTCCAATAAAAACCTCCTTCAAAAATTGGATTATTAAAATGCCAGGAAATAGTTGTTACACCACCACGGTTATAAGTGGCTTCAATAGTTGCTTTCAATGATTTCTTTGTGTTTTCAATCTCTGCCACTGGCCTGCCGGATAAACCACTAAAGTCCACACCGATAATTGCAGGATGGGAACCTGTTACAGACTTTACATCCGACCTGTCTTCATCTCCACGCCAGCCATGCCCATACTCTGTTGCATGCTGATGGCCGAAGAGAATATTTTGTTTGGAAAGCTGATGCAGATTGTAACACAAAGCCTTTGTTTCCACTGTGGCTTTTGCATCAATCAGTTGAACGGATTGCTGTGCCATACAAATCATTGACTGCAAAAGCAAGCCAATGAGAACTGAAATGAAATAATATTTTCTTATCATCTTAAAACTAATTTTCATCACCACTTCATTTTCTTTTTTATAAATGTCCCTAATTCTTTTGCCATCTCTTTATGTTCTTCCAGGTTGGGATGGTAATCGCAACCATGGTAATATTGCTTTGAATAAAAATAAGTATCCACTTTTTTGTCCTTCTTCTTCACAGCATTTTTTATGCCTGATAAATATCTTTTTAATACAAGGGTTAATGTTGCATCTCCCATGGGGCTGGTGAGTAAAATAATTTGTGCCGCAGGATAGTGGCTCCGCAATGAATGTATAAACTTTACATACGCACTGCAAAATGTAACCGAATCCTGCACGCCATCATTTTGCCCCAGGCAAACGGTTATTACATCTGGCTGGTAATTTTTAAAATTCCATTTAATTGAATCGCCCCTTAAATCTATTTTATCAAACACCGGTGGCATCAATATTTCCATGCCGCAGCAGCTATGTATAAGGCCAATACCAGATACTGCACTCAGGCTCCATTGTGCATTTAATTGCCTTGCTATAGTGGGGCCATAACTTAAATAAGCATTGTGCTGATCCTGCCATACCCCTTTGCCGCAGGGTATATCAGACTGATCGCTGCCAGTGCCACAGGTAATAGAGTTGCCGATGAATTCAATTTTTCTTTTTGGCTTTGCAGGCAGTGGCAGCAGAGCTTTGCAGCGCAGGCCAACAAATTCCAGGTAGCCAATATTTGATTCTGTATTTTTACAAATCACCACGGTATGTTCACCTGCACTTAATCCTGTTGCAATTTTTATTACATTATCTTTTTGTTTTGTCTGGACTTTAAAAGGCTTGTTGTCATCAACTTTTATTTCGATGTAGTTGTGGTTTTTACCCCACAGTTCCTGGTCGTTTACCAGCAGCTCACATTCGCTGCCTTTAAATTTTGCAGTAATATACACACCGGGGCTCCAGTACCTCGGTAATTTTTTATTGTGAAAATCGATCCTGCCCACAAATTGATAAAGCGGATTATCGGCGGTAAATAAATACAGATCATCAGATGGCTGGCTGCCGGTACAGAAAATAAGAAAAAAAATTATGCCGCTCAGTATTTTCATCATTGTAGCATAAAAGTGAGAAAATAAAATATTGTAAAAAGATAAACTGAATTTTTAATTTAAAAAAGCCATCCTTTAAAAAGAGATGGCATTGCTGCTTGCTGTAAAAGAAAAGAGAAAAAATTTAAAATAACCCTGCAATTAACAATACTCCAATAAAACACAAAAGAGATTTTTTTTTAAAAATTTATGGATATCAAAGCAACCCGTTTTACAACGTAAAAATAATCTTCCGGAAGCATAAGTTTGTAGTACTATTTTATCTCTTTATAAACCTTCCGATTCATTAGAACCTTTACAGCTTTACTGTTACCGCTGCACCATTGTACAATACCACTTTATTAATTTGTGCAGCTTCTTCCATTCCTGTACCATTATTTTCTTTAACCAATACAATATTAAAAACCCTTTTTTTAATCATGCCCGGAAAAGTTCCTTTACGGGCAGATATGCTTAACTGTTTCATTCTATCATTCCAGTTGAAGCGGATATTTGCAAACTCTCCATTTTCATAATTGTAAGTATCATTTGCATCTTCATACAAAGTAAATTGCCCGTTGGCGCCTGCATAAATTCTCACTTCTATTTTATCCGCAGGTTTTTGTGTTGCATATTCCATCTTTTCGCCCATTGGCACAATGGAACCTGCTTTTACATACAAAGGAATTGTTTCAATGGATGCATCTGCTGCAATGGTTTGTCCACCCTGCATTTTTTTTCCTGTCCAGAAATCATACCATTCAACGCCTTTGGGTAAATAAACATTTCTTGTTTTCGCCAGCTGATCTGCATTGGGTGCAGAATACAATTGTGCCGTTACAGGGTTCGCCATAAACGCAGGCCCAAACAGATATTGATCGGGAATGCTGTATACATTTTCATCCGTTCTGAAATCAAAAGCCAATGAACGCATGATGGTATAATTTTCACTTGTTACACGGCTTGATAATGAATAAATGTAAGGCAGTAAACGGTAACGCAGATTATCATACTTCAATAAAATACTTCTTGTATTTTCATCCCAGTTTTTAGAAAATAAAGCCCTTTCGCCACGGCCATGGATACGCATGATGGGGCTGAATGTACCAAACTGAAACCAGCGTGTAAACAATTCCCTGTAGTTAGGCTGAGACCACAGGTGTTCGGAAGATTTACGTTGAATTAGGATAAATTAAACCTTTGGCTATTGATGGGTCGCCTTTGCACAGCAGCACAAAGTTGTACAGGATGTCGTTTTCAAGTTCCTGTGC
>JANLQY010000160.1:0-20486 GCA_031368105.1 Chitinophagaceae bacterium
TGGCAAAGCAAAATGATCCATACCAATATCATGATAGCCATTTTTCATCAATAGTTCTTTACCCAATTGGTACAATTTCATTTTTTCTTCTGTTGATGGCAAATCATTTTCATCAAAAAGCCTTTGTCCACGGCTTGTCCAGGGCACATGTGCATAGCTGTAAAATGCAATGCGGTCAGGTTTCATTTCAATACATTGCAAAATAGTTTTTCTCAAAGTTTCTTTTGTTTGCAAAGGCAATCCATATATCAAATCGAAATTCACAGAATGAAAACCAATCTCTCTTGCCATATCAGTTGCTCTTTTTACATTTTCAACAGGCTGAATACGATTGATGATTTTTTGCACTTCAGGATCATTGTCCTGCACACCATAACTTATTCTTCTAAAGCCAAGTGAATATAAAGTTTGCAGATGTTCTTTCGTTGTATTGTTGGGGTGTCCTTCAATGCTAAATTCATGATTGGACTTTATGAGTGACTTTGAAAAAATGGCTTCTAGCAATCTTCCCAGGTTAGCGGGTGTAAAAAAAGTAGGTGTGCCGCCACCCAAATGAAGTTCCCTTATTACCGGTGCTTCATTCATCAAACTAAGATACAGTCCCCACTCCTTTAGTATAGCTGAGATGTATTGCTCTTCAACTTCATGATTAGTGGTTATTTTTTTATTGCAGCCGCAGTAAGTACACAAAGATTCACAAAAAGGCAGGTGCAAATAAAGACTGATACCCTCCCTGCTGTTCGACAAACTGAATTGCTGCTGAAAAACATTCTTCCATTGTGCAGCATCAATCTCCTCTTTCCAAAAAGGAACAGTAGGATAACTGGTGTACCTCGGCACGGGCACATTGTATTTATTCAGCAAAGCGGAATCAATAGTCATAACTTTTTTTACTCCACAAAATTATCAGTAAAGAAAAAACAGCAGGCTGATGCAAATCATTTTTGGGGTTGAGTGTTCTCATATTTACTGAAAATAATAGCTATATAAAAAGCATCCCTTTTGAGGATGCGTTTTATAATTTCAGTTTACATTTTTTTAGACCATCTCCTTCCTCATTACAAAATCTCCCAAATTTTCTCCAACTGTTCTTTCATTTTTATAAGAAGTAAACAGCTCATCTAACTCAGATAAAATTTCGGTTTCATCCAGGCTTTCTTTAAAAGTTTTATTCAACCGCTCGCCCTGGTTATCGCCGCCGAGTTGTAAATTATATTTGCCTGGTGCAGTACCAACAAAAGCAATTTCTGCAGCATACGGCCTTGCACAACCATTTGGACAACCTGTCATTCTTATTACGATATCATCATTGCCCAGACCGTGTTTATTTAATAAAGGTTCCATTTTATCCAGCAACAACGGCATGTAGCGCTGTGCCTCTGCTAACGCCAACGGACAAGTAGGCAATGCCACACAGGCAATCGCATTTCTTCTGATGGCAGAAGAATTTTCTGTATGCTCTATTAATTTAAACTGCTCCAAAATGGCGTGGATAGTAGCTTTGTCGCTTTCAGCCACATCGCTGATAACCATATTTTGATTGGCAGTAAATAAAAAATTAGTCTTGCCTGTTTTAGCAATTTCCAGCAAAGCTGTTTTCATTGCCAGCTTTTCATCATCCAGCACACGGCCATTTTCTACATACAAGGTATAATACCAAAGTCCGTTCTCACCTTGCTGCCAGCCATAGTAATCAGCTCTCTTGTTAAAAATGTAAGGCTTGGCTTCTTCTAATGTAAAACCAATTCTTTTTTCCAGTTCGGTTCTAAAATTATCTACACCCATTCTATCAACGGTGTATTTTAACCTTGCCAATTTTCGATCACTGCGGTTACCAAAATCCCTCTGCACAGTCAGCACTTCATACACTGTCTTCAATATTTTTTCTTCTGTATCCACAAAGCCAATCACTGTTGCCAATCTTGCATAAGTCTCTTTGTTGCCATGTGTGGTACTCATGCCGCCGCCAATGGCAATGTTAAATCCTTTCAACTGGTTGTCTTCCACAATCGCAATCAATCCTAAGTCATTGGTAAAAACATCCACTTCATTATTGGGCGGAATGGCAATACCAATTTTAAATTTTCTTGGCAGATAACGGTCTTGATATAATAGATCTTCTTCTTCTTTTTTATCAGCAATTTTTTCATCACCAATCCATATTTCATAATAGGCTTTTGTCTTCGGCATCAGCAGTGTACTGATCTTATCTGCATACGCAAAAATTTCTGCATGGAGGGCTGATTGTTTTGGATGAGACGCACAGGTAACATTGCGGTTAATATCCCCGCAGGTGGCAATAGAATCCAAATGTACTTCGCTGAAAGCCTTTATGGTAGGACGTATCCTCGATTTCAGCAAACCATGCAACTGTATCGTTTGCCTGGTGGTAATCTTGATTACACCGGTAGAATTTTCTCCTGCTATATGATGTGCTGCAATCCATTTTTCCGGGGAGATAAAACCACCTGGCAGCCGCAGCCTAATCATAAAAGTATAGAGCCGGTCTAATTTTTTTGCAGCCCTTTCTTCCCTTCTGTCACGGTCATCCTGCTCATACATGCCGTGAAATTTAATCACCGCTTTATCATCTTCACGGATGGCCCCGGTAATTTCATCTTTCAAACTTTGGGCTATACTGCCGCGTAAGCCATCACTGGAAGTTTTAATTTTTTCTATCGCTGATAATTTGTTCATTTGCCCCTATCCCCTAAAAGGGGGACGACTTTTTATTTATTTGTAACAAACATTTTTTCTTTATTCGGCTGCATTGGCGTCGCACTCTTGTACATTTTTTCGTTTTTCAGCAAAAACTCCACACGATGTTATTAAGCAAAAATTTCAAACTTTGGAGGCTTACCTTACCCACTTTATGGGATGGGGGCTAATACACATCCTTTTCATACCTTCCCTGCTCTTCCAAATGCTCCAAATATTCTTTTGCTTCCTGTTCCGTTTTCTTTCCCTGTTGCTGTATGATGGTCAACAATGCTTTTTCAACATCATTACTCATCGGGTCTTTTTTACCACACACAAAAAATAATCCACCGCCTGCCAGCCATTGATACAGCTCTTCGGCATTCTCCAGCATTTTATGCTGTACATAAATTTTTTCTTCCTGGTCTCTTGAAAAAGCAAAATTGGCTCTTGTCAGCACTCCAGTTTCAAACCAGTTTTGTATTTCTGTCTGGTATAAAAAGTCGGAAACAAAATGTTGCTCACCAAAGAATAACCAGTTTCTCCCAGTGGCACCGGTTGCATCCCTCTCTGCCAAAAAAGAACGGAAAGCCGCAATGCCAGTTCCTGGCCCCACCATGATGATGTCTTTATTTTCAGCAGGCAAACGAAACCGTTTGTTTGGCTGAACAAAGAAATGCTGTTTCTTTCCTTCTTTCAATTGCCCAAGATAATCGGAGCAAAGCCCAAAATGCATTTCAGTATTCTTTTGATAAACATCTTTAGCCACTACTACATGCACTTCCCCTTCATGTGCTGCAGGCGAAGAAGCAATGGTATATAATCTTGGTGAAGTCGCATTTAACCCAACTAATATTTCTTCAAACTGTGTCACATTCTTTACCGGGTATTTTTTTAGCAGCTCCAGCAAATCGGCCCGCCCTGCAGGTATGGTATGACCTGTAACGGTTGCATATTGCTGCACCAGTCTTTCCGTAAGATGAATGATATTGATCTTTCTTTTCAGCAACTCATACACAGTTACTTTTTCTTTTTTAAACTCAACCGATTTATTACCATCGGCTTTGGTAACTGCAATAATATCCGTCACCACCTGTGAATCATTTTCCGGAACAATGCCAATAGAATCACCACACTGGTATTGTATTCCTTCTGCAGCAATTTCAATATGCCAGGTAGTTTTACCTGAGCCACGGTCGTTTAAATTAATATGGCTCATTACTGTGCCGGTATAAGTTTGTTTACCCGTTTTCTTTGCCGGTGCAGGAGCAGCAACAGTTTCAACAGCCGGGGCTGCTTCTTTGGTGACAGTCAGATTTTTTAATACTGTGTTGAACCATCCATTGGCATCCTCATCATATTCAAGGTCACATTTTTGCAATGGTGCAATACGCTGCCCACCCAACTTATTCAGCTGCACATCTACATCTTCGCCTGTTTTACAAAACAAAGGATAAGAGGTGTCGCCCAGGGCCAGCACACTGTATTTTAATTTCTCCAGCTTAAAGCCATTCTTGTGGATATGATCGTAAAATTTCTTTGCAGCTTCTGGCGGCTCACCCTCTCCGTGAGTGCTTACCACTGCCAGCAAATATTCTTCTTTTGCAAGATCAGCTAAACGGTACTGATCCATCCCCACCACTTTTGCATGGATGCTTTTTCGTTTTGCTTTCGCAGCAAAATCAGTCGCCAGTCTTTTAGAGTTCCCAGTTTCGGTACCGTAAACAATGGTAATTTTATTTACTGCAGCAGCAGTTGCAGCAACAGGTTCCGCAGCAGGCACTTGATTTTTTACCACCCCATTCAAATACCCGTTCATCCAAATCAACTCATCTTTTGTAGCATTGTTGATAAGGTCGAGTAATATTTTGAATTTGTTTTCCCCCAGCATTGTTTACTTTTTATAATGTAATAATTTCTTTAGCTAATTTTTTTATTTGCATTGATATTATCATTTATCAATTGCTCAAACTGAACATCTTCCAACGGTTTAAAATATTCACCACTTTCATTCCCATCCTGCATCCACGAATATTTTTCATGCAGCGCCACTACTTTACCAATCATCACCAGTGTGGGAGATGCAAATATTTTGCCGCCTAAATTTTTGCCGTACTCTTTTAAACTGCTGATATGCACCTGCTGCATTGGAGTGGTAGCCTGTTCAATTACTGCCAGCAACTTATCATCGGCAATATTATTTTTCAACAGGTTGGCCACTACGCCATCCAATGTTTCAGACGACATGTAAAAGACCAATGTATCTTCTGTGTTGGCCAGTTCTTTCCAATATTCACCCGTTACCACATCCGATTTATAAAATGTAAGCAAACGGATAGCTGTAGAATATCCTCTTGCAGTTAATGGTATACCGGTGTATGCAGCAGCACCTAAGGCGGCAGATACACCAGGGATAATTTCGTAAGGGATATTATTGGCTACCAGCACTTCCAACTCATCCAGAATATTGGAGAAAACTGAAACATCACCACCTTTCAAACGCACTACCAGTTTACCTTCCAGCGCAAACTGAACAATCAGTTCATTGATACTTTTTTGCGGTGTGCTAAATCCCCGGCGGCATTGCTTGCCTACATAAATTATCTCAGCCGACTTACCTGCATATTCTTTTAAAATTTCTTTGCTCACCAACCTGTCTGTCAGCACCACATCTGCCTGCTGCAAATATTTTGCGGCTTTCACAGTAATCAATTCAGGATCGCCACAACCTGCACCCGCCAATATTACTTTTCCTTTTATCATTGTAGTCTACTTTTTAAGCAGGGTAATTTTTATTAAAAATCCATTGAGCCAAATGCTCAAAACATCAACTATGCAAACAACCCTTCAATAGATAAATATCTCTCACCGGTATCATAATTATAAGTAAGCACTTTTGAACCGGCAGGAATTTCAGCCAACTTTTTAGCCACTGCAGCCAAAGATGCACCGGTAGAAATTCCTGCAAGGATACCTTCTTCTTTTGCCAACCTTTGAGCATAAGAAAATGCCTCATCCTTGCTCACCTGTATTACTCCATCCAGAATTTCTTTGTTTAAAATTGACGGCACAAAACCAGCACCAATACCCTGTATCGGGTGTGGTGATGGAGCTCCGCCGCTTAATACCGGAGATAATTCAGGTTCTACAGCAAACACTTTCAGGTCGGGAAATTTTTGTTTTAAAATTTCTGCCACACCGGTAATATGCCCGCCGGTACCTACGCCTGTTATTAAATAATCAAGCCCTTCCGGAAAATCATTTGCTATTTCAACAGCACTTGTCTTGCGGTGTACCTCTACGTTAGCAGGGTTATCAAACTGTTGCGGCATCCATCCACCCGGAGTAGCAGCTGTCAGTTCGGTTGCTTTTTCAATCGCTCCATTCATACCTTTTTCTCTTGGTGTCAGCACAAATTCAGCCCCGTAGATTGCCATCAAACGCCTGCGTTCAATGCTCATACTTTCCGGCATTACTAAAATAATTTTATACCCTTTCACCGCAGCTACCAATGCCAGGCCAATACCCGTGTTACCAGAAGTTGGTTCAATGATAACACTATCTTTATTCAGTAAACCTTTTTGTTCCGCATCTTCAATCATCGACAGTGCGATACGATCTTTGATGCTGGCTCCCGGATTATTTCTTTCTAATTTTATCCATACTTCATGGCTGCTTCCATACAATTTATTGATCCGTACATGCGGTGTGTTGCCAATGGTTTCTAAAATGCTGTTTGCTTTCATGATAAAAATTTAAAGTTGAATTGTTTAAAGTTTTGTTTTACTATTTTATTTTTTTTGAACCCAGCTATTAATTTCTATTCATCTTCACAGGCATTGCCTCAGGCTATACACTCTTGTACTGAATATCTTTATTGAGCTTTGCCCACATTATCACTAGATCACAAAATTTAACACATCCGGCAAAGGGTTTTTATCCCTGATAGAAATTTCGCTTTTGTGGTACACAATTGAATTGGGCAACACACTGTTGGTCAGCCAAACATTCCCTCCAATCACGCTATCATGGCCTATTACAGTGGCTCCGCCTAAAATGGTGGCACCAGAATAAATCACCACATTATCTTCAATCGTGGGATGACGCTTTGATTTTATTTCTGTTTTATTTACACTCAATGCACCTAATGTAACACCCTGGTAAATTTTTACATTGTTACCAATCAACGTTGTTTCTCCCACCACAATACCGGTACCATGATCAATAAAAAATGACTGCCCAATGGCTGCACCAGGATGAATATCGATACCTGTTTTGCTGTGAGCATATTCTGCAAAAACTCTTGGCAAAATTTTCACGCCTTTGTTCCACAAATAATTAGAGATGCGGTATACAGCCGTTGCATAAAAACCAGGATAAGCCACCAGCACTTCTTCAATAGATTCAGCAGCCGGGTCAAATTTTATAATGGCTTCTGCATCTTTCAGCAGGGCTGAATAAATATCCGGCACTGCATTAAAAAACTGATTGGTAATTTCCTGCGTTTTGTTTCCATCTGCCACCACATCATAAATTAATGTTGACAAATGACTTTTAAAAGATTCAAACTCTTTCGACAATTCAAACTCAGAAAGTTTTTTATGCCGCTGTGGAATAAATAAAAATTCAAAAAAGCCATCAATAAATTCTTCCGCCAATTCCTTATCAGGAAATGTAGTGATACATTTTTGATGCTGATTGTAAAGCGTATTTATAAAATTAGTATTGCTCATGGTTTATGGTTCATGGTTTATGAAAACCTACTGTATCATACAGGCACCAACAGTTACATTGCTTGTTTCATCAATTAAAATTGCACCGCCATTTGCCCTTAATTTTTTATACGAATCAAAAGGAATAGGCGAAGCCGTTTTGATGATTGCTTTAATCACATCATTCAGCAAAGCCTTTTCCGGTGCAGGTTCCTGCTGTAGTGAATTTACATTCAATTTATATTCTATCGATTTTATTACGGCTTTTACCACACGGTTATTGATCTGTAATAAATATTTATTGCCTGGTTCCAAAGGTTTGTTGCCCATCCAGCAGAGCAATACTTCCAGTTCATTTTCTACCGAAGGCTGGTTATCTGTATGTACAATTACATCACCCCTGCTGATGTCAATATCATCCTGCAAATGCAGCACTACACTTTGCGGCGCAAAAGCTTCTTCCACTTCTTTACCTGCCACTTCTATTACACTGATAGTACTGGCTAACCCCGAAGGCTGCACCGTAACGGCATCTCCTTTTTTATAAATGCCGCTGATAACTTTTCCGGCATAGCCACGATAATCATGCAGGTCGTCTGTTTGCGGACGGATAACATACTGCACAGGAAACCTGGCATCGGTATAATTGATGTCATTGGCCACTTCTACGTTTTCTAAAATATGCAGTAAAGAATCTCCTTCATACCAGGGAAAACTTGGGCTCTTCTCTACAATATTATCTCCATTGATTGCACTGATAGGAATGTATTTAATATCTTTTAATCCCAATGAAGTGGCTACTGCTGCATAATCAATTACAATATTATTATACACATCCTGCGAATTATTTACCAGGTCCATTTTATTAATGGCCACCACCACATGCGGAATATTCAGCAATGAAGTGATGATAGAATGTCTTCTTGTTTGCTCCACCACACCATGACGGGCATCCACCAAAATGATTGCCAGGTCTGCATTTGAAGCACCGGTAACCATGTTACGGGTGTATTGAATATGGCCCGGAGCATCCGCAATAATAAACTTGCGCTTGGGTGTGCTGAAATATTTATACGCCACATCAATGGTAATTCCCTGCTCCCTTTCGGCTCGTAATCCATCGGTTAATAAAGCAAGATCTATTTCACCATCTTCTTTATTCTTACTTTGTTTTTCAATCGCTTCCAGTTGATCGATCATGATCGATTTACTGTCATAGAGCAACCGCCCAATCAAAGTACTTTTGCCGTCATCAACACTTCCTGCAGTTATAAATCTTAAAATATCCATAGTTGCCCCCATCCCCTAAAGGGGAGTTTTGGTAAATTCTGTTTAAAGAATTCACCTTGTGAAAAAATTGGTTTCTTACATGCTTAACCTCTTTTCAAAAATCAAACTTTCTTTATTTTTAAAAGAGCTTGCCTTAGGCCTCTTCAGGGGATGGGGGCTAAAAATATCCACCTTTCTTCCTGTCTTCCATTGCTGCTTCGCTTACCCTGTCATCTATTCTTGTTTCGCCACGTTCGCTTGTTTTGGTAGCAATAATTTCTTTAATGATGTCATCAATATTAGATGCAGTTGATTCTACAGCTGCAGTGCAGGTCATATCACCTACTGTTCTGTAGCGTACTTTCTTTACACTCACTGTATCACCTTCCTCAATTTTAATAAATTCAGAAGTTGCCACAAACTGTCCTTCCCATTCCAACACTTCTCTGTCATGAGCAAAATAAATAGAAGGCAATGGAATATTGTTTCTGCGGATGTAATTCCATATATCCAATTCAGTCCAGTTGCTGATTGGGAACACCCTTACGTTTTCACCTTTGTGAATCCTGCCATTGTAAGTGTTCCATAATTCAGGACGCTGAAGTTTTGGATCCCATTGACCAAACTCATCTCTTACAGAAAAAATTCTTTCTTTAGCTCTTGCCTTTTCTTCATCTCTTCTGGCACCACCAATGCAGGCATCAAATTTAAACTCTTCGATGGCATCCAGCAAAGTAAAAGTTTGCAAAGCATTGCGGCTGGCAAATTTTCCTTTTTGTTCAGTCAGGTTTTTTTCTTTGATCGTGTCTTCTACTTTACGCACAATTAATTTTTCACCAATGTCAGTTACCAGTTTATCCCTGAAATCAAGTGCTTCCTGGAAGTTGTGGCCGGTATCAATGTGCATTAAAGGAAAAGGAAATTTACCCGGACGAAATGCTTTCAATGCAAGGTACACCAGCACAATAGAATCTTTACCACCGGAAAACAACAATGCCGGACGTTCAAATTGCCCGGCTACTTCCCGTAAAATATGGATTGATTCAGATTCCAATTGATCCAAATAATCTAACCTGCGGCTACCGCCTGTTTCAAGTCTTTGATCTAACACTGTATTTATATTTTTGTTTGCCATCTTTTAAATCTCTTATTTATTTTTTAAGCTCCCTTTAATTTCAAATAAAAATCAAGGGTTGGGAATAATCGTTGCAACATCATGTATGTGCAGGCCACATTCTTTTTTATCCGCATCTTCCCACCACCATCTGCCGGCCCTGAAATCTTCTCCGGGCTTAACAGCTCTTGTACAAGGTGCACAGCCAATACTCACAAAACCTTTATCATGGAGAGGATTGTAAGGCACCCGGTTTTGACTGATGTATTCTTTTACTTCTTCTGTAGTCCAATGGAGCAGCGGATGATATTTTATAATTTGATTGCTTTCGTCCCACTCCAAAACCGGCAAATCTTTCCGGTCACCTGAATGTTCTGCCCTGAGCCCGGTTATCCATACTGCATTTCCTTTCAGCGCTCTTTTCAATGGTTCTACTTTACGGATAAAGCAGCATTGTTTCCTGTTATCAACTGATTCGTAAAATGAGTTGGGGCCTTTTGCTTCAATGAATTCCTGCAACGCATCCTGGTTTGGATAGTATGCTTTAATATGAGTATTGTAAGTTTCATTGGTTCCGTTCCAGGTAGAATAAGTTTCTGCAAACATCCTTCCTGTATCCAGCGTAAAAATTTTAATTGGTAAATCATTGCTCAATACCGCATGAGAAATTGCCTGGTCTTCGTAACTGAAACTGGTGGAGAAGGTGACTTTGCCGTGGAAAGTTGCAGTAAGCAATTTTAAAAAATCAACCATTGTTAGTCCACCTGACTGATGGAGTAATTCGTTGATATATTTTTTTGTTGATTGATTCATTTTATTAAAGCGGTGAATTTTTTTGTTTGAAAAGAAAAAAGAGAATAGTGATGGCTATTTTTTATAGTGCAGCATCATGCTGCAGCAGCCATAAACACATTTTATTGAAGATGAATTAAACATACAATAATTTAGAAGTCTACTCTTTTGATAGACAAATATAGATAATAATATCTGTTTTGAAGAGATAATTTTTTCTAAATAACCTATTTTGAACAAGGTTTATTTTTTATGCCTATAAATTTGAATGAATAATTGATATTGAACCAACAGTAATTTTAATACATTAACCTAAAAAAATTGTTTTGCAGAATTGAAACTACCTGCTTCAATGATTATATTTACATACAGAATTAGAACAACATGACTAGAGAAGAAAAATTTATGCAGGAAGCCATTGCGTTATCTCAAAAAGGAATGACTAATAATGAAGGCGGCCCATTTGGCTGTGTAATTGTAAAGGGAGAGGAAATTGTAGGAAGAGGAAACAACAAAGTAAGTTCCTCCAACGACCCTACGGCGCATGCCGAAGTAACTGCGATAAGAGATGCCTGCAAAAATCTCAGCACTTTTCAATTAACGGATTGTGAAATTTATACTTCCTGCGAACCCTGCCCCATGTGCCTTGGCGCTATTTACTGGGCTAGACCCAAGGTTGTGTATTTTGCTAACAACAGGCAGGATGCTGCAGATATTGGTTTTGATGATTCGATGATTTATGAAGAGATGAATGTTGCTATTGAATACCGGAAGATTCCCATCTTACCACTTAGCAGGGAAAATGCACTGAAAGTATTTAAGCAATGGAAAGAGAAAGATGACAAAACACTTTACTAAACAGCCAAGCCAATATTTTCATGCCTGCTCATGAACAACTGATTACAATTAATCATACAGAAGTTTTTTTAAGAAAGCTGACTGCAAATGATTTGGATGAACTGTTGTATTATTTGCACCATTTGAGCAATGAAACAAAAAAACGTTTTGGCTCTCAGCACTGACACCATCACACTTATCTTAATACTACAATATCAATACTTTTATTACCGTTAATTTACCCACGATATCAAGTACTTCAACTTGATAATTGCCGCTAGTCATTAGTGAAGCTCCATTAATAATATTGGTAGCAGTGCCTCCTGCATGATTGATAGATTTTTTGGATATTACCTGCCCGTTTTCATTCACCAATCTTACTGTGTAGATGCCTGCTGGAAGGTTGTTCATCTGCAGACCGATATTTCCATCAATTGACGGATTCGGATAAACAGTAAATCCTGATTTACCCTTTACTGCGGTAACTTTTACAATGCGGCTAAATTGAAATGTACCTTGGTTACTAATGCTTTTAACCCGGTAAAAATTATCCCCACTTACAGGATAAGCATCAAGCCAGTTATAAAGAGAATTACCGTCAGCAACTACAGCTCCTGTTTTTATAAAATTGATACCGTCTGTTGAACGTTCAACTTCATAACTGCTGATATTGATTTCATTTTCTACTTTCCACTCTATTTCATTTCCATTACTTTTTTTAGTGGCTGTGATACTGGTATAAGTTACCGGCAGCGACCTTGTTTTTGTAAATACAATGCGGAACCTGTCAGCAGCGGAAGAAGCTGTATTACTGGTAACAGAGAAATCTACAGATGTAGTTCCCATCATGTTAATAGGAGTAGAAGTATTTAAAAATTTATCTTCCAGGAAACCAACGAGGCTGTTATCAAAATTGGCAGTAATAAATTCCAACCGGTAAGATTGGAGTTTAATTTTTTTCATATTGAAAAACACAGTATCAGTATTTACAAGAGGTTGCCTTGCTTCCACCACCAATGTTTGCCCGTCTCTTAATAAACCAAAATTGTCTCCAAAATTGTTCATTTTAACAGCATCATACTCATCAATTCCATTCGCATAATTATTGGAAAATACCACCACATTAGCATCTGAAATATTTGCAATGCCTGTATTAGTATTGTATAGGTTTGTTGTAATAGACTGCTTAATGCTGTTAATCCCCGAAGGCCTTAACACCAACCTGCTGCCAGATAATTTGCTGCTTTCTTTTATTGCAACACTGCCACTCCCACTGGTACTGTGTACGATAAATGCCTGGCCCGATTCAATCCTTGTATTTGGCACACCGGCAGTATAACTTCCTCCGCCTGGTGTTGGCACCCATGGCGTAGCAGTAGCAGCACTAAAAGTAACCCAGCCACCTAATCCCTGTGCTCCTGGAATTTTGGGATCCCACAGAGAAAAAGACTGGTCAATATTTACATTGGTTAATGAAGTAAAATCAATGGCTGCAGCATAGTTATTTCCAATTGCTGCAAACTGTCCTGCTGTAATAACCGGCACTGCAGGCAAATCACCCTGGAATAAAGTACCTTTTGTACGCAGCAATACTGGTGTTGGCGGTGTGCCAACAGCTGGCGTAACACTTCTATCGCCGCGGCTGAATATCATGTATGATTTATTAGCACCAGCACCTGATATTTGAACATTGGTACTTGGAGCCCCAGGCCAGGTTCTTGTAACAGGATCATAAATAAGTAAAGAATTACCAGGTGTTTGAAAATCAAATCCATTCGCCAGCCATGCCCCTGTATTAGAAGTAAAGTTAGTTCCGTATCCTGTACCTGGATTAACACCAGCGGTCTGGTTTTCCTGCCATGACTGTTTAATGGTTTGCCCGTAAGAAGGTGCGGCCAAAAATCTCCATGCCCGAATACTGGCAAGATATCTTTCAACTGTTACATCACCATTAATGTATGCCCCTGTAATAGCACCAGGCGCTACTCTTGCTGTACCATTAGCATTAGACTTTAATGTAAGGTTACCACCTGAGGTTAGTACTGCTGTTCCTGTTACTGATACAGTCCCTTCATTGTTTGCACTCAAACCTCCAGTAATATCTAAAGCAGTTCCTACAGTAGCAGTGACACTATTTTGCAGTGTCAGATTTTTCAAAATCTGGGTTCCGCTAAAACGTATTGTACCAGCAGCGACATTACCACCTAAAGTCAGATTGGAAGTATTTGAACCACTTAAAAAACCTGTGCCACTGATAGCTCCATTGATGGTTAAAGTGTTGCCGTTAATATCAAGAATAGAGGTAGCCGTTCCAGTTACAAAGTCTCCGATCAAAGGTGTTTTGTCAATTATTAAATCAGAACCTAATGGAATAGTTACCGGGCGGTTAATTGTAAACTGCCCGGTGGTATTGCCGCTAGGTAATGCAAACCTTAAAATGCCAACAGTACCAACAGTACCACTGATAGTGAGTGCAGAAGATATATCTGCATATATACGTCCTGTAGTACTTGTTAAACCGGAAAATTGCAGGTTGTTGTTTGCCTGTGTTAAAGTAAACGAAGCTAAGTCCAAAACACCGGTTGAGATGATTGCCCTGTTCAATGAAACATTAGCCCCAATGGTTAGGTTAGCCATTGTAGTAATAGCAGCTGGAAAGGGCTTAACGGTAGCCCCATTTAAAACATAATTAGCTGCTACATTATAATTCTTTGTGATTAAAGATCCGGCTAATATTGTTCCGGTAGTGCCATCAGTGGCGGTTCCTTCAATTGCAGTATTTGGCGCAACTCCTGTGTTTGCTGTAATGAATGTGGCACCTGCATTAAGGTTAAATGCGGCATTGTTAGCGGCCGATAAAGTGTCTACTCCAATCGTAATATTTTTTGTGCCGGCATTTAAGGTTGCATTAGCAGCTACTGTCATTGTATCGCTGAAAGGTGCATTACCAGAACGGGTTAAATCAAGATTATTATTCAGTGTTAAATTAGTGAGAGAAGTGCCGTCACCAATAATATAGCTGACCAATTTGTTTTTGTTGACAGCAGTATTGCTGTACTGTTGATTAGTCCCGTTAAACAAAAGTGTTCCTTTAAGGTTGGATGCAACATTGGTGATTAACTGGCTTGTACCACTGATAGAAAAATTACCGGTAAGTTTTATCAGTACAGTCCTGTTAACTGAATTAAAATCCAGCACACTTGTGAGAGCAGAAGAAGATGAAGTACCTGTAACAGATAAATCACCAGTAATTGTCACCGTTCTGTTAGAAACATTATTGCCAACGTTTAAATTAGCAACAGCCGCATCAGATCCTATGACAGCAACATTTCCGGCAATTATTAAATCCCCAGCTATTGCACGAACACCACCTGTAACAGTCATATTATTGTAATTGTTTCCCCCTACTGCAACTGGCGGAAGCACCGGGATACCTCCTGAATTAGTAATGAAATTTACTGTGCTGCCAGCAACAATAAAACCGTTGGTACCTAGTGTAAAACTTGCAGCAGAAGGCACTGTAAAATTTCCATAAATACCAATCGTATCGGTTCCACTTCCCCCAAGTGTGATAATCCTGCTACCATTTGTAACTGTCAAATTAGAGTACTTAAAAGAAGGGGTATTGGTGCCATTATTAGTCTTAAACGCAGGAATTGTTTGATTCCCTGTTCCATTAAAATTAAAGGTGCTAACAGTGTAAACTTGTTTAAAATTAATAGCCGACACAGTAAAAATACCTGCAATACGTATTTCATTACCGGTGTAAAAGCTCAAATTAGTCCCTCCTAAATCGCCAGCCAATTCAAAATCATAATATGGAAATGAAGCCAACGTAGTAGAAGTAAATCCTGTCCGGATAAGTTTAATTTTTGAACCTGCAGTAACATTTAAAGTATATATACTTCCTGCACCAAGATCGGAAGGTATCAATGTCCTGCAGATAATTACATTCGCTGCATTGGTAGAACCTAAGGGGTCATATATTCTTGTGCCATTACCGGTGTTATTAATAAATCCGTAAGTAAAGCCAGGAATAGTTTGTGTTCCAGTTGAACTAAAGTTTATTGTGTTCACTCCACCATCTTTAGCTACATAATTAGTAGCTGTTACCACAAAATTACTGGCAATATCTATTGTATTAGCCACCGCATTATTACCTAACCAAATAATATTACCTCCCCTGTTACCAGAAAGTGTAAGGTTATAATAATTAGCTGATGCCACACGCTGTGAAGCTGCTGTTCCTGCGGCATATATAAAAGTACCTGTGCCAAAAGAAGGAACTGTAGCGCCGGTAGCAATGCTAAAATCACCGGTCACAGTTGTAGTTGCCGGTAATATCTTGCTTGCAGAACCTGAGACAGCCAAATTGCCATAAGGCAGATCCAGAATATTTTGGGCAGCATTAGAACTGGAATAAGTAAAAGTACTGGTACTGGCAAAACTTGCTGTGCCTGTTATATTTACATTGTCTGCTACGCTAATACTTCCTGTACCTGTCATAGTAAGAGAAGCAGAAGCTCCAACAGTAAGTTGATAAACACTGATGGCAGTGCCAGTTCCAATTGACGGCATATTGCCACCTACTGTATTAATGAAGGCTATTTCTGTTGGCGAAGTTGGATATCCTACTCCACCAGTCCAGTTTGCAGCATTGGCCCAGTTAGTATTACCTGTACCAGTCCAGGTAAATGTTACAATTTGGAGAACATTAGTAATATTACTTCCTACATACAAATTTTTACCATTAATATCAGCCAATACCAATCCAGATTTACCAACCATTGGTGCATCAGTAGTTCCGGTAGTAGCTATTAGTGCTCCAAATCCAGCAACAGCATCTGTTAACCTAAGAGTAGTGATATCATCTACTGAACCAATATTAGTAGCCTGCGCCTGAGCTGAAATTGTAGTTGCGCCCAAATTAAATCCTCCGCCAAAAGTAATTACCCAATTAGAATTTGTTCTTTTATCCAGTGGTGAGCCATTATCATTAAAAGAGGGGGCAATTGCACTTGCATTTATTATTGCCGAGTGGGTAACGGATATGTAATCGCCTGTTGTTACTGATGCGGCAGAAAAGTAAACATATACACTTCTGTCATTGGCTCCAGATCCAAATGGAAAACGGGAATCAACCGTGGCTGTTGTTGGTAAGCTTAATGAGGGAAAAAATCTTTTTAATGTGCCACTGGTGATATTACCTGCAGTATAAATTAACTGCACAGCAAGTGAGGCATTAGACAGCGTTAATGTATTACCTGACCCAATACTTAAATTACCTATTGTCATCGTAAATGTGCCGGTAATTGTTCTGTCAAAAGAAGCTGGAAAACTTACGCCTGCGGTATTATTGATGGTTAAATTAACAGGTCCGGAAGAAGTGGGAAATTCAACATTCGATGATGATTGGGGTGCCGTTCCATTATAAACTAAACTAAGATTAGTAAACCCAGCTCCATTTGAATAGGAAACAGAACCCAGACCGGAAAAATTACCAGAACTGGTACAAGTGGCAGCTGAAGCACTGTTTCTGTTGAATACTTTTAAAGCCCCGGCTGTAACAGATACACCTGCTGTATTTGTATTTATAATATTACAACGGCCACCAGCAGGATTAGTCCAAGTACCTAAAATACTTACTGTTTGTGTAGTATTCCCAGAAAACTGCACAGTCATTTGTGAATTTGCATGTGTGCTGGAAGACAACCAGGTAGAACCTGCCGCCTTTGTAAGGTTAGCTTTTAAGTTTAGCAAAGCTGAACTTGCCGATGCTCCACTGCCGACAAAATCGAGTGTGCCGCCGGAGTGTGAAAAATTATTGGTTACAGTGAGAGTAGTACTGCCTGTTGATGATTGCAAGACAAAATTACCAGCAGTCTGGCTGTAAAGTGAAGTTGTAACAATTGTAGCTCCGGTACTGGATAATCGCAAAGCATTAGTTACGCCGCCAGTACTTACAATACTAAATGTACCAGTTATAGTTAAGGGACTGCCGCCAAAATCAAGATCCACATTCCCAATCTGTGAAGTACAATTCCATGTTAAGTTGGCAAATGAAGTACTTGTAAAGCCAGTAGGAGCAATAGAGCCAGCACTCATTCCGGTAATATTACAGGTAGAGCCATTATTCCATAATGAAACGGGAATAGCAGAGGCTGCAACCCCGGTTACTGCATGATAATAATTAGAACCACTGGCCCAGGTAATTGAGGATAGGGTTGCACTTGTAAAAGTACCAGAAATGTATGTTATAGATCCGCCTGAATTAATTGTGGTACCACCGGTCCCGGCCACATCAAAATTTAATGCCCCCCCGGATAAAGTAATAGCACTATTAATACTTATTTTCCCACCTGTACTCGGTACTATGCCAAAGGCTCCGGAACTAATAGTAAATGCTGCAGAATTAGTAAGTGCAATAGTAAGCAGGTCGGCTGCAAGGATAGAACCGGCTGTTGAATAAACTAATGGTGTGGCTGCACTAAGCGATAAAACATTGGTAGTAATATTAGTAGCAAAAGCTACAGAATTGGTACCCGATAATACCCTGACAGTACCAATTGTTTGATTGGGTACATTCGTAATTGAAATATCAGTAGTGGCATTGAAAGCTAAAATATCTGTGGTAGCCAAGAGTGTTCTTACCGGAAACCAGTTTGAGGAAACCTGGTAATCGCCTACAGTTCCACCTGTCCATGTGTAAGTAATAATTTGTGCAATGGACATTTTTGATAAAATCAATAAGGAAGCTACAAAAAAGTAAATCCTTGGCATAATGTATTCTTTAAATATTTAAGTACGGATACAATATTCCAAGGGAAATTGAACTTTAAAAACGCTGATTGGGCCGTTGGATTTCTTGGGATAATTGAATTTATGGTAGGGATTTTTTAGGGGTTAACAATACAAATATAGGGAGAAACCCCAATACAAGTGATTATTTTTATTAATAACGATGTTTTATTAAAAATCTTGTATGGGGGAAATTTAATTTTTACCAAAATACTGATATGAAATTGGGCTGAGCAACAGAGGAAGGTTATTATCTTAATCAAAAAAATTAGTCCTTCCATTTTTAGATTGGCACACTACAGTTTCACCCATTCAGCATTGACCCTTCTTTAATAAAATCACTCACCAAATAACTGATCAATTTTCCAGTGCTTTCATCCCTTCTGCCATCAGCCAATTGTGTGGCTCCTTCACAGATATGCAGGTAAGCAACCTTGGCATCCTGAGCAGCAAAAGTTATATACTGCCTTGCATGCAATGCAGTAATACCAGTAGGTGATGTAGCACTGCTCAATATATTTTCAATAGAGTCTAAATCCATTTCAATGCCGGTGTAGGTATCTTCTGTAAAGCCGGTAGCATGCGCCACTGCCTGTATAAAATTTTTCTTTTCGTGTAAAAAAATATCTTCGTAAGTAACGTAGTCTATAAACGGATCGTTGTGAATATCCATCAGTACATTTTGAGGAATATAATTTTCATGCAGCCCGATGCTGCAGTATTTACCCAGGTAACCATCTTCTCCGGCATAGCGAAACCCGTTGCCACTGTGCCTTCCCTCAATCGTTCTGAAATCGGGATGAGCATCTAAGTTGATCACATTTATTTGTGCCAGCGGTATTACTTCCGCTTTATGCAATCCTTTGGCCACACCTTTAATGATGGGATAAGCATTGTTTTGCCCACCACCAATTACCACCGGTATTTTTTTACAGGAGGCAATTACTTTTATAACATTTTCTACTTCTTCATCAATCAGGTTGGTGGCATGGCGGTAGGCTTCTATCAGCTCTTCCTGTCCGTAAGCAGTGTTTTCAATCAGGTATTTAATATCACCAAAATCAAAATGGCCCAGCAGCAAAATATTTTCGCCACTCAAAAAATCATTGCTCTGGATATTTGCAAAAGAATACAGAAAAGGCAGCCAGTTGGTATCGGCACCGCCAATGCCGTAGTTTCCTTTTACACCAATATCTTCCGGAATGCCCAGCAGCACATACTTTGCAGATGATTGCTGCAACTGTTGTGTCCAGTCTCCTTCCGATTTAATATTTTGCAACCGTTCCCCCAGTTTGGTTTCAAAACGGCGAATTTTGGTAATAGATAAAATATCTTCTTTGCTGTAAAACTTAAAATGTTTCATATTGGGAAGGTAGGAAAAAAACAGCAATGGTGAATGGTGAATCAATGTGGATTGGTTAACGAATAAGGTGGTCGACCTAAGTTAAAATCCATGCTCTCTAAAAAGGTCGATCACCTTTTGAAGGGGCAGTTGCGCTTTATTAAATAACATTGATTGGTGAATGGCGAATAAAAATATTAAATGTTCAACATTAAAAATCCATCATCAAACTGCCGGCCCTATCAAGTCCCAAAGATTTCCATACAGATCTTCAAACACTGCCACAGTACCGTATTCCTCTGTAACAGGAAGCCTTACAAAGTGGATACCTTTTTCAACATAATTATTATAATCCCGCCAAAAATCATCCGTATGCAAAAACAAAAACACCCTTCCGCCAGTTTGATTGCCTATCCTGTTTTTCTGTTCTTCCGTTGCTGCTTGTGCCAGTAAAAGTTTGCATCCATTAGTGCCGGGTGGCGCTACCAGCACCCATCTTTTGGTTTCACTCAATACGGTGTCTTCAATTAAATTGAACCCTAATTTTTGAGTGTAGAAAATAATTGCTTCATCATAATCTTCCACTACAATGGCTACATGTGCTAACTGTTGTTTCATTTGTTATTATTTATTAAGCAGTAAAAAAATTTGTATTTTTTATTCCAAACAATTGCTATTGAAAATTTACCATTGACTATTCACCACTAAATCATTTTCTTTATCAACTTCCCCAGCAGCATCAATCCATAGTCAACATCTTCACTCCACGGCTTTCCAAAACTAATGCGTATGTAATTCGAATAATCAATGCTGGCAGAAAATATTTTTCCCGGCACAATAGAAATTTTATGCTTCATTGCTTCGGTACGCAATTTAAAAGAATCTACTTTTTCATTCAGCTCAATCCAGAAAGTAAAACCACCGG
>JANLQY010000190.1:0-17402 GCA_031368105.1 Chitinophagaceae bacterium
GCCCGGTGCATGGTATCAATAGCTTCCTCTCTTGTTTGTGCAATAGTTATCAATTTACCAATCATGCTGTCATAATAAGGTGGTATGGTATAGCCTGCATATACATGACTGTCTACCCTTACACCATGGCCGCCGGGAGTATGTAACACTGTTATTTTACCGGGGCTTGGACGAAAATCATTGAACGGATCTTCTGCATTGATGCGGCACTCAATGGCATGCATTTTTGGATAGTAATTTCTGCCACTTACTTTATGGCCTGCAGCTATTTTTATTTGCTCTTTTACCAAATCGTAACTCACCACTTCTTCGGTAACGCAATGCTCTACCTGGATACGGGTGTTCATTTCCATAAAATAAAAATTGCGATTCTTATCTACCAAAAACTCAATGGTACCAACGCTTTCATAGTTAATAGCACTGGCAGCTTTGATGGCTGCATCACCCATCCTTTCTCTCAATTCATTCGTCATAAATGGCGAAGGTGATTCTTCCACCAGCTTTTGATGGCGGCGCTGAATACTGCAATCCCTCTCACTTAAATGACACACATTTCCAAATTGATCGCCTGCTATTTGTATTTCAATATGGCGTGGCTCCTCTACAAATTTTTCCATGTAGATGCCATCATTTTTAAAAGATGCAGCAGCTTCTGTTTTGGCATTATCAAAAGCTTTTTCAATTTCTTCTTCATTCCATACCACCCTCATGCCTTTGCCTCCGCCACCGGCAGTAGCTTTTAGTATTACCGGGTAGCCTACTTCTATTGCCGATTTTTTTGCATGCGCTACACTTTCCAGCAATCCATCTACACCCGGTACCACCGACACACCAGCAGCAATCATGGTTTGCTTGGCTGTGACCTTATCACCCATTGCATTGATCATATCTGGCGTAGGCCCTATAAACTTGATCCCACTTTCAGTACATATCTGTGCAAACTTTGCATTCTCTGCTAAAAATCCATAACCCGGATGAATGGCATCGGAGTTGGTGATTTCTGCAGCCGCCATGATGTGTGGAATATTCAAATAAGATTCTGAACTGGCAGGCTTACCAATACATACTGCCTCGTCTGCAAATTTTACATGCAGACTTTCTTTATCAGCAGTAGAATAAATAGCCACCGTTTTAATACCCATTTCTTTACAGGTACGAATGATACGCAGGGCAATTTCTCCACGGTTGGCAATCAATATTTTTTTAAACACGTTTGAAAAATTAAAAGTGAAAAATTAAAAATTAAGACAAAGCCAACGGCGACGCCATTTTTTTGACTTTTGACTTTTTATTTTTTACTTAAGAAGGATCAACAAGAAACAATGGCTGATCATATTCAACAGGGCTGGCATCTTCTACAAGAATCTTCACAATTTTGCCGCTTACTTCACTTTCTATTTCGTTGAACAGCTTCATTGCTTCGATGATGCATACTACTTTACCAACACTAACCTCGTCGCCAACACTTGCAAAAATGGGTTTGCCCGGTCCGCTCTGGCGGTAAAAAGTACCAATCATCGGACTTTTAATGGTAACAAAATTATCAGCCTTGGGTGCAGGAGCTGGTGCTGGTGGTGCTGCAGCCGGGGCTGGTGCTGGTGACGGTGCTGCAGCCGGAGCAAAAGCCGACCCTGAGAACTGGCCAGCATTGGCAACAATATGTTGTACGGGATCTTTTTTCTGTTTTACAGTAATCTTTACACCTTCTTCTTCAATGGTAATTTCGCCAATATTGGTTTTGTTGATGAGCTTTACAAGCTCCTGGATTTGTTTGATGTCCATGTTTGGAAATTAAAAGGTTTTTTTTAGCAATCGGGCTGCTAAGGTATGGAATGATTTATCAAAATTCCAATTATTTAAAAAAAAATAAAAACTCAAAAAAATGTAAAAAATGGGGAGAATTTGGGTAAAAACATTCTAAAAATTGCAAAAAACGGCAAAAAAAGACAAAAATACAAATGGGCTGATTTATTAAATCAACCCATTTATTGTATTAATATCCTGATTATTCTTTTACCCGTTCTACATATTCCCCCGTCTTGGTATTTACCCTTATCAGCTCCCCTTCATTCACAAAAAGTGGAACATTCACATTGGCTCCGGTTTCTACTGTGGCTGGCTTCAAAGTCTTGGTGGCTGTATCTCCCCTCATACCAGGCTCGCTGTAAGTAACCAGCAATACAATTTTATCTGGTAACTCCACTCCCATTGGCTGATCCGTTTCACCATTAATCAATACTGAAACTTCCTGGCCATCTTTTAAAAATTTAGGAGCGTCTACCATTGATTCCGGAACCGTTATTTGTTCAAAAGTTTCCGTGTCCATAAAGCTGTAGCCGGTATCATCTTTATATAAATATTGATAGGTTTTCTTTTCTACTCTCACCGGAAAGATAGTTTCACCACTGTTCCAGGTAAGTTCGATGGTACGGCTGTTATCAACGCCTTTTAATTTTGCCCACACTTTTGCAGCTGCACGGGCCGTTTTATTTTGTCCAAATTCAATTACTGTGTAAAGGCTGCCATCTACTTTGATGATAAGCCCCGAACGCATGTCTGCTGTAGTTGCCATTATTTTTTTATTTAAGTATGTAAGAACCGTTTCTTATTTGAACCGGCTGCGAAAGTAATGATAGTAATGCTAATTAGGAAATTTGAATGGTGCAGGTTTTCTACAGCATAATGTCAATGATGCCTTATTGACTAACTGTGTTAACAACATCTTTTAAAACAAAGCAATTAGATTTACAAAAAATTTCAACTTGAAAAAATTAATCATCCTATTTTTATTTACCAGCAGCAATTTATTATGTTTTGCACAAAATGATGCAACAGCAGCCACACTTAACAACATTCAAAATGCCCCTTCTTTTAAAATATACAAAGCTCCCGACAGTACTGCATTTACCAGTGATCAGTTAAAAAAGAATAAACCTTTTGTGATGATGTTCTTTAATCCAGATTGTGATCATTGCCAGAAAGAAACCAAAGAGCTCCTGGCTTATAAAAAAGAATTAAAAGACCTGCAGATCGTAATGGTTTCTCCAGCTGCATTCAGCCTTATCAAAAGTTTTTATGAAGATTATAATATTGCCTCCATGCCCAATATCATTATGGCACAAGACCTGAACTATACCCTTGGCAGCAGGTTTCAGTTAAGAACTTACCCTTCTCTTTTTGTGTATGATGCCAGCGGCAAACTTGCTAAAGCCTTTGTGGGCAATGTGGGTGTGCCTGCAATTTTAGATGCAGTGAAATAAACTCATTATTTACGCCTGACACAATCTTGTAAACGATTACCTTTACCCGAAAAATTTATTCTTCTAATCATAAAAAATGTTTTTATCATGAAAGTTACTGTTGTAGGTGCAGGAGCCGTAGGTGCTACTTGTGCTGATAATATTGCCCGTAAAGAACTTTGTACAGAGTTGGTATTATTGGATATTAAAGAAGGAGTTGCCGAGGGCAAGGCACAGGATATGATGCAGACCGCCACTCTGCTTGGCTTTGACACAAAAATTATTGGCAGCACCAATGACTACAGCAAAACAGTCAATAGTGATGTAGTAGTAATTACCTCGGGCCTGCCACGTAAACCGGGCATGACAAGAGAAGAACTGATTGGAGTAAATGCAGGCATTGTAAAAACAGTTGCACAAAATATTTTAAAGCATTCTCCCAATACAATCATCATCATTGTAAGTAACCCAATGGATACGATGACCCAGCTGGCACTTACTGCTACAGGATTACCCAAAAACAGGATCATTGGAATGGGTGGAACGCTTGACAGCAGCCGTTTTAAGTATCAACTAAGCCAGCATCTTGATTGTAGCCCTTCTGATTTAAGTGCAGTAGTTGTAGGTGGACATGGTGATACTACTATGATTCCGTTAATCAGCAAAGCTACCTGGAACAGCGTTCCTGTTACTGAATTTTTAAGCAAAGAACAACAGGACAAGATTGTAAAAGACACCATGGTGGGTGGCGCAACGCTGACTGCACTGATAGGAACTTCTGCCTGGTATGCACCGGGTGCTGCAGCATGTGCATTGGTAGAAGCCATTTTGAGAGATGAGAAGAAATTATTTTCCTGCTGTGTTGCACTGGATGGTGAATACGGACAAAAGGATATTTGCCTTGGCGTACCGGTTATCATTGGTAAAAACGGATGTGAAAAAATTCTTGACTTTAAACTAAGTGCAGATGAACAGGCTGCTTTTAATAAAAGTGCAGATGCAGTGAGGAGTATGAATGAAGTATTGAAAACGCTGTAATTAAATTATTGATGTAAAGCAAAACGGGATGTATAACACATCCCGTTTTTTAATTTTATTAACCATTTATTCGATGAATTAATTTACCCCATCTACTAACATTTCTTTATTAATTTTCTGCACCAAACCCTGCAATACTTTTCCTGGCCCTACTTCTGTAAAACGGCTAGCACCATCTGCTATCATGGCTTGTACACTCTGTGTCCACCTTACAGCACCGGTTAACTGATCAATTAAATTTTGTTTTATTTCGGCAGGATTTGTTACGGCTCTTGCCACCACATTTTGATAAACCGGGCAAGATGCTTTGTTGAAAATGGTTGCTTTAATAGCTGCCGCCAGTTCTTCTTTGGCAGGCAACATTAATGGAGAATGAAATGCTCCACCAACCGGCAATACCAATGCCCTTTTAGCACCTGCTGCTTTCATTTGTTCGCAGGCAATTTCAATTCCTTTAATGGAACCACTGATCACCAGCTGCCCGGGGCAATTGAAATTAGCCGCTACTACCACTTCACCGGTTTCACGCTGTACTTTGGCACATACCTCTACTACCTTTTCATCTGCCAAAGCCAGCACCGCTGCCATGGTAGATGGATTTAATTCGCAGGCTTTTTGCATGGCAGCTGCCCGGATATTTACTAATTTAAAAGCATCTTCAAAACTCAAAACATTATTGGCCACTAATGCACTAAACTCTCCCAATGAATGACCGGCCACCATTTCCGGTTTGGCATCCGCAATGGTTTTAAATGCAATCACGGAATGTAAGAATACAGCAGGCTGTGTTACATTGGTTTTTTTCAGGTCTTCATCTGTTCCTGAAAACATCACATCAGAAATGCGGAAACCTGCCATCGCATTGGCTTGTTCAAACAAATCTTTTGCAGCTGAATTGGTATCATATAAAAAATTTCCCATCCCACTAAACTGTGAACCCTGGCCCGGAAATACATAAGCATGCTTCATAATAAAAAGTTTGAATCAAAAATAATTTTAAAATCCGAAGAATGAAATTATTATACTAAGAACTAAGGGTATTTCCCTTTTTGTTTTTAAAGGTTTCGTTTTAGAAAAAACTTATCATTCAAATGGCAAAAAAAATAAAGCCTCACATTTCTGTGAAGCTTTTGTGACCTCGATAGTACAGTTTTCAAACCAATTATTAAGGAGGGAATCATTTTTTTTCTAGCTCTGCAAGAATAGAAAGTAAAAAAAATAAAATAATTATTTCGTTAGTGACTATTTTATTATAGCAGGTATTTTTTGAAAAGAAACATGATGCCGATGGAAATAACTCACCGGATTAATGTAAATAAAAGCAGTCGGCTCTACATTAGTTTTATAAAATCTAAAAGTAATACAATTTCTATATTGCCTGGTGATTAAAAGGCTGTATCACCATTTCACTTACCACGCCACTTGTTGGCTGCTGGCATAAAAACCAGATAGCCTTTGCGGCTTCTTCGGCCATCACCATTTTATCACGCTGCACCCTCAAATCAATTGTATCCCAAAAAGGCGTATCCACACCACCGAGAAATAAATTCGTAATCCGTATTTCAGTACGTTTTAATTCTTCACGGATACTTTGCATCATCCCCACCAACCCATATTTGGAAGCGCTGTAAGCAGCCGCACCCGCCATGGGTACTTTGCCAAGTATACCGGGGATATTTATTATCAACCCTTTTTTTGTTTCTTTCATTTTTGGCAAAAAGGCTTTCACCAATAGAAAAGGGCCATACAAATTATAGTTCAGCGTCTGTAAAAATTCTGTTTCACTTAGTACTTCGCTTGATTTGATGATGCCGATGCCTGCTGCATTCAGCAACACATCTATCGTTGGGTATTGAGAAAAAAAGTTTTCTTTTAATGCAGCTACTTCATCAGGCTTGCTGATGTCCAGTGCAAAAATCTTATCGCTGCTGAGTTTGATTTCATCTGCAAGCGACTGTAGTTTTTCTTTATTTCTTGCCGCAATAAAAAGATTAGCTCCGCTCCCTGCCAGCAACCTGGCTGTTTTACTTCCTATGCCGCCGGTGGCACCAATGATTAATACATTTTTTCCTTTAAGTGATTCCATTTGTGTTTGTTTATGTGCTTAAACAATAAAAGGAATTTATTGTTTAAAATTAACAATTACTTTGTACAAATGAATATTTTGCTAACTGGTGCAAATGGCTACATTGGCCAGCGGCTGATTCCGGTTTTGCTGGAACAGGGGCATACATTGCATTGCTGTGTGCGCAATAAAATCCGTTTTGAAGCAGAGCATTTGCATGAGCAGGTAAAAATTGTGGAGATTGATTTTTTGCAGCCAACTGCGGATGCTGCGTTGCCAGAGAATATTGATGCTGCTTATTACCTCATTCATTCCATGAGCGGCGGCACCAAACATTTTGATGAAGCTGAAGCAACCTGTGCTGAAAATTTTATCCGTCTGCTTGCCCCTACAAAAGCCCAACAAATTATTTATCTCAGCGGCATCAGCAATGCAGTAAAATTATCAAAGCACCTGAGTTCCCGTTTGCAGGTGGAAGAAGTTTTGGCAAAAAGCAAAACACCGCTTAGTATTTTACGGGCAGGTATTATTGTCGGTTCTGGAAGTGCTTCTTTTGAAATCATCCGTGATTTGGTGGAGAAGCTGCCGGTAATGATTACCCCAAAATGGCTAAACACAAAATGCCAGCCAATTGCTGTGCGGAATGTGGTACAGTTTTTAACAGGCATCCTGCTGAATAAAAATACATACAACAAGACTTTTGATATTGGCGGGCGGGGTGTGCTCACTTATAAAGAAATGCTGCTGCAATTTTCCAAAGTGAGGGGATTGAAACGCCGCATTTTTATCCTGCCGGTAATGACACCAAGGCTCTCATCTTACTGGCTGTATTTTGTAACGGCTACTTCTTACCCGCTTGCCATCAATTTGGTAAACAGCATGAAAGTAGATGTAGTGTGCAGGCCAAATGATTTGGCAGCACAGTTACAAATTGAATTGCTGCCATATAAATCTGCAGTACAACTGGCCTTTGAAAAAATAGAACAAAACCTTGTATGCTCAAGCTGGAAAGATGCCTTTGTAAGCAGTAACACGCCACAGCAAATGATGCAGTACATCAATGTGCCCAGCTTTGGCTGCTTTAAAGATTTAAAGTTGCGGCCCATTAAAGAACATCCTGAAGAAGTATTGAAAAATGTGTGGAGCATCGGCGGCGAAAAAGGATGGTACTATGGAAATTTTTTATGGAGGGTCCGTGGGGTTGCAGATAAATTTGTTGGTGGTGTTGGCCTGCGCCGTGGCCGCACCAACAATAATATCATCAACGCTGGCGATGCCCTCGATTTTTGGCGGGTACTCATTGCTGACAAGCAAGACAAAAGATTATTGTTGTATGCAGAAATGAAACTGCCAGGCGAAGCCTGCCTGGAATTTAAAATCCTTGAAGTTGAAAACCAACTTCACCTGCGGCAAACAGCCACCTTTCGCCCTAAAGGATTATGGGGTAGGTTGTACTGGTACAGCTTGCTTCCATTTCATTATTTTATTTTTAATGGGATGATTGATAATTTGCTGAGGAAGCAATAATTTATTTTATATCCCAGTTACAAGATTCAATCATCTAAAAAATTACATGCGAAGACATACAAATACTTTTTTCGTAAAAGATTGGCAGCATTTCTTTCAGTTAACAGATACCGAAAAAATATAGCCATATCAAATTGACACATTCATAAATTTTTGATAATCCATTCAACCTTTTACTTAGCATAATTACAGAATCAATTACAAGGATAACACCATTTGATGCTTCCATCTCTTGAGTTATTACAAGAGCTTAGGCATAGTTGTATTTTTCATTCTTTCTTTACTTCTTCTTCCCCATTCAAATCTTCAATAATAGGTTTCATCGCATTCATGAATGTAATTTTCTTACCGGCATCAATCCTGTCGTCTGTAAAAAGTTTCCCGATGAAACGCATCATTTCTGCTCTTGGCCCACCTTCTTCTTTCTCCACAAATTTTGTGGTACTTATAGTGTTAAGCTCTCTTACTGTAGCAATGATGAATACAAGAAAAAGTACAATAATAACACTCGTTAAAACGATGATATCCGTATTGTTTTCCATAATAACTTATTGATTTTTTTTCATATTGAAAAAGATGAGTAATCCCATAATAGTTGGGGGCCACAGTCCAATGAAGATGGCTCTGTTGGGGTCTTTTAATATTACATAATAATATTCTGATACAAAAATCAGTACAACCACCATGGCTACGATTAATAATTCTGACGCCTTGAATTTTTTGAACATTGAGTAAAGTTTTATTTTAAAATAATTTTCTGGTGATGCTTAATTTTCTGCAGATTTTATTTGCCGTAAGCTGTTGTACATGTCATGCATAATTTGCATGTGCGGTGCGGTAAGCACAGCAAGACCTAAAAATAGGTAACCCACCATAGCACTGCTGTTGATAAACATAAAACCTGTTAAACCAAACAAGGCAATTCCAACAATTGCCAAAACACTATACAATATTATTTCCCTCTTGATGCTGTTTTGGGTATAAGAATTATTCTTTCTTAGATAAGCAGTAATATTATTGAGCGATAAAACAGAATGCCATACAACAAAGTAGAATGTAAAACCAAGCAGCATGGGCAGGTTGAATAAGATTAATAAAATAATTGCAAAGCGGATGAGGAACTGTCCTTTATCGTTTGTGTCGGTATTACTGTTCCTTAGAAAATAAATAAATGTTGCTGTAAAAAATAATATTCCTGAAACAGAGATGACGTTGTAACGGTTTGCATCAAGCCAATTAATAAAAACTGCATTTTGCTTACCGGCTCTGAATAGTTGAAACAAAGGTTTTACTTCTTCAAAATGATGCAGCAGGATTACAGAAAGTATTAGCAATCCATAAAAGATAACGAATGCTTTGCCTGAAATTGTATTGGTCTTAAACTGGTATAAATCTGTTTCTCCAAAATGGTAAGCAGCAAAAAGTATGAACAAAAGATTGCCTGCTAACGGGAAAAACCACAAGATGGCAGCAAAGGCAAAAAGCCGTAAAATATAGACTGTTAGAAATCTAAATTTTGAGAATGATTTTTTACTGCTGTTTGCATTTTGTGTGGCTACCAGTAAATCCGCCGCTCCATGAGGCACACCTAATAAAAGTATTCCTGATAAAAAAATAATGAATTGTGTGCTGTTATTAAAGGGTAAAATATATTGTTGAAATAACAACAGCAAAAAGCCTGATAATAATAATACAATCCTTAGCATACAATGTTTTTTAAAAGCTGAATTTTAAAAAAGTGAGAAGTGCAATACAATTCGTATTGCACTTCCCGATATCGGTTAAGCATAGGATGGAGATGCTGTCTTATCAGATTGTGCCAATGTATAAATCACCAGCCCAAAACCAATTTTATTGATGGCATCACCAATGTTGTAAACAATATCCATAGAAAGCCCTTCAAAAACCCGGAAGCCAAACAGGCCACCTGCAGTACCTGCTATATACCCGATTGGATAAATAGCCCATCCAACCAGCACAAACCAACCTAAGGTTTTTACCGCTTTGGCAACTGCTGGCCCTGCATTACCTGCAAGTGTAGCTACTTCACCAAACCAAACGAGGTACACAATGTAAAAATAAGCAAGACCGCTTATCAATCCCCAAATCCAGCTTTGAGATTCTTTGCCGTAAATGGCTTCGCCAATGTAGCCGGTTACCAGCATTACAACAGATGCAAAAATGAGTTTCCAAAGCAACCCTGATTTGGCACCTGCTTTTTTTGTAATCAGGTAAAATTCTACACACATTAACGGCACTGTTAAAATCCAGTCAACATAACGAAAGAATACTGGCGACTCACCTGTTTCCAGGTTGTAGCCCCTCATGTAATAATAATGTACTGCAGCAATAAAAGTGATAAGACCAGAAACAAGAACGGATGTGCGCCACTTTTGCGGTACACTGTTCAGCTCAAAGAAAAAGAAAACACAAGCGGCCATCATGGCCATAGTGCCTACAAAAAATGTGAAGGCCACGTAATTGTTAGTTGCGATTGGGAGAATCCCCAGTAGTGTTAAATGCATATACATATGGTTTAATTTATAAAAAAAATCTTTACAAGCTTGTAATCAGCAATATTATTTTGTTTAATTATTTCGTGTAAACTATAAACAAAAATTTTTTTAAAAAGTTTACAAATTTGAAAAATTATTGAAAATTCAGTTTAGTTTAGAACACATCTGCTACCTGCATTCTACTTAGTAGAACGTTGTCATTAAAAACAGTGGGATTTCATAAACAATAACCTTAAATGCTGTGAACAAATATTTTTTAATTGTTGAGCTAAAGTTCTTGTTGGAAAAAACAATTGGGGAAGAATGGAAGAAATTCCAGACAGAAGGCAGCTAGTTGTTGGATGCGGATTTATCTCAAAAACTTTTCACATTTTTTCCAATATGAAAAAAAGGAGTTGTAGTAACCATTTACTTCAGAAAACATCCAGTCCCTGCTGTCTTTGATACCGGGATAATAAGTAAAGGCGGGATGTTCTTTTGAAATAATCCAACCGGTGTCCAATGAAGAAGAATTTTTATACAGATTAAGAATATCAGCAATTTCTGCGGTACACAGTACAATGCCATCAATATTTTTTGATAAGTCAATGATAAACTGCATTACCTTTTCGCTTACTGGATATTTTTCAAAATGGGATGGCTCCAATAATAAAACCCGGTTTACGTCTTCGTCTTTTCTCCACGTCGCATCCAGATTATATGAATTATAAATGAGTGTTGGTTTGTTGATATCCAATGCAGGAATTTCAGTAGCCGGTAGTTTTGTTTGTAATGATAAATCAGTAGTTGGCTTTAATGTATCGGGAACAGGCATGGATATTATTTCTTCATACCGTTTATCTATAAAAGTATTTTGCTGATTACCAAAGCTGTATTTGTTTACATTCTCCTGATTGAAATAATATTTTTTTGAAGCAAATGCTGCTGCCACCCATTGCCAGCTACAATTGTTGCTGGCAATATCATTATCAAGTAAATGATAATACATCCATTTTGATGGCTGCAGCCAGTGTGCTTTGGCCATATTGCAAACCAGCGATGCAGTGTACATACGCACATGATTGTGCATGTAACCGCTGCCGTACAATTTTTTTATCTGTTCATCAATTACATCAATACCAGTTGCTGCATGTTCAACAGCTTTAATCATTTGATGATGCAATACATCAGGCTGTGGTTGTTTAATATCTTTCCAGATACCATCACCGGAATGTTGCCATACCCGTTGATAATATTCCCGCCATGCCAGCTCCTGCAAAAATTTTTCTACCTGGCAAGGTTTGTGGCCTTTTTGCAAAATAGCATCCATCACCTGTTTTACAGAAATAACACCTCTTGAAATATATGGTGATAAATAAGTGACAGCTCCATTGATAAAATTTCTTGTCTTGCTATATTGAATGGGATTGATATGGTTTATCCGCTCAATAATCTGCTGATAAGAAGTAGGAAAATCATCCGCAATATTATCCGGCGTTTCAGAAAATAAATTCAGGTTCATATTATCGCTTGCTGATTTTATTATGAGTAATTGCTCTCTGGCGGCTGCATTTAAACCTGTCTATTTCATCAGTTCTTAATGCTTCATGTTTGGTGCTGCGGCCCTTTGTTCTTTCTCTCCACAGTTTAAAACTGCCAGGCTTCATTTCCTTCCGCATCAGTTTTATTACATCCTGCTGTTTTAAGCCAAATTGCATTTCAATTGCCTCAAAACTTGTCCGGTCTTCCCAGGCCATTTCTATAATGCGGTCAATGTCTGCCACACTTAAATTAGCTGCTATTGTCATTGCGAGTTCATTGTTTATTTTTATTCATCCTGCATTTATCACTGCAATATTTTACTTCCTCCCAAACCCTCTCCCATTTTCTTCGCCAGCTAAATGGTTTGTTACATACCACACATATTTTTACTGGCAGGTTTTCTTTTTTTACCGTTTTCATGTTAAATGCGAATGAGTTTTTTTTCTCTCAAGGTATCTAGCGTAAGCTTATTTCCTTCATTCAGATTTTTATATGCCACCACGTCACATAAAAAACCTTTATGGTCTCCGCCTTCAAAATGGCTGATTACTTTTAACTGCATAACAGCCAAACAGTTTTTTAGAACATAAAAATCATTCCATGTTGTTAGTTCATTTCGTTTTTGCAGACGACTTATTTTATCAATGGTTTTTCCCGATTTTTTGCCCAGCAAATCAACCAACCTGTATTGGGTATCTGCAAGCAATTGCAATACAAATTCACCAGATGCTTCTATATTTAATAAAGTTTGTGAGCCATTATAAATGCCGCAGATAAAACGCTTTGGCTTCATACTTATCTGCGAAGCATAAGTGATGATGTGCATGTTGCAGTTGTCACCCATTTTGCTGCTAATGCTATACACTGGCAGGTTTACCCTGTTCCATGGTCTCTTTCTTATCATAAGCTGGTTAAATATTTTTCTGCATTTGCTAAATGTGTATTTCTTTTTTCATCCGTCATTTTATCAAATGTGCCTACCAGCATACCCAACCTTGGATTTTGCAAAAAGAAATCCCTATGTATATGCATAAAACGCCAAAACAATCCATCCCACACCTGATGCCAACCTCCTTTTTCGTAGTTACTCATCTTCATTAAATAATTACTGCCACTTATGTAGGGTTTGGTTGTCATCAATCCGCCATCGGCAAACTGTGTCATACCATACACATTTGGCACCATCACCCAATCATACGCATCAATAAACATTTCCATAAACCAGCGATACACTTCATCCGGGTCAAACTCACAGAGCAGCATAAAATTCCCCAATACCATCAGCCTTTCAATATGATGGCAATAGCCGGTTTGTAAAACTTTCCTGATGGTAATATCAATGGGAGCAATTCCGGTGTTTGCTGTCCAAAAACTTTTTGGAATTTTTCGTGTAAACTTCCAGTAGTTAGTGGTGCGTTGTTTACTGCCTTCCCGTTCATATACAATGCGGATAAATTCCCGCCAGCCAATAATTTGACGGATAAACCCTTCCAATGAATTTAAGGGAATATTGTTTTGGGCTGCATGCTGCATTACAGCATCCAGTATTTGTTGCGGCGTTAATAAGCCGGTGTTGAGCATGGGCGTAAGTACCGAGTGTTGTAAAATACTTTCATCAGCAACAATCGCATCTTCATACATCCCGAATTTTTCAAACCGGTTTTTCAAAAAATCACTCAGCCACTCTTCTCCTTCTTTAAAAGTGGCTACAAAAAAATGAGGGGCATCCGCACTTCCATAATTTTGAGGAAAATGTTGCTGCACATATTGGATTGCTTTTGTTATGTAACTGCTTACTTTAGGAAAGTTAATTGTAGGTACAATTTCTTTTGTAGGAAATTTCATCCGGTTATCTGCATCAAAAGTCCATTTACCGCCCGTAGGTTTGCCATCAGCTTCCAATAATAGTTTACGCTGCTTTCGTTGCTGAACATAAAAATCTGTTTGAAAATAAGTTTTCTTTTTACTAAAATAATCAGCCACTTCATCCATTGTATTCAGAAAAGATGGCGACGCATAAACGGTTAATTTGATGGAATATTTTTTACAAGCAGCCCCGATGCGTTTAGTTAACCAATAATCTACAACATCGGCAATATAGATATTGGTAATTTTTTGTTGCGATAAAAATGTAATCAATTTTGTTACATCATTTCGTTCATCGGTGCTATCAATATAATGAACGTTATACTTTTGTTTTTTGAGATATGCTTCATAAAACTTCATCCCGGAGCGATGCAGTATTATTTTTTGTTGATGAAAATTATATTGACGAAAGAAAAGCCATTCTTCCAGCAGGTACACCTGCCTTTTTTTTTGCAAGGCAGGATGTTCTTTAAAAAGCTGGTGTGGAAAAATCAGGCTGATTGAATTCATATCGCTATAAAACAATTTTGAGTAAGGAATGTTTAACTGTTTATAAATTACCAGAATGGCATCCTATAGCAATAAAGAAATAGAATCATGGGAACGTTTTTACAGGGCTAATTTTATCAACAGCCTTACGGGCTTTAAGTCTGTAAACCTTATTGGCACTGTAAATGAGCTGGGGCAAATTAACCTTGGCATTTTCAGCAGTATTGTACACATAGGTTCCAATACGCCGTTGGTTGGATATATCAACCGGCCTGTAAAAGCAGCCCCACATACGCTGGCTAATATTCAGGCAACAAAAGTTTACACCATCAATCATATCCATCCTTCTTTTGTGCAGCAGGCCCATCAAACAAGTGCAAAGTATGAAGCTGGCGTTAGCGAGTTTGAAGAAGTGGGGTTGACACCGGAGTTTCAGGAAAACATTGCAGCCCCATTTGTAAAAGAAAGCAGTATTAAATATGCATTATCGCTGCAACAAATTATTCCCATTGAATTAAATGATACCTTTCTGGTGATTGGAAAAATAATATCAATACAAATTGACAGTGACGTTGTTTCTGAAGATGGTTTTCTTCACCTGGATAAAGTATCGTCCGTCTGCAGCAATGGGATTGACGGGTACTACACAACAGAATTGATAAAACGTTATTCGTATGCAAAGCCTGGTATCCAACCACAAAAAATAAGTTAGTATGGCTTCAAAAATATTTTTATCTGCCCGCTGGGAATACCTTACTATGTTTAATTATGATGTAGATGCTGCCATTTTACAACCGCATCTGCCGCCTTATACCGAACTGGACCTATACAAAGGAAAAGCCATTGTAAGTGTGGTTGGTTTTTTATTTAACAATACCAAAGTAATGGGCATTAAATGGCCGAGCTTTATAAATTTTGAGGAAGTAAATCTGCGTTACTATATCAAATATTTTGATGGCAAAACCTGGAGAAGAGGTGTTGGTTTTATTTCTGAAATAGTGCCACAGTTTTTAGTGGCTGGTATGGCCAATCTTTTCTATAACGAACATTACAGTACCGCCAAAATGAATCATGCCATTAATCTTAAAAACCATGAACTGCAAGTAACCTACAACTGGAAAAAGAAAAATCAGGACTGGAATTCGATGTGGGTAAAAGCCAATCCTGTATTAAAGGATATTGTACCAGGCTCTGAAGAAGAATTTATTTTTGAGCACTACTATGGATACAATAAACTAAATGAAACTACTACCATTGAGTACTCGCTTGCTCATCCCCGCTGGCAGGTGTACCCCGTTACTTATTACCGGCTTGACTGTGATGTTGAAAAACTTTACGGAGCACCCTTTGTTCCTTTTATACAGAATGTAAAACCGGTTTCTATATTTCTTGCCAAAGGGTCGGATGTGATGGTAAAGATGCCTAAGAAACTTTCTAAGTAGTTTCGAATTAGTTTTTATAAATAAAAAAGCCCCACATTTCTGTGAAGCCTTTGTGACCCCAACGATACAGTTTTCAAACCAATTATTAGAAAAATTCAGGAAGATATATGAGTTAAAGGCGGTTATGCCGGTTCAGATGCTGCAACCTGCAATATTACCCAGGAAGCTGAAAGTGGCGTAGTCATTGTATTTATACTCCCTCGCAGGTTTCTAACCTTACCCCTTCCAAGCTACTACAGTAAGGGGGCGGTTTTTTTGCCCTACTTTTTTTCTAAAAAAAGTAGGTTAAACAAAAAAAATACTAAGCCCGAAGCAACTGCTTAACCGTAACAGTATCTAACCCCATGTAATTACAGAACTCGTCAATAGTTACAAGTTGATGGTCCTGTTTACTGAACTTAGTTTTAATCTTCTTGATAATATCCCTGCCCCAGCGTTCACTTTTACCAGTTACTACCTGGACATCTTTTGGATAAATACATACTCTTTCCATTTTTATAATTGATTTAATACATTATCCATACTTCAGCTATACTTAAAACATTAAGAAGCTGTACACAAATTTACTACTTTATTTAGTTGGAATAAATGGTAGTTGATGGAAATATCGGCAGGAAGTGTAGAGAACGGAAGTGCTTGTTTGGTATAAGGTTTAGAGGATAATAATTTTATGTTAGAAGTAAAAATATTTTCTTTTCTAACTCATAAATTTAAAGCAATGGCAAAGTTAAAAGGCATTTTAAAAATAGAAGGTACACTACAGGATATGACCTTCTATAAAACCCAGGATGGACATCTTGTAAAAACAAAAAGCGGTGTATCTGCTGACCGTATCGCAAACGACCCAAATTTTCAGCGTACCCGTGAAAACGGTTCTGAATTTGGAAGTGCTGCAACTGCTGGCAAGGTTCTTCGTAATTCAGTTCGTACCCTGATGATGAACGCTGCTGATAACAGGATTACCAGCCGGTTAACCCAGGTTATGACACAAATCAAAAACTATGATACAACTTCTCTCCGGGGTGATAGAACTGTTGCGATTGGTATCGTTGACCCTGCTGCATTGGCTCTGTTGATAGATTTTGATTTCAATGATAGTGCCGCTTTAGGCGGTGTGCTGTTTGCTCCGTTCACTGTAACAGGTGCGACTGGTGCAATTGACATTCCAGCATTTACGCCGTTTATTGATATTTCATATCCTACAGGTGAAACTCATGTAAGTTTCAAATCTGCTTATGCAGTTGTTGATTTTGCAAATGAAACAAGTGCTATTGAATACAGCCCGGTAACAAATCTTCCAATTGATGGTACAAACACTCCGGTGACACTTACCCCTGCTGCCGTTCCTGCCGGAGCCGGTATAAAGTTTTATTTGATTCTGGTAGAGTTCTTTCAGGAAGTAAACGGAGTTCAATATTCTCTTAAAAACGGTTCTTACAATGTATTGAACATTGTAGATGCTGCATAAACAATTCTCATCTTTCAGTTAATATAGCCCTGCCATTCCTGGCGGGGCTTTTTGTTTCATGCAAAGCCCCTAAAAGGGCAATGCACAAAGCTGACGGCGACCTGATGGAAAACACCACAGATACCAACCGCAAGCAAGCTGATAAACTGAACAGCCCACTAACGGACGGTAATGAAGATGATGGCGGCGAAAATGCCTACTGAAAACGGAAGCCGGAACAGATGGAACCGG
>JANLQY010000013.1:0-14470 GCA_031368105.1 Chitinophagaceae bacterium
ATTGACATGCGCTGTTTACTCTGTCAATGCACAGGTAAAGATTGGACAAATGGCACCTGAGATTTCATTGCCGGATATAAAAGGCAATACGATTAATTTAGCATCGCTAAAAGGTAAAGTAGTATTGATAGATTTTTGGGCAAGCTGGTGTGGCCCATGCAGGCGTGCTAACCCTAATGTGGTAAGGTTGTATGAAAAATATAAAGACAAAGGCTTTGAAGTTTACGGCGTATCTATCGACAGCAAAAAAAGCGACTGGATAAATGCCATTCAGCATGATAAAATAAATTATACCCAGGTAAATGATGGTGGCGGATGGCAATCTTCTGTAGCTGCAACATACAGTGTGGAAGCGATTCCTACAACTTTTTTGTTGGATAAGACAGGAATTATTTTCGCCATTGATTGGGAAGGAAAAAATTTAGAAAATAAAATAAAAGAGTTGTTGCAATAAAATATTTACATCACCTGCACAATCAAAAATTTCAAATAATGTGTGTACTCCTGCCCTCTTATAATTGGGTGATCGGCAGACTGTGCATTAAAAACTACCTGCCTCAACTGGCGCTTGGCATCTTTGGCAGCATCATAAATTATATCTAAAAATAATTCCGGCTCCACTAAGTTGGTACAACTGGAAGTAACTAAAAACCCACCGGGCTTCACCAATTTCATTCCCCGTAAATTAATTTCTTTGTAGCCAGAAATGGCTTTGTCAATGCTGCTGCGGCTTTTAGTAAAGGATGGCGGATCCAGCATGACCACATCCCATTGCCTGCCTTCTTTGGTCCAGTTTTTTAGCACATCAAATGCGTTGACACAAGTGAACTCACAAATATTTTCAATGCCATTGAGTGCTGCATTTTTGTTGCACATATCAATGGCGTTTTGAGAAATGTCTAACCCCAAAACTTTTTTAGCACCGTAGTGTGCAGCACAAATTTCAAATGACCCGGTATAACAAAAAGCTCCCAGTACATCCGCATCTTTTACAATGTGCTGAATGGCTTTCCGATTGTCCTGCTGATCTAAAAAGAAACCTGTTTTTTGCCCGTTGGCAATGTCCACATTAAACTTTACTCCATTTTCATGGATAATAATATTGGTATCAAACTCCGCAGATAAAAAACCTTTGTGCTGCTCCATTCCTTCCAGTTCTCTTACTGGCACATCATTGCGTTCGTAAATTCCTTTGGGAGTAAAAATTTGTTCAATGGCTTTTACAATGGCCGGCTTCCATACATCAATGCCCAATGCCAAAGTTTGTATCACAAAATAATTATTGAACTTATCAATGATTAGTTGCGGCAAATCATCTGCTTCGCCAAAGATGAGGCGGCAGTTTTCTGTATAACCAATCTGCTGTCGATATTCCCATGCTTTTTGAATCCTGTTTACAAAAAACTGCTCATCGATTGTTTCATTTTTATCCCTCGTAAGCAACCGCACAATTATCTGCGACTGTGGATTTACATATCCTTTGCCAATGAATTTTTTATCATGCGTATAAACTTCTACTATTTCCGCAGGTTTTGGCGAAGCATCCAGCAGTTTGCCCCTGTTTACCTCATTAGCAAATATCCACGGATGACCAACCTCTACCCGGCGGCTGATATTTTTATTCAGGATAATACTTTTCATGGCGCAAATGTAACGGTTTAGGCAGCAGGGGCTGCAGTATCTAACCATCATCCCTTTAAAAACTTGACAATTTGGCTGTAATACAGGCTTGGCAAAATGTTTGACAATCGTACATTTGCACACAGTTTTTTGGGTAATGAGAAAATTCTCTTTTGGAGGAAAGAAAAAACACACAACAGATATGGAACAAAATAACAGCACCGGCAATACCGATATGGAAGAATCAATTGTTGAAGAAGCAATGAACATCAACAGCGATTCCGATATTCCGGGCAATACACACCTAAGCAATCCTGAAGCTGAAAATGCAGTGGAAAAAATACAGGCAGAACTGGACGAACAAAAAGATAAATACATCCGCCTCTTTGCTGAATTTGACAATTTTAAAAGGCGCAATGCCAAAGAAAGAATTGAATTAATTCAAACTGCAGGAAAGGAAGTAATCACTTCTTTACTGGATGTACTGGACGATTGCGACCGGGCAGAAAAGCAACTGCAAAAAAGCGAAGACCTGGAGCAGATAAAACAAGGTGTGCAATTAGTGTTTGGCAAACTGAGAAACACACTGCAGGCAAAAGGCCTGAAAGCAATGGATAGTATCAACACTGCATTTGATGTAGAGAAGCATGAGGCCATAACGGAAATACCTGCCCCAACAGAAACACTCAAAGACAAAGTGGTGGACGAAGTACAGAAAGGCTATTACCTCAATGATAAAATTATCCGCTTTGCAAAAGTGGTGGTGGGAAAATAAGCCCCTATCCCCTAAAGGGGAATTTGGAGCTTATGATTTCAAACATTTTTTAATTATAACCAAACCCTAAATTTTAGGGATTAAAATTCCCCTTTAGGGGACAGGGGTATGAAGAGAGATTTTTACGAAATATTAGGGGTAGCCAAATCTGCATCGCAGGATGAGATCAAGAAAGCATACCGCAAAGTGGCCATGCAGTTTCACCCCGACAGAAACCCCGGCGATAAACCGGCAGAAGAAAAATTTAAAGAAGCAGCAGAAGCATACGAAATATTAAGTGATGCTGATAAAAGAGCACAGTACGACCGGTTTGGTCACCAGGCTACCAGCCGTGGAAATAGCGGTGGTGGCGGATTTGGTGGTGGCGCTGGTATGAATATGGATGATATCTTCAGCCAGTTTGGAGATATTTTTGGTGATGAAAGCCCATTCGGCAGTTTCTTTGGCGGTGGTAATGGTGGCCGCAGTTCTTCGGGTGGCCGTAGCCGTGGGGTACGTGGCAGCAATCTCCGGATAAAGATAAAATTGAATTATGAAGAGATGGCCAAAGGCGCCAGCAAAACAGTAAAAGTAAAAAAATATGTATCCTGCACTACCTGCACCGGCAGCGGTGCAAAAGATAAAAACAGCATACAAACCTGTGGCACCTGCGGTGGCAGCGGCCAGGTAAGAAGGGTGCAAAATACTTTCCTGGGGCAAATGCAAACCGTAACTACCTGCCCTACCTGTAATGGCGAAGGCAGCACCATTGCTAATAAATGCACCGCCTGCAAAGGTGATGGAAGAGTTTTTGGAGAAGAAACAGTTACCATTGATATCCCGGCAGGTGTGCAGGAAGGAATGCAGCTCAGCATGAATGGAAAGGGCAATGCCGGAGAACGTGGCGGTGCCAATGGCGACCTGATTGTTTTGATTGAAGAAGAAGCCCATGCACAGTTGCACCGGGATGGATTGAATGTTGCTTTTGATCTTCATTTATCTTTTCCAGAAGCAGTGTTTGGTACGCAGGTAGAGGTGCCCACCATTGATGGCAAAGCAAAAATTAAAATCCCACCCGGCACACAAAGCGGTAAAATATTCAGGCTGAAAGGCAAAGGCTTTCCTTCTGTAAACAGTTATGAAAAAGGAGATCAGCTGATTCATGTAAACATCTGGACACCACAGCATGTTAGCAGTGAAGAAAAAGCCATGCTGGAAAAAATGCAGGAGAGTAATAATTTTCAACCCAAACCGGAGAAAGGCGACAAATCCTTTTTTGATAAAGTGAGAGAAATGTTCAGTTAATCGTCATCGTTTTTTTTCTTTTTCAATTTTGATTTGCTGTATATTTTTTTTGCACTACCCACCAATTGAACAAACTCTTTTTGCAGGTAGTCATTGGGGTTGTGGGCACTGATGGCAACTGCTTCAATTGCATTCCAGTTAGTCTTTGCAGGAAGGTATTTCGATTGCCGCAATTTCATTCCAAACATAGATATCGCAGCACCCAGCTGCAGGTCTTTGTTGATGCTGCCGAAAGGCATGGATTCGCCACTGCATTTATATTGAAGCCGCTTTTCAAGTTTTGTATTAGATGGTGTGTAGCGTAAGCTTACTTCTGCCAAAGGCTTATTCACTGCGGCTATTGCCAGCAGGCTGTCATTGTTAATCGTTGGATCCAGTTCAAAAATTGCCAGCACACTATTGCCGCTGCCAATTTCTCCACCTTCCAAAGTACCGGTACTGTCTGCAATGGCATCTCTTTTATTATCAAAGCCAATCAGCCGGTAATCTTTTACTAACTCAGAATTGAACTGTACATTCAAAAACACATCATCCGCCACCGCATAAAAAGTTTGTGTTACTTCTTTTACCAATACTTTTTCTGCTTCTTTTATATCATCCAAATAAGCATAATTTCCATTGCCTCTTTTTGCCAGTGTTTCCAATTTAGAATCTTTGTAGTTGCCCATGCCCACACCCAGACAGGTTAAATAAACACCCGACTGACGCTCCCTCGTTATTAAATCTTCCAATGCTTTTTCTGATGTTTCACCTACATTAAAATCTCCATCGGTTGCCAATATCACCCTGTTGTTGCCATTTTGAATAAACGATCTTTTTGCAACAGTGTATGCCAGCCTGATAGCCGATTCTCCCGGTGTATCACCACTGGCTGTTAACTCTTCAATACTTTGAATAATTTTTTGTTTTTCAGCTCCACTCGTTGGCTGCATCCACACCGCCACGGTACCTCCGTAAATAACAATGGACACGGTATCGATTGGACGCAAATTTTTTACCAGCATTTGAAAAGCCGCTTTCACCAAAGGCAAACGGTTGGGCAAGTCCATACTGCCAGAAGCATCTATTAAAAACACCAGGTTACTTGGTGGTACATTATTCATATCCAGCTTACGGGCATTCACATTAAGGTACAGCAGCCGTTTCTCTTTGCTCCAGGGACAATCTGATAATTGTGATTCGATTTTAAAAAATTCATTCCTCTCCGGCTCTTTATAATTGAGGTTAAAATAATTCAACAATTCTTCCAGCCGCACTGCATCCGGCGGCACTACGCTTTGCATATTTAAAAACCTCCGGATATTGCTGTAAGATGCCTTGTTTACATTGAGAGAGAAACCTGTGTTCGGAAATTTTTGTGTATTCACCACTTCATTTTCCACCAACGAAAAATAGGATTCGTCGCTGACAAACCAGGTGTATTTAGAACTGAGGCTTTGATCTTTGGTTATGGAAATCAGCTTGGGCCGGTTTTTACTGGCATTGCTCGATAATGGCTTCATGGTAATTTCCAGTAAAGCATCGGAACTGATCCTGACTGATTTACTTTCATAACCATCCAAACTTAAAGTGAGGGAATCAAAGTGGGAAACACTGGAAATACCAAAACCACCTGTAGTACCGGAATAGTACAATAACTTATCCGAATGAAGCAATATCTTGACATTTTGCAAATACTCATTTTTTTCATCCTTAATTTCTCCACGTAAATAATACTGGCCGCTGCAATTAAGAAAGAAAAACAGTAAAATGATATTGGTAAATAGACTTTTCAATAGCAAATATTAATGCAAAATAAGATGTAATAGCTTAAAACGCTTTAACCGCCACCAGTATTGCCTGTTAATCTTCTGTCAATTGATAAATCTCTGCCAAATTTCTCCCCAGCCCGTCATAATCCAATCCAAACCCAAGCAGGAAAATATTAGGAACACTAAACCCTAAGTAATCAATCACTATCGGATGCTCCATTGCCTCGGGCTTGTGCAGCAGCACCGCTATTTTTAATGAAGCTGGCTGCTGGTTAAATAATTGGGGCAAAAATTTATGAAGCGTATTGCCCGTATCCACAATATCTTCAAGAATAATAACATGCCGGTCTTTCAACGGCTCATCCAAGCCGATAGAGGTAATTACGTTGCCGGTAGATTTAGTTCCTTTGTAAGAGGCCAGTTTAATAAAACATATTTCTGCATCAATGCTGATTGCTTTAAACAGATCAGAGGCAAACATGAACGACCCATTTAAAATGGCGATGAAGATTGGCTTCTTGCCTTCATAATCTTTATTGATACTGTCTGCAAGTTCATTAATGCGTTTGCTCAGATCTTCCGCCGAAATGTATGGCTTAAATTTTTTGTCTAATACCTGTATGGTTGGCATCCTGTTTATTTGTGGGGTTATTTTTATATAAAATTCTTCAGGTTATTTTTTTTGACACCAACTATATTTCCTCATTCAGCATCGTTGTGTCACTCTCTTGTACTACATAACATTTTGCATCTTTTTCCACACAATAGATTTGCATTTTGGCACATTCACTTTTCACTTCCCCACAATAAGCTGCTGCCCTACACTCAAGTTATCAGACGTTAGATTATTCCATTCCTTCAATTGCTGTACCGTAACAGCATATTTTTTTGATATGCCGTACAACCCTTCCTTAGCCTGCACCAAGTGCATTTTTATTGGAGCCACAGCAACAGGTTTTTCCTCTTTACTTACCGGGATATTTACCACCACATTTTTTACAGGCTGCAGGTAAAGTTTAGTGCCTTCCGTAATTACCGTGCCCCTGGTTAGTTGATTATACTCAGCTAAATAATCCAGTTGAATAGCTTGCTGCTGGGCCACATCATACAGGGTTTCACCTTTTTTGCTGATGTAAAAATTAGCATCTCCCTGTGTTAATTTTTTTTGTAAAAAAACAACCTGGTCTTTTGGTAAAATGCCATCCTGCATCAAATCATTAAACTGCAGCAACCGTGCAAGCTGAATATCGTTTCTTGTAGCAATGGCCAGCAACGAAGTGCCTTTTACAGCAAACACACATTTTACATTATTGATAAAAATGATTTTGTCTGCGCCGGTTTCTACAGTTGTTGAATTAGCAACAGCCGAATCTTCTGTATAAATAAAAGGCACTTCCTTATCATCTTCAAACTGGCTCTTGTCAAATTTGGGCACTTCATCCACCGCCATCAGTGAGTACTGCTGCAGGTTATATTGCTCAATGTGCTTTATTAAAATATCAGGATATTTTGGATTGGTGGCGTAGCCAGCTTTTTTTAATCCATAAGCCCAGCCTTTATAATCAGCCGGGTTTAAAGCAAACAAAGGAGCATAACGGTCGCTGCCTCTTAAAAAATTACTGTGGTCGCGGTAAGATTCTTCTGCATTTTTGTAAGTACGAAAACATTCCCCCAGTGCATCATCATCATGGCTTACACCAGCACCACTCCAGGTGTTTTTGCATTTAATACCAAAATGGTTGTTTGATTTTTTCAGCAGTACACTGTTACCACTTTCCGTTTCCAGCAGACCCTGTGCCAGCGTAATAGCAGCAGGCACACCCATTCTTTTCATTTCACGGATGGCAAGGTCTTTATACTGCTCAATATACTGAACAGGGGTCAGCGTTTGTGCACCGGCAAAGATTGTACAGGCAAGTAAAATAACTATTGACAATAGTTTTTTAAACATAGTTTTTCTTCAATAATAGATTTCTAAAAGCTGATAATAAGTATAACAAAACAGTGCTGCCTATTTTTTCCGGATGAAACTAACGCCATCCCTTACCGTCAACAATACCTGCTCCACCCTGTTATCATTTTTTACATGCTCATTAAAAGCATGAATGGCGATGGCATTTTTTCCCGTTATTTCCTCCTGCAGTACCTGCCCGTGAAATAAAATATTATCTGCAATAATTAACCCGTTCGGTTTTACGTTGGGCAAAATTAATTCGTAATATTCAATATACCCTGTTTTATCTGCATCAATAAATACGATATCCCACATTTCTTTCAGGGTGGGGATAAGTTCCCTGGCATTACCGGTAAGCTGTACAATTTGATTACAGTAAGCCGACTGATCAAAATAGGCTTTGGCAATTGCTGCATCTGCTTCTCTTAATTCGATGGTAAATAGTTTTCCATCAGCCGCTAATCCTTTTGCCAAACACAAAGCACTGTAGCCGGTAAAAGTGCCCACTTCCAAAATTCTTTTTGGCTGCAGCAAACTGCTGATAATAGAAAGCAATTGCCCCTGAACTTTCCCACTCAGCATGTGTACATGAGGGTGATGCTGAGTTGTGTATTCATTAATGGTTTGCAGCAATGCATCTTCATCACTTGAAAAAGCAGCTGCATATTTTTCTGAAAGCGCATTTACTAATTCTATCATTGCTGTTGCATTTATCAGTCACTAGGTGAGCCACCCTTTGGGGATGACTCACCCAAAATAAATAAGCTTCTTACTCTGCCGTTAATATTTTCTCACTGTCTTTAACTGAAATTAAAAACAATCCAAAAAAAGTAACCAGCCCGTTCAATATCAAAATCTCAATCCCAATTTTAAATCCACCAAAAATATTGGCTGACAGTGTTTTTAAACTGTCAGCAGTGGCAGCAGATAAACTAAACCTTTTTACAAACCACTCCGGGTTATTCAAAAAATCAATTCCAAAAATTATCAGCGGCGACAATAAGCAAACTGCCAAAGCGTACCGATCATTTATTTTACGGTGAGTTAAAATACCAAAAGCAAATAAGCCCAGCAACGGACCGTAAGTGTAGCCAGCCACTTTTAATATCACATCAATAATCGATTTATCATCAATCCATTTAAACAGCATCACCAGTAAAAAAAAGATGACAGCAAAAGTTAAATGCACCATTAGGCGGGTGTTCCTTTTTTGGTTTTCTGTAAGCCCTACTTTCTTTTTAAGCCCCAATATATCTATGCAAAAAGAAGAAGTCAATGCCGTTAAAGCCCCGTCGGCACTGGGAAATAATGCAGATATCAACCCAATGATAAAAATAACAGAGATGGCAACCGACAAAGTACCGCCCAATGCAATCGATGGAAAAAGATCATCGCCTTTGACAGCATTACCGGTTTGGGCAGCATACAAATACAGCAAACCTCCCATCAATAAAAACAAAAAATTTACAAACAACAATATTGTACTCAGCGTTAAAATATTTTTTTGTGAATCCCGAAGTGTACGGACACTGATATTTTTTTGCATCATCTCCTGGTCAAGCCCCGTCATGGCGATGGTGATGAAGGCACCACCTAAAATTTGTTTCACAAAAAAACCAGGCGCTTTAATGTCGGTATTGAAAAGAGTGGATAATTTATTTTCTTTTAAAGAAGCAAGGGCAGATGAAAAATTAAGATCTAATTTATTCATGATGGTAATGATACAAACCACCAGCCCCAGCAACATAAAAGTAGTTTGCAACGTATCGGTGTACACAATTGTTTTTACACCTCCCTCAAAAGTGTACAGTAAAATGAGCAGGAGTATCACAAAAGCGGTTGCCCAAAAAGGGATACCCATTTGATTTAAAATAAAAATCTGCAGGATATTGACCACTAAAAACATCCTTGCAGTAGCGCCCAATGCCCTGGATACAATAAAAAACAAAGCGCCTGTTTTGTAAGACACCGGTCCAAAACGTTTTTGCAAATACAGGTAAATAGATGTGAGGTTAAGCTTATAATAAATGGGCAACAAAATAAAAGCAATCACCAGGTAGCCAAGAAAATAACCAATGACCACCTGGAAATATTGAAAGCCTGCCGTGCCCACCGTACCCGGCACACTCACAAACGTAACCCCACTCAAGGATGTACCGATCATTCCAAAAGCCACCAGCATCCAGTTGCTGTTGCGGTTGCCAATAAAAAAAGAATCGTTGTTAGAATTTTTACTGGTAAAATAAGCCACCAGCAGCAGCAATAAAAAATATCCGATAACAAAAGAAAACAAAATAAGTGGGGACATTGAATGGGTTTTACAGTAAATTAAAATTGAAAATAGAAAAAATCTTTGTGTCTTTGCGATAATTAATTGATAAAGTATATGGAGGCAAAATCAATCGTAGTTTTTTGTGGAAGTAAAAGTGGCAACAACCCCGTGTTTGAAGCAGATGCATTGCAGTTAGGCAACCTGCTGGCTGCTCACAACATTCACCTCATTTATGGTGGCAGCAACCGTGGACTGATGGGTGCTGTGGCAAATGGCGTCTTAGAAAAAGGCGGTACCGTCACCGGCATTATTCCTGAACTATTAAATTCATTTGAACAGCAGCACGACAGCATTACAGAACTGATTGTAGTAGAAAATATGCATACCCGGAAACACCTGCTGTACCAAAAGGCAGATGCCGCCATCGTGTTGCCCGGCGGCTTTGGCACACTCGATGAGTTGTTTGAAATACTTACCTGGAATCAGCTCAGCATACACAACAAACCCATTTACCTGCTGAACTCCGGTGGATTTTACAATTCACTTTTACTGCATATTAAAATGATGATTGAAGAAGGCTTCCTCTACAGCACACTGGAATCTGCACTCACAGTAGTGAGTAGCCCGGAAGAAATTTTCGCTGCTTAATGCTTCTTCTTTTTATGATTGGGAAACAGTTTAATATTATACCCAGCCCGGATAATAGGAAATGGAGTATCCCTGCTGCTGGTATAAGGTGACACCGGCCTCCGGAGCAGATCAAATGAAATGGAGATATAATAAAATTCATCATCGTCATACTCCCGGTCGCTTGCATAGCCAATACCTGTAAGCAAACTGTTGACATTGTAATTTATTTTGTCTTCCATGTATCCGCTGTTGGGGGCAGGTACATATTTCTGCTTAATGATGTTGTGTTCAAATTGAGTTTCTGCATACAAAAACTTTAACGGGTACACCCTTACCAAAGCCCCGGGAGCTAAAATTGTTTGATGCACCCTGTCACCATCCAACAGGTAATTTGATTGTGAGATATAATTAACATTCATGCTCACCGCAGCATCCAGCCATTTGGTGATGCTGTATCCGGCATAAGGATTAATGCCCAGCACTGTTACTCCGTTAAAATAAGAAACGGTAATGCCGCCGCCTGCAAAAAGATTTTCTTTTTTAAATACCCGGCTGTTTTCTTCGTCATTTTTTTCCACCTGCGAAAATGCTGCTGCAGAAAATATTACCAGTAAAATCGTTAGCAAAAATTTATTCATAAAATTATTTAGAAGAAAAATATTGTTTGCTTTTTATTTACAAATGATTCCCGCAATAAAAAATTACCGTCCCCGTCTTCCCTGGAACAGCGGAATATTAAACCCAGCATTTACTACCGGGTATATTGCATTGTACCTGTCACGGTAAGGCGATGCAGGATCATTCAAAGCATCTATTGAGATGGAAAAATAATAATACGGATTACCACCGCCCTCTCTTCCGCTGGTATATCCAAGCCCCAGCAGCAGGCTGTTTACATCATTTTTATAAATACTTGTACCACCGGAATAAGTAACTTTTTGCCGCAAAAAATTATGCTCATACTGCACCGTGGCAAATATAAAATCGACTGGAAAAAGTCTTGCAAAAACTCCTGGGCCAATAATGGTTTGATGATAACTTGTACCCAATTCATCATGCTGACTGGTGTAGGTAAAGCCGAACACAATTCCGGCATCCAGCCATTTTGCAACGTTGTAACCCAGCTGTGGTGTGGCTCCCAGCACTGTTACGCCGCTGAAATATCCAATGTTCAGATTGCCTCCGGTAAATAATTTTTCTACTTTAAAGCCTCCAGTTTTTATATCTGTGTCTGTGCCGGTTTCCTTTTGTGCAAATAAGAAAAGGCTGCAGGAGCTTATCATCACTATTAAAAAAAATGATTTCATGGTTAATAATTTTACAGGTCAAAAATTTTTCCTTTGTTTAAAATATTATTAGGGTCAAATACTTTTTTAATTCCTTTCATCAATTGCAAATTGGTATCGGTAAATACAATATCCAGGAATTCTTTCTGCAATAATCCGATACCATGCTCACCACTAATGGTGCCGCCCAATGAATGCACCAGTTGAAAAATTGCTTTCAGCGCCGGTGTTACTGCCGGGTTATTGAGGCTGTAAATATTCCCTTCCTTTTTTATCCGGATGTGCAGGTTGCCGTCGCCGGCATGGCCGTAGCAAACCGTTTCAAAATCATATTGTTTGCCCAGCGCTTTCACACCCCTTATCAGTGCAGGCAGTGCTGCCCTCGGCACCACGGTATCTTCTTCAATGGTATACCCTTCCAGCTTTACCACTTCGGCTACCCGGCGACGTAAGCGCCACAGCGTGGCTTTCTGCTGTTCATCATCTGCAAAATAAATTTCACCACAATCAAAATCAGCAAGCAGTGCAGTAATTGCTTCCATCTCGTTCATCAATGTATCCAGGTGGTTGCCATCCACTTCAATTATTAAATGAGCTTCCACGCCTTCATCAATCGGTATCGTGTTATCATTCAAATGGGCACTCACTATTTTCAGTGCATCTATCTCCACCAGTTCCAAAGCGCTGGGTGTAAAGCCAGCCCTAAAAATAGCACTCACTGCCTCACCAGCTTTTTCCAGCAAATTAAAAGGCACCAGCATCAGCAGATCATGCTTTGGATGCGGCAGCAACTTTAAAACAATCTTTGTTACAATTCCTAAAGTGCCTTCGCTGCCAATCATCAATTGCGTTAGGTTGTAGCCGGTAGAATTTTTCAACACATTGGCACCCGTCCAGATAATTTCTCCATTGGGCAACACCACCTGCAGGTTCAGCACATAATCTTTTACCACACCATATTTCACCGCTTTGGGGCCGCCGCTGTTTTCTGCAATATTGCCGCCAATAAAACAACTGCCCTTGCTGCTGGGGTCGGGTGGATAAAACAATCCTTTTTCTTTTACCGCATTTTGCAATACTTCCGTTATCACTCCCGGCTCTGTTGTTACCTGTAAATTTCTTTCATCAATATCAATGATCGAGTTCATCCGCTCCAGCGAAATGAGCACACCGCCAAACTGCGGCAAGGCGCCACCACTAAGGCCTGTACCGGCACCACGGGGTGTCACCGGTATTTTATATTCATTGCAAATTTTAAAAATGGCACTGATCTCTTCCGCCGTCCGTGGCCTGAGCACCACTTCGGGCAGGTACAATAAATTTTCCGTTTCATCATGCCCGTAATGCTGCAAACTTTCTTCATCTGCCAGCACATATTGCCCGCCCACTATTTGCTTAAACTGCTCCACCTGCTGCATAGTGAGTATTTCACAATCCGCTGCTGTCATTGTTTTATTTTTTGTAAAAATCGTATAAAATGATGAGTTGGTGAAACTGCTTTTTCGAAGGCTTTTGTTAAAATGTTTTGTTGCCAATTAAGCGGCGGGATATTTAGAGACCTCTCTAATGAATGACTGAAAGAAAAATTTATTGCTTCGGAGGAAAGCAGCCTTGCTTTCTGTGTTGTATTTGCGCTACTACTTTACAGCAGAGTTTTTTATCTAAGTAATTTAAAAAGAAAGGTTGTGAAAAATTGTTGACTATATTTTCTAGCGTATATTAGCGTAAATACACATGGTTGTGCGTCATGCCCTCTAGCGGGAAATGTCTGCATTTATACAGTCCTTTGATTGCTCAAAACTTGTTTTACTTATGAACTACTATCTTCAGGTGTTGCTCGTATAACATTTACTCTCATAAAACAACAATAATAAAAAATAAAGTAAACACTTATGAAGGCATATTTAACAAACAAATTAAGTTTGATTTTGATTGTACCTATTTTCTATACTATTATGTATTTTAGTAGCAGTTGCGCCAAACCTGTGAATAATGCCCGACCTATTATTGACAGTAATAATACAATTGTCGCCAGCTTTTATCCTGATACTATTTCTTTTTTGTCCTATGCTAACACAAGGGTAAAGTATGTTTATGTGTATGATATCGAAAAGCGGTTAAAGAGTATTGATATTTATGAACCGATAACTTATAACGGTAATGATTTCATATTTAAATATCAGTTTTTATATGAATATTCTAATGGAAGCAATTTACCGGCAAAAAGGTATTATTACGAAATCCTTGATTCTCCATATCCTGCGTACACTTCCTTTTTGCAATATGATGGTAATGGTAGAAAAATATACGACTCCTGTCGAGAAAGGATATATGGAAATTATACTATTGCAAGTTTTATTTACCCAGATACAAGCCATATTGTTGTGCATCAGACAATAAAAAATGGCCCCCCATACGAATACTTAACAGATACAATCTTTCTTCACAACTCAAGTCAGATAGACAGTGTTCGTAAATACAATGATATAAGTTATTCAGCGCCAAGCACCTATTTTTATTCACAATGCATGAGCATAAATGACACAATGCCTAATATGTTTTATAAGCTTTCCACAAGACAGGCAGATTTATATGCGCCACGTCCAGGACAGCCGGCATCTTTTAATATAAGCCTCTTTAATAGTTTTAATAGACTTTTATTTAAGTCGTACACCGATAATATTTCAGTAGATAACAGTGTTTATTTCTGGCCTTATTTGTTCTACCCTAATAAAGCGCCTGAATTGATATATGAAACTTATGATAGTTCAGGTTATTTTACTAGGAACCATTATTTATTTAATTACAAGCATTAAATGAAAAAAACTTACTATTTTTTAGTTGCCCACTTATTTTCTGGTTACTTGTTTCATGATTATTTTACATATTCAAAGCGAT
>JANLQY010000049.1:0-7664 GCA_031368105.1 Chitinophagaceae bacterium
GGCACCTTTAACAATTAATTAGTAAGGCTTTCGTAGATGCACTATAAAGATAATAAAAACTGAACAGTATCTACTCCGTCTGCATAATCCATCAGACCTGGGGTTTGTGATTTTCCAAATGGCACATCCAGCCCTGCTATGCACTGTACATCCGGGCTGCCCTTCAGTTGCTGCAACAGCTTTTCTTCATCATTGTAAACACTGTAGTTGAGCTGGCTGATGGCGGAAAACAATGAATCGTTTTCCACTACCAAAGTGGCTTCGTTGGTCATGTAAAATTTGTTGTTCATAATATGCAGAGACAAATTATAATCGTAATTGTTGCGGTATTTATTATGATCGGCAAAATATTTATATACATGAAAAGATTGAAGCAGCGGAACAAAATCATATTCTTCGGGTACATAAATTTTTGTGACATTTCTGCAACCTAAACCAAAATAGGCATGGATGTCAACTGACAATTTTTCCAATTCATTCTTCGTTTCAGTACCTTTTAAAATAGCAACCGAAGTTCGGTTTCGCCGGATGATGCTCGGATACTTTGAAAAATAATAATCAAAATAAACAGCACTGTTGTTGCTTCCGGTGGCTATGTAGGCATCACAGCCTTTTAGCATGGGGGCAAATGAAACATAGTTTTGCATGGTTACTTCCCAGTGATACATTTGCTGCACCAGGTGCTTTAGCAGGATATCATCTTTGCCGGAAAGTTTTATCGTTTGTGTATGCCCCGTTATAAAAGCTGATAAAAAATCATGAAAGCCAACCAGTGGAATATTTCCTGCCATTACAATGCCCACATTTTTTGCGGTTACATTATCATCAATATGGTAATGATTTATCCATGCCTGTAATTTATTTTCATCTAAAAAATGATCCACAATATTGTTTACAGAAAGATCAATAAACTCCGGAGTAAACCATCCATTTGCCACGGATGCTTTTTGTTTTGTTTCCTGCCATTCGGTACCATTTTCCTGAATATATTTTTTCAGCTTAACTAATATTTCAATTCGATTTTGTAATTTCATCCTGATAAACTTATTTTGTAGTTGCAAACTTCGTATTTACAAATTTCTAAATCAAAAGTAATGGCTATTAAGATCACAGATGAATGTATTAATTGTGGGGCATGCGAACCGGAATGTCCAAACAATGCTATTTATGAAGGCGGAGTAGAATGGGCCATTTCGGATGGCACTACAGTAAAAGGATCGTTTACTTTGCTGGATGGCTCTGTTGTAGACAGTGATGCCAGGAATGCCCCGGTTAGTTCAGATATTTATTATATCACGCCCAATAAATGTACCGAGTGCCAGGGCTTTCATGAAGAGCCGCAGTGTGCTGCCGTTTGCCCGGTTGACTGCTGTGTGCCAGATGATATGTACAAGGAAACAGTAGATCAGTTGATGGCGAAAAAAGCTTTGTTGCATATTTAACCTGTAAAGGAAATAACAACACATTTTTTTTAACGAAAGCCTGTCAAAGGCTTATTTAAGCAGGTGATATTTCCTGCATCATGGCGAGGGTATTGAAAAATACTTTCGCCTTTTTAATTAGGTAAAAACTGTAGTTTTACAGCATACCTGAATATTTTAGTATGAAATATTTTTTACTCTTGCCTCTTTTATCAACTCTTCTTTTTTCCTGTTCTGCAAAAAAAAAGAAACCGGATGAATCGGTCAGTTTCAAAATAGAAATAATGGATGCAGACCGGGCTTTTTCTGCTATGAGTAAGACCAAAGGTTTGCGGAATGCTTACATGGAATTTATAGACAGCAATGGTGTTTTGCTGAGGCCAGGCAGCCTGCCGCTTGCAGGTGGCAATGCAGTGGATTTTATCAGCCAGGGCAATGATTCTGCTTTTACCATGACCTGGGATCCTAAGAGCGCCAACATAGCCGGGGCTGGTGATTTAGGCTATACTTATGGAATATATTCTATAAAACCTAATGATGCAGATACTGTTTTTTACGGCACTTATGTAACCATCTGGAAACGCCAGCCCAATGGCAAATGGAAGTTTGTATTGCAATCGGAAAATGATGGGGTGGAGTGATTGAAAGTTGACTGGGAGTCTGGTGCCAACATTCATCATTCATCATTCGTAACCCGTCATTCATGATAACTCTTAACTAAAAACTAAAATCCCACAATCCTTAAAGTATTTTCGTTTCTTTGTCAAAACAATCCTTATTAAAAAACTGATGAATAAAACAATTGCTTTAGTTACAGGTGGATACTCCGGCGAATCTGTTATTTCTTATAAAACAGCAGCTACTATTGAACAAAATATTGATACCTCCAAGTGGAATTATTACAGCATAGATATTAACCAGTCAGGATGGTTTTACACCTCACCAGATGCAGAAAAAATTGCAGTGGATAAAAATGATTTTTCTTTAACCATCAAAGGAAGAAAAATATTGTTTGATGCTGTATTGATTGCCCTGCATGGCACACCCGGCGAAGATGGAAAATTGCAGGGGTATTTTGATTGCCTGCAAATACCTTATACTTCCTGCGATGCAGCTACTTCTGCACTTACTTTTAACAAACGTTATACCGTGGCAGTAGCAGCTTTTGGAGGAGTGAAAGTGGCAAAATCAATGCACTTGTTTAAAGAGATTATTGTGAGTCCGGATGATATTTTGAAAGAACTGAAACTCCCTGTTTTTGTAAAACCAAATAATGGCGGCAGCAGTATTGGTATGAGCAAAGTAAATGAAGCTGCCAACCTGCAACAGGCACTTGACAAAGCATTTGCTGAAGACAGCCAGGTGCTGGTGGAAGAATATATTAAAGGAAGGGAGTTCACCATTGGTGTTTTTAAATCAAAGGGAAATATCATTGCCCTGCCAATGACGGAAGTAATTTCTAAAAAAGAATTTTTTGATTACGAAGCAAAATATGAAGGAGCCAGCGAAGAAGTAACGCCGGCAAATGTGGAAGAAGCTGTTGCTGAAAAAGTAAGAGCCGCTGCAAAAAAAGCCTACAGCATTTTTAACTGCAGGGGAGTGGTTAGGATTGATTTTATTTATGAGGAAGCCAGCGGGCATCCTTACATGTTGGAGATAAATACGGTGCCGGGGCAAAGTGAAGCTAGCATTGTACCACAGCAGGTAAAGGCGATGGGATGGAGTTTGAAAGAATTTTACACTTCTTTAATTGAAGAATGTTTTAATAAATAATGAACCAGGATTTAATGGATACATTGTTGTATGGCTAAATCGCTTGATTGTAATCAATTTTAACAATGCATCAATAAAATAATATAACAATAAAGCAATTTAACTATACGGCAATTCAACAATAAAAAGAGATGTTTAAATTTATAACCGACCGGCCTTTTTGGGTAAACTTGTTAGCAGCAGCGGCACTGGCTTTTTTGCTGATTTTTTTTATTCTGCAGTTATTGGGCTGGATAACAAAACATGGAGACTACCTTACCGTACCTGCTGTAAAAGGTAAGAATACAAATGAATCAATTAAGTTTTTGGAGAGCAAAGGATTTGATGTGGTGATACAGGATTCTGTATATACTGATTCGCTGCCAAAGGGCACCGTTATTAAACAATTACCAGATGCCAATGCTACCGTAAAAGTAAACCGTACCGTTTTTTTAACGGTTAACCGTTATGTGCCGCCAATGATTGTAATGCCGGTATTAGAAGGCAAGCCGCTTAGTTTTGTATTGGATATTTTAGAACGCAATCACCTGGAATTAGGTGATACTGTTTACCGGGCCGATTTTGCAAAAGGTACTGTATTGGAACAGCAATATAATGGCAGCAGGATTGCCGCAGGTGCTAAAGTGCAATGGGGCAGCCGCATATCACTTATCATAAGCAGGGGAGTAGATGAAGAAAGTAACCAGGTGGTGCCCGATCTTATTGGGATCACTTATGGCGAGGCAAAAGCAGAGTTAGACAGCCTGGGTGTACTGGTATCGCTGGTAGCTGGTGCAGATGTGAAAGACACGTTGAGAGCATTTATCTACAAACAAAATCCGCCTCATTTGGATGACAACAAACAGTTGGTATTTATAAAGCCAGGAATGGTAATGGATATTTGGCTGTCGCCGGCGATGATCAATGTTACCGACTCTATTGAAAATAAATACAACAATAAAAAGACTGATAAAAAATAAACACATGAACACTATTACCGTTGAAGAAGTAAAAGCAAGAATAGATGCAGGGGAACAATTACACATTGTAGATGTGAGGGAACCAAATGAAAATACCGAGTTTAATATTGGCGGCTTACTGTTACCGTTAGGTAAAGTACAAACCATGCAGCTGGATGATATAGAAGATTGGAAAGATAAAGAAGTGATTGTGTATTGCAGAAGCGGCAACCGCAGCGGCCAGGCCTGCCAGATACTGGAGATGGCTGGTTTTAAAAATGCAAAAAATTTGGTGGGTGGTATGTTGGAATGGAGGGATAAGTTTAAAGTATAATTGTCGTATAGCACAGCATAGGTAACACTTTTTCAGTATCATTAAGAAAGCTACAATTTGAGATGGCCCTTAAAGATAATTAAGAACTATTATGTTATTGAAACCGGTGGCGGACGTGGCTCAAGAACTGGTTATGTTATCATCATCCAATAAAATTAAAAGTTATGAAAAAGCTTGTATCCATATATTTACTCTTTGTTGCACTGAATGTAGCGGCTCAGCAAAAACCGATTTACTCACAATACATACTGAACAACTATATTATTAATCCTGCCATTACCGGTATTGAAAATTATACTGATGTAAAACTCAGTTACCGCAATCAATGGACGGGAATAGACGGATCACCAGTTTCAACTTATGTATCAGTACAGGGGCCGATAGGAAAAAAAGATTACCGTACTTCTGCCACTTCATTTGAAATGCCGGGTGAAAATCCAAGAGGCCGTTCTTACATGGAACAATACAATGCCCCGGCTCCACATCATGGGGTAGGCGCTATTGTTATGAGTGATAAAACCGGGTACATCAGCCGGTGGGGTGCTTATGCCACTTATGCTTATCACAAAGGATTAAATCCAAGAACTACACTGGCTGCAGGTTTTATGGCAGGGGTGACTTCTGTGAGTATTGATGCCACAAAAATTAACTTTGGTTCAGGGCAGCAGGATGACCTGGCAATTGGGTACGCCTCTGGTGCAATATCAAAAATGAAACCTGAAGTGGGTGCAGGATTATGGTTATACGGGGCCGACTATTTTGCAGGGATTTCTGTTTTAAATATTGTGCCTGGAAAAGCAAAGTTTGGTGCTGATTCCGCCAAATATGGTTCTGCTTTTTTACCACATTATTTTATTACAGCCGGCTACAAATTTTTCCTGAATGAAGATATTTCTTTAATGCCATCTGTGATGGTACAGTACCTGCAGCCAACCGCACCATCTATATTTACCAATTTTAAATTGCAGTATTTAGATAAGGCCTGGATTGGCAGCAGCTTTCGTTTTGGTGACCAGTTAGGTGGTTTTTCTGCTATGGCAGGGTTGAATATTTCCAGCACATTTAATATTGGTTATGCGTATGATGTGTCGCCATCAGCACTGAGTCAATATTCAAGAAACACACATGAAATAATGATTGGTTTTCTTTTGGGCAACCGGTATGATGATTCCTGCCCAAGAAATAACTGGTAATATATTTTTCCTTTGAATGTTTATGAAGAGGCATCATTTTTTGTTGCAGCTTTGTTGTTAAAATAATCACTGATAAAATATGGCAGCCTGGTTTTTTTGTGCATGGTTTTATTGAAACTTCATTGTGATGCCCAGCCAAAGATCATTGTAGATAAGAATGAAAAGGGTAAATATAAAACATTACAATCTGCTTTGGATGCCATCCCCAGCAATGATAATAAGCCTGTTATCATTTATATAAAAAAAGGTATTTACAAAGAAAAAATAATAGTAGATGCCACCAAAAATAATATCACTTTAATTGGTGAAGACAAGGCCAATACTATTGTTACCTACAACGATCATGCTGGTACCAAATTAGAAAATGGAGATACGCTTAATACATGAACCTGTGCTTCTTTTTTTTTGGTTTATGGAAATAATTTTCATGCAGCGCATATCAGTTTTGAAAACAATACCGGCTTTACATCGGGGCAGGCTGTGGCATTGAGGATAGAAGGAAACTTGGCTTCCTTTAAAGACTATGCTGTGATTGGTTTCCAGGATCTGTTGTTTTTAAGTGGCAGTGGTTTGAAAGGGTCATATCCTTGCACGGAAATGGTCGTATCCTTGTACGGAAAGGCTCGTATCCTTGCACGGAAATGGTCGTATCCTTGTACGAAAAGGCTCGTATCCTTGAACGGAAATGGTCGTATCCTTGCACGGAAAGGGTCGTATCCTTGTACGGAAAGGGTCGTATCCTTGTACGGAAAGGATTGTTTCCATGCAAGGAAAAGGGTATTTGCTGGTAAGAGGGTAGTGGTAAAAGTGATGAAGAGCATTCCGCTATTGTGTGGGATAGTTTGTTTTACTATAGCGCCAAATCCCAAGGCGCTCCTGCATTGCCTGTAATAGGAACGCCTTATAACTGTTAAATTTTAAGAGTGTATCCGGACAGAAGTAAAATACAAAGAACCCACAGGTCGGGGCACCTGTCTTTTAGGTAAACAAATCATTATTTGGAAAATAATATAAAAAAAATTTGCTCGTATCAATAATAAAACTATTTTGCAGTTTGCTTAGTCTAAAATTAATCAATTTGATTAACGATATACCCGGCGATTTTCAATTATGTACCTCCCGAAAATGAACTGCGTCTTTTCTTTTAAAGAAGCTCCTTCCTTTCCAGCAACCATTTTTAATTTTATTGTCTCTTAAATTATTTGTAAACCAAAACCAGTTTTATGCGGAAAATTTATTCCTTGCTTCTTGTATTAGTTATGTTTGGCACTGCCAACATGTATGCACAGGTTGTTTCAGTTACTAATCCAACTAACACAACGCCTGCTTTGACAGCAACCTACACTTCGCTGGCTAATGCCATTACAGCGTTGAATACTGTTACGGCTATTTCTGGCTCTGTTACCATTACGCTTAATGCAGGTAATCCACAAATCGCTCCGGCAGGAGGCTATTCAATTACGGCGGCAATTACTGGTGGCTCCACAACCAATACGATTACCATTACAGGTAGTGGAAATACAATTACAGCGGGTGTAGGTACATCTACAACCACCGATGCATTTTTTAAAATAATAGGAACAGATTTTATAACTCTGCAAAATTTTGTAATGAGTGAATCTGCAGGTAATACCACTGCCACCACCCAGATAGAATGGGGCGTTGCATTACTGTATGCCACTACCACGAATGGTTCACAAAATATAACTATACAGAATAATACCATTACACTTAACAGAACAAATGCCAATAGTTTTGGTATTTATGCTAATGCTACGCATTCTGCAACTGTAGTCGGAACTTTAGCATCAGCTACAACTACAGCAGGGGGAAACAATAATTTAAAAATTTATAGTAATACAATAAGCAACGTAAATCAAGGTATCATTGTTGTTGGACCAACTGCAGCCGCTGATCAAAACACAGGAGTTGAAATTGGAGGTACTGGTTTAGGTAATACAATTACCAACTTTGGTACAACTACAACTTCATCCTACATAAATGT
>JANLQY010000020.1:0-22593 GCA_031368105.1 Chitinophagaceae bacterium
TCAATTTGCCTGTTATCAATTAACGGCTGACTGGCACTTTTATTTATTCTACTACATTTTTTCAAAATATAATACCCGTCTTTGTTATTTTCAACGGGCAATTTTTATCAATTCAAAATAATTTTTTATGCAAACAACTACATCAATCAGCGCCAATACACAACAATATATTGGCATAGAAGAAAAATATGGAGCACACAATTATCATCCATTGCCGGTGGTACTCAACCGTGGCGAAGGAGTATTTGTGTGGGATGTGGAAGGCAAAAGGTACTACGATTTCTTAAGCGGCTATTCTGCTGTAAACCAGGGCCACTGCCATCCAAAAATCATTGCTGCATTAACAGCGCAGGCACAAAAACTAACGCTGACCAGCAGGGCATTTCACAGCAACCTGTTAGGTGAATATGAAAAATACATCACGGCATATTTTGGTTTTGACAAAGTTTTGCCAATGAATACTGGCGTGGAAGCAGTAGAAACAGCGTTGAAACTTGGACGTAAATGGGGCTATGAAGTAAAAAAAGTAAAGCAGGACAATGCGGTGATCGTGATATGCGAAGGCAATTTTCATGGACGTACCACAGGGGTAATTTCTTTTAGCAGCGATCCATCAGCAAAAAATAATTTTGGGCCATTTACACCAGGTTATGTTGCGATACCTCACAATAATCTTGCAGTGTTGGAAAAAGCATTTCAGGATAAAAATGCAGTTGCCTTTTTATTTGAACCCATCCAGGGTGAAGCCGGCGTGGTGGTGCCGGATGAAGGATATTATGCCGGCATAAGAAATCTTTGTACCGAATACAATGTGTTGATGATTGCTGATGAAATACAAACTGGGCTTGCCCGTACAGGCAATATGCTGGCCTGCGATTATGAAAATGTTCGTCCCGATATTTTGATTTTAGGGAAAGCGTTGAGTGGTGGAACAATACCCGTAAGTGCAGTATTGGCAGATGATGAAATTATGATGACCATCAAACCGGGAGAACACGGAAGTACTTATGGTGGCAATCCACTGGCCTGTGCGGTAGCAATCGCTGCCCTGCAGGTGTTGAGAGATGAAAACATGGCAGCCAATGCAGAAGTAATGGGGCAACTGTTACGTAGCGAAATAGAAAAATTAAACTCACCGTTTGTAGCAGTAGTAAGGGGCAGAGGCTTGCTGAATGCCATCGTAATTAAACACAGTAATCCAGAAGCTGCATGGGACTTATGTTTGGCGCTTAAAGAAAATGGGTTGCTCGCCAAACCAACACATGGAGACAAGATCCGTTTTGCACCGCCATTGCTGATTACTAAAGCGCAGGTGATGGAATGTGTGGAGATAATTGGGAAAAGCCTGGAAACACTTCAATAAAAAAATAAAAAAAATGGTTGGTATAAAAGCCAACCATTTTAACTTAGCAAATAATCAACTGATAAATAAGAATGGATACTCACCTGCACCATGAACATACGGAATCGCATCTCAAAAGCTCAGACATGCTGAGGGATATTGTGATTGGCATGAGTGATGGCCTTACCGTTCCCTTTGCACTGGCTGCCGGGCTAAGCGGTGCTGTTAGCAGCAGTAATATTATTGTAATTGCAGGCATTGCAGAAATATGTGCCGGCAGTATTGCCATGGGATTGGGTGGCTACCTGGCTGGCAAAACAGAGCAGGATCATTACAGCAGCGAGCAAAAAAGAGAATATGATGAAGTGGAAAACATGAGGCACCGTGAGCTAGAAGAAACAAAAGAATTTTTTGCTAATATTGGATTAAGTCCTGCCCTGCAGGAACAAGCAACCAATGAAATAGCACAGGATAAAGACCGCTGGGTTGACTTTATGATGAAATATGAATTGGGATTGGAGAAGCCTGATCCAAAAAGAGCTACCAAGAGTGCAATGAACATCGGCCTTTCTTATATTGCAGGTGGCATCATTCCATTAAGTCCTTATTTCTTTATCAGCAATTCCGAAGAAGCATTAAAAATTTCTGTTGTGGCTACCCTGGCATGCCTTTTTATATTTGGTTATTTTAAAAGCAAGGTTACAGGTGTTAATCCTTTGATGGGTGCATTGAGGGTAACGATGATTGGCGCAATGGCTGCTGCGGCAGCATTTGGAGTGGCTAAGTTATTTGATGGGAAATAAAAATAATTATTTTTTAATCAATTTTATAAACAGTTCAGCTCCATTTCTTGGGGTAATTGAATTGTAACATGCTGCCATTATTTCAATAATAAAATTTCGCTGAAACAATTGCCGGTATTCACTTTCACTGCCACCGAAGGGTGGGTTACTTTCAAATGTCTTATTAAATAACACACCAACCAATTTGCCACCAGGCTTCAATAGCTGGTACATTCTTTCTGCATAGGCTTTTCGGAAAGAAGGTTCCAGCGCACAGAAAAAAGTTTGTTCAATGATCAAATCATATTGACCTGGATGTTCAAAAAAATCACCACAGATAATTTTTAATCCCCTGGGTAAATAACTGGCTAATTTTTCTTCTAATTGTTTACAGAGTAAAGAAGAAATATCAATGAGGGTAATATTTAAAAAACCATTTTGTAATAAATATGCTGCTTCATAGCTATTACCACAGCCCGGTACCAGGATAGAAATTTCTTTATTGGTTAATTGGTCAATATATTCTTTTAATGGAGTACTGATTTTGCCCATATCCCATGCCGCAGTATTGTTGCTGTAACGGCTACTCCAGTAGTTGTCATCGAGTGGTATCACAATTGATGTTTCATGTTTGAGGATACATTATTCACCGTCCATTCAATCTTTTTTTCAAACGAGTGCAGCCTCACTTTGCAATCCTGTTTGGTGCAGATGGCACAACTGAAATCGAGGCAGCCATCGGAGTGGACAAAGAGTTCTAACGATTCACCAAATTCTTTTTTTACCAGGTAAGACAAAGCGTCTATTTCCTTATGGGCTTCATGTACATTGAGGTACCAGGGCACGGTAAGATGGCAATCCAAATGCAGGGTGCCACCATACTTGATGATACGCAGGTTGTGCAGGTCTGTCCAATTTTCTCTTCGGTTTGCATTCAATGTTGCTACCAGTTTTGTGATGAGGGTTTCATCAGCTTCATCCATAATCCCGGCAATGGATGTACGCACAATTTTATAACCTGTAAACATAATGATAAATGCAAACAGCATTGCCACAGCGCTGTCGACCCACCATATTTTTGTAAAATAAATTAATGCCAGCCCGGCTATTATGCCCACTGTGGAGTAAGTATCTGTCTGCAAATGTTTGCCGCTGGAGATAAGTGCCAGCGAATTATTTTTTTTTCCTGTATTGATACAAATAGCCCCGGCAATATAATTGATTACCGCAGTAAAGGCTACCAGCAAAATACCAAAGTCCAGTTGCTTTATATTATGCGGATGAATAAGGTTGTTGATAGCTTCATAAATAATGATAAATCCTGCCACTGTTATTAAAGTGCCTTCTACAGCAGCAGAAATAAACTCGGCTTTACCGTGTCCGTAAGGATGGTCATGGTCTTTTGGCTTGGCACTTATATACAGGCTGTACACTCCGATGAGGCCTGCCACCACATTGACGGTACTTTCCAGTGCATCGGTTAAAATAGCTACCGAACCGGTAAGATACCAAGCAACTACCTTAATGATAAAAAGTACAATGCCAATTACGGTGATGATTTTTTGAAGACGGAGATTTTGCGTTGATCTTTGCAAGTAAAATATTTGAGGTGACAAATATAAATGCAATTTTCAATGATATGCAGTTGATTTTTTTAGATTATGCTGTAAAGAACAGGCGGCAGCACCATTGAATGAATGTATTTAATAATGCGAACTCAATTCGTACATTTGCTGCCAAATAATAATGTAAAAAAGTTGCCAGGTGGTATGCGGTACAAGTGAGTGACATAACGATGTTGCCACAAAGAACAAATGCCTGTTGCAAAAAAACAACAATCATTCACCAAAAAAGTAATCCCCCTTTAGGGGATAGGGGCATGGAACTGAGTAAAAATTATATTCCTACAGAAGCAGAAGCAAAATGGTACCAACACTGGCTGGACAAAGGATACTTCAACAGCACGCCGGATAACCGGGAGCCTTATACAATTGTGATACCGCCGCCAAATGTTACCGGGGTGCTCCACATGGGGCATTGCCTCAACAATACCATCCAGGATATTTTAATCCGCCGGGCAAGGATGCAGGGAAAAAATGCCTGCTGGGTGCCGGGAACTGATCATGCTTCAATTGCCACGGAGGCAAAAGTGGTGGCAATGCTGAGGGAAAGAGGGATTGCAAAATCGTCTTTGACAAGAGATAAATTTTTAAGTTATGCCTGGGAATGGAAAGAAAAATATGGCGGTATTATTTTGCAGCAATTAAAAAAATTAGGCTGTAGTTTGGATTGGAACCGAACCTCCTTTACGATGGATGAAGATTACTATAAAAGTGTAATCAAAGTTTTTATAGACTTGCACAGTAAGGGGCTTATTTACCGTGGCAAAAGAATGGTAAACTGGGATCCGGTAAGCCTTACTGCATTGAGTGATGAGGAAGTGATTTTTAAAGAAGTGGATTCTAAACTTTATTATGTTACTTATAAATTGGTGACTTCGAATAACTCCCCTTTAGGGGATGGGGGCATTACCGTTGCTACCACAAGGCCAGAAACCATTTTGGGCGACGTTGCTATTTGTGTAAATCCTGCGGATGAACGTTACAAAAACTTTATTGGCAAAGAAGTAATCGTTCCCATCATCAACAGAAAAATTCCCATCATTGCGGATGAATATGTTACGGCAGATTTTGGTACGGGTGCATTAAAGATTACCCCGGCGCATGACAAGAATGATAACATGCTTGGGATTAAACATGGATTGAAGGCTATTGACACTTTGGATATTACTGGTAAATTCACTACAGTTGAATTGATGGAAGAAAATCCTTCGGAACAGGTGTTGGCTTATAAAGGGATGGATCGTTTTGCATTGAGAAAAAAAATAGCAGAAGATATTACGGCTCTTGGGCAAATGGAAAAGCTAGAAGATTACAAAGGGCAGGTGGGAACCAGCGAAAGAACCGGTGCAGTAATTGAAAGCAAACTTTCCCTGCAATGGTTTATTGACATGCAGCAATTCATGCAAAAAAATCCGGAGACACTGCAATCTGTTAGCAATGACACGATACAATTTCATCCGGCCAAATTAAAAAATACTTACAGCCACTGGCTGGAAAATATTAAAGACTGGTGTATCAGCCGGCAGCTTTGGTGGGGCCAGCGGATACCTGCCTGGTATGATGAACAAGGCAATGTTTTTGTTGCTGAAACTGAAGAAGAGGCAAGAGACCAGGCTGCTGCAAAACATTCCTCATTCGACATTCGCAATTCCAAATTATTTCAGGATGAAGATGTACTCGACACCTGGTTCTCCAGCTGGCTTTGGCCGATGGAAGTTTTTAAAGGCATCAGTCATCCCGGGAATAAAGATGCTGAATATTATTACCCTTCTACCACATTGGTAACTGGGCAGGATATTATTTTCTTTTGGGTGGCGAGGATGATCATGGCGGGTTATGAATATGCAGGTAAGCCACCTTTTAAAGATGTTTATTTTACCGGCATGGTAAGGGATAAGCAGGGAAGAAAAATGAGCAAGCAATTGGGTAATTCACCAGACCTGCTTGGATTGATTGAGACTTACGGTGCAGATGCAGTGCGGTTTGGCATCATGGTAAGTTCTCCTGCCGGAAATGATTTGATGTTTGATGAAAGTGCATTGGAGCAGGGGAGGAATTTCAATAATAAATTGTGGAATGCATTGAAGCTGGTGAAGATGTGGGAAGGAAGGCAATCATCAATTGACAATTCACAATTACCTATTCACAACTTTTCAATTGATTGGTTTAGCAATAGACTGAACGAAGTAAAAACAGAAGTGGATGGATTGATGAAACAGTTTCGGTTGAGCGAAGCATTAAAAATCGTTTACTCTTTGATCTGGGATGATTTCTGCAGCTGGTATTTGGAATGGGTGAAGCCGGGTTTTGAACAGCCGATTGAAGCAGCAGTGTATAATAAAACAGTTTTATTTTTTGAAGAGCTGATGCAATTGCTGCATCCGTTTATGCCGTTTGTTACGGAAGAAATTTATCATTTGCTGAATGAACAGAAAGAAGATTTGTGTGTGAAGCTTTTTGCTGCCACACAAGCAACAGACAAAACCATTTTACAACAAGGTGATTTGTTGAAAAAAGTAATCTCTGCATTGAGGGATGCCCGAAATAAAAACCAGGTGAAACCAAAAGATACCATCATACTGCATGTGCAAACAGCCACAGAAGGGGCGTACAAAGCAATCGAAAATATTTTAAGCAAGCAGGTAAATGCTGTTTCCATTGCTTACTGCAGCGACACAGTTGCCAATACCATTGTAGTGGTGGTGGAGAATGATAAATTTTATATTGAATCAGAAAAACAACTGGATAGCGAAACATTAAAAGCTGACCTGCTCAAAGACCTTGCTCACCAGCAAAACTTTCTGCAATCGGTGATAAAAAAATTAAGCAACGAAAAATTTGTACAAAATGCAAAGCCGGATGTACTTGCATTAGAGCAGAAAAAACAAGCCGATACCGAAGCAAGAATAAAGACAATTGAAGAAAGCCTGGCAGCGCTGAATTAACATTAACTATACTAATTACACTTTAATTTCGTTGTACTTAAAATTTCGTTACAATGAATATAAGATTACTACTTGCCGGGGGTTTATTGGCAACTGGCTTTTTCTTTATCGCTGGCAATACTGTGGCACAACAGCCAAAGAAACCTGCTGGTGCTCCCATTGTGAAATTTAAACCACCTTCAGTAAAATCTTTCCTGGGAAAATTTACCGGCGTGGCAGGTACCTGCTCTGCTTCGGAAGGAACACAGGTTGTTACCCTGCCCCTTAAGATTACCGATGATAAAAATAACAGCTACCCGGTTTATTCTTACCAGTTTGCTTATAAAAGAATTGGTGTTACAGAAGATGAGGAAACGGGCAAAACATCTCCGCAAAGTGATTTGGTAGCAGATAAATTTAACGTAACTCCTTTACCTGAAATATGGAAATCAAATATTGCAGATCAACTGCACATCGGCGAGCAATTATATTTTTTCGATATTGTAGTAAAAGATAAACAGGGCCGCCTGTTTTTTGCTCCGGAAATAAAAATCACCATTCAATAAAAGAGGTTATTGTTATAAAAAAGTTAGAACAGCGATTTCTTTTTGCCCAAAAAAATATCCTCAAAAAAAGTATAATCCTAAAAACTACTCTACCGCAAAATCAATCTTAATTGTAATACTCGCCGTTTTATTTTTTGAGGAAGTATTTAAAGCCCCGCCATAACTGTAATCTTCATTACTGTTCTGCCCAGTTATCTGAAACACTCCCATGGTGGCTTTCTTTATTTTACCCAGGCCGCTGCCTGCATTCTTTGCAATGGTCTCGGCCCGTTGCCTGGCATCAGCGCTGGCTTTGGCAAGCAGGTCCACTTTTAGCTCAGAGAGTTTGGTGTAGTAGTAAGAAGGGGAAGAGGAATTAAATTCAATACCACTTTCAATAAGCTCTGTTACTTCTCTTGAAATTTTTTCCACCTTGCTGATATCTTTAGAATCTACTGTAACATGTTGTTTCAGGTTGTAGCCAGTAAATTCGCTGCCAGTCTGTTTGCCGGATGCATCGAATTTATTGGTAAAGTCTTTATCGATATTCACCGCAGAAAAAACCAGTTCAGTATCGGCCACACCTTTGGCTTTCAGGTAATTTCTAATTTTTCCTTCATCTTCTTTCAGCAAAGAATAAGCACTTTTTAAATCCATCATCTTGCGGCTGTAATTACCTGTCCATACAATCTGGTCGCTGGTAAAATCTTTTTCAGCCAGCCCGGTCACAGTGATGTTTTCCGTTGATTTGAATTTGTATTTATATGCGTTACCGATAATCCAAAATGCAATGATGCAGGCAACTGCAATAATGACAGTGGAGATGTAATTTTTCATTTATAAATTTTTTTATTGCTGGGTATTCAAAATATCCACTTAAAAGTAAATTAAAAAACCAACTGGTGTGTTTGTTTTATGATACCAATAACAAATACACTCTGTACATGTCCCATGTTTTCAACACTGCTTAATTTGTTTACATGAAAATCATGATACGCATTCATGTCTTCACTCACCACTTTCAGCATAAAATCAAACTCGCCGCTGATATTATAACACTCTATCACTTCCGTCATGGCAGTAATGGCTTTGATAAATTTAGTACCGGCTGTTTTATTGTGCTCTTTCAAACTCACATAACAAATAGCAATCAATCCCTTTTTCACTTTTGTGTGATCCACCAGTGTGGCATATTGTTTTATCACACCGCTTGCTTCCAGCCGCTTGATACGTTCATGAACCGGAGTGGTACTCAGGTGTACTTTATCTGCAATTTCCTTCACCGTCATCCGGGCATTTTGTTGCAGCAATGCCAGGATCGCAATGTCCTTTGCATCCAGTGAAATGTTGGTAGTAGCGGTTTGTTCTGTTTTAGCAGCTTTTGCCATGCTTAAAAAGGATTATGTGCTGTTTAAAATGTCATTAAAGTATTATCTCCCAAATTTATGCAAATCCTTAGAATATTATTCTATACTTAGTACATTTGTGTCCTAAATAAAAAAATATGTCAACTATCACAAAAAATTCTATTGACTTCAGCCTCAAAAATAAAGTGGCTGATATCAGTCTTGCCGATTGGGGCCGCAAAGAAATCAGGTTAGCCGAAGCAGAAATGCCCGGACTGATGGCGTTAAGAGCAGAGTACGGACCAAGCCAGCCACTGAAAGGTGCAAGGATTGCCGGTTGCTTACACATGACCATTCAGACTGCTGTACTGATTGAAACTTTAATCGCTTTAGGTGCTGAAGTAAAATGGAGTTCATGCAATATATTTTCTACGCAAGACCAGGCTGCTGCTGCCATCGCTGCTGCAGGCATCGGTGTATTTGCATGGAAAGGACAAAACCAGGAAGAAGCTGACTGGTGTATCGAACAAACATTGTTCTTTGGTGGTGCAGACCGTCCGTTGAATATGATTTTGGATGATGGCGGCGATTTGACCAACATCGTTTTTGATAAATACCCGGAGCTGATTGCCAACATCAAAGGTTTATCAGAAGAAACTACCACCGGTGTTCACCGTTTGTATGAAAGGATGGCTGCCGGCACTTTGCCAATTCCTGCAATCAATGTAAATGATTCTGTTACCAAATCTAAATTTGATAACAAGTACGGTTGTAAAGAATCGTTGGTAGATTCTATCCGCCGTGCCACGGATGTGATGATGGCTGGTAAGGTAGCCGTAGTAGGTAGTTATGGTGATGTGGGTAAAGGAAGTGCTGCTTCACTGAAAGGTGCAGGCTGCCGTGTAATCGTTACCGAGATTGATCCTATCTGTGCTTTGCAGGCTGCAATGGATGGCTTTGAAGTAAAGCCAATGATAAAAGCAGTACAGGAAGCGGACATTGTTGTTACTGCTTCCGGTTGCAGAGACCTGATCACTGAAAAACATTTCAGGCTGATGAAAGACAAAACAATTGTTTGTAACATCGGCCACTTTGATATTGAAATTGACATGGCCTGGCTCAATAACAACTACGGTCATACAAAAGATACCATCAAACCACAGGTGGATATTTATAATGTAGAAGGTAAAGATGTAATCATCCTGGCAGAAGGCCGTTTGGTAAACTTAGGTTGTGCTACCGGCCATCCAAGTTTTGTAATGAGTAATTCATTCACCAACCAAACCCTTGCACAGCTTGAGTTGTGGACCAACAACTCCAGCTACAAAAACGAAGTGTATGTATTGCCAAAGCACTTAGATGAAAAAGTTGCCCGCCTTCACCTTGGAAAAATTGGTGTAGAATTGGATGAGCTTACAACAGAACAGGCTGCTTACCTAGGCATACCAAAAGAAGGCCCGTTTAAGGCTGAGCATTACAGGTATTAACCCCCTATCTCCGCTAACCAGCGGAGAGTTATTCTACGGGTATAAAATATAGCCCACTTCATTTTGGAGTGGGCTTTTTATTAGGTGCCAGCAAAGGGTCGGGGCGCTTTAAGCGACCTGAACCATACAAAAAAAGTGAAATTTTTATTGGGCTATCAACTGTATTTCTTTCATCCGCTTTGGTTCCGGCTATCCGTTGCAAGTCCGGCACAGCGCCAACACACAGGCCTCACCGGGCTTTCCACTCCTATCCGGCATCCCTTCATCTTTATATCGCTGATCAACGCCTTTAATTCCTAGTCACTAATTTATAGCTTATCTTATTATGGGTTTGGTTGTATTGATGCTATTGATTAGTTTTAGTAGGAAGCAATAGAGATGTTGGTGGCAATTTTAAAAGACCCCCATATGAAAGAAAGACAATCAGTTAAATTTGCAAATTATGCAAAGACAAGAGAAGAATGGTATAAAAAGCAATGTGACGAAATTCTTTTCAGGACTAAATCCCAAATATTTATAGACGACACAAAAGTCTTTATGATAACAAATAATCAAAAAATTTTCTTGTTGACAATTGACAATCCAAAGTCAGCTTGGTTTCAAATTTGGCTTAAAGTAAGAGACGACAGATGAACATACTATTTATCTGTAGTAGAAATATATGGAGAAGTCCGACAGCCGAGGCAATTTACAAAAGCAGACAAGGCCATAAAGTTAAATCAGCAGGGACTGAGCCTTCTGCAAAAGTTAGAGTTTAATATAAAGACATTTTATGGGCAGACATAATTTTTGTAATGGAGAAAAAACATAAACAAAGGCTGTTGGACAAATTCCTTAACGAGTTAGAAAACAAGACCATAATAATTCTTGATATTGAAGACGAGTATAAGTATATGGACAAGGAGCTTATTGAAATGATTAAACTTTCTGTTGACCCATATCTATAAACTCAATAGAAAAATCGCCACCAATGTTGGGTTGCCAAAATGGGGGCAGAAGTGCTGAATTCAACATTTAGAATTCTCAGCTTAGGTCCGTGGCATACGAACCTAAGCTTGCAATAATCTTATTACCTTCACCACCTTATACAAAATGCAACATTTCATTCCTTCGAATTAGGTAACCGTTGTATGCTTTTTGTTACTAAATTTTTTGATTTTTTTTATGCATTCAATCATTCGCAGGGCTACTTTACAAGACGCTGAATTATTATCAGCTCTGGGCAGGCAAACTTTTTACGACACTTTCTCCGGCACCTGCACCGAACAGGATATGCAGCAATTCCTGCAGGAATATTTCAACCTCGACCAGGTGAAACTGGAATTGGCCAATGAAAAAGATTTTTATTTCTTTTCAGAAACCAATGGTGTTGCCACCGGCTATGTACGGATGATGGAAGACTACAGCCATTTTGAATTAATGAAAAAATGGAAGGCGCTGGAACTGAAAAGAATTTATGTAGATAAAAATTTTCATGGCAAAGGTATTGCACAGCAACTGATGAAATTTGCAGAAGACTTTGCCAGGCAAAATAAATACGAAGTGCTGTGGCTCGGTGTGTGGGAACACAACCTGAGGGCAAAAAAATTTTATGAAAAATGCGGCTTCAAAGATTCGGGCCACACTCATTATTTCCCCATCGGCGATACGCCGCAAACAGATAACTGGCTCTGGAAATTTTTATAAAAAATTACCTGCCAAAGTACCGGTTTGCAGCTTCCACCCGGTTGCTTACATGCAGCTTTTCGTAAATGTGGTACACATGTTTTTTTACCGTCTCGGCGCTCAGGTAAAGTTTTTCGGCAATCTCTTTATACAGCAAACCTTTGGACAGCATCTCTAAGATTTCTTTTTCTCTTTTTGATAACACATCCAATGCATCTGCAGCACTTGCGTTGGTAACAACCGGTGCTTTATGCTGAAAGGCAGCTACTACTTTACGGGCTATCTGGCTGCTCATGGGCGAGCCGCCTTCGGAGAGTTCTTTAATGGCTTCTAATAATTTGGAAGGAGTTGTTTTTTTAAGAATGTATCCGCTGGCACCTGCAGTAAGGGCTTCAAATATTTTTTCATCCTGCTCCAGCACCGTACACATCATAAATAAAATTTCCGGGTTCGACTCTTTTAATATCCTCACACATTCTATTCCATCGATGCCGCCGAGGTTTATATCCATCAGCACCACTTTTGCACAGGAATATGGAATTGATACAAGTGCCTCTTCGCCATTAATGCAGGAACAGGAAAGTTCATATCCTTCCGACATTTCAATGATCTGCTCTAAAGCGTGGCGGATATCATTATTGTCTTCAACTATTGCTATGGGGATTGTCATGTATTTGCAAAGGTGCTTAAAAAAAAATTCCTGTACAATACCCTAAAGAGGTAATACGCTAAAATGAAAATGCCTGGTTATTAATAAGCAACCTGCAGCAAAAATTTATCTTTAAAAAAAGATTCATCAAAAATCTTTTCTATTTCCCAAATCCTTGGCCGGCATCCGCTCTCAAAAATTTCTGTTGCAAGGTCGCCGCCTTTCAGGCAAATAAGTCCGCTGGGTTTGCTGCCTTTTTTTAATAAGGGTTTACTCCACCACCACAAATCTTTCAGCGGTGCCACGGCCCTTGACATCACCACATCAAATTTTTTATCTTTTATTTCTTCCGCACGGGTGTGTTGTGTACTAACATTGATAAGCCCAATCGCTTCTGCCACTGCCGCCGCCACTTTTAGTTTTTTATTAATGCTGTCTGCCAAATGAAAATGCACTTCCGGGAAAAAAATAGCCAGCGGAATACCCGGAAAACCTCCACCACAGCCAAGGTCCAGCACCTGCATGTCTTTGCCAAATTCAAATTTGGTGGCAATGGCCAGCGAATGCAGTACATGGTGTTCATAAAAATTGTCCATGTCTTTTCTTGATATCACGTTGATCTTTTCATTCCATTCAGCATACAGTCCTTTCAATGCGGCCATCTGCTGCAGTTGTGTTGCGGAAAAATCTGAGAAGTATTTTAAAAGTATTTCCATGTAATTTTTTTTGAACCAAACATATTGCATCAATCAACTTCAGTGGCGTCGCACTCTTGTACATTTTTTTCTTTATTGAGCTTTGTCCACATTATCGAAGCCCATCTTTGGCCTCATCCTCCTACTCCTTCCCCAAAAGCGAAGGAGCGGTACTTCGTTTCTTTCCCAAACATTTTATCTTCCACATCATCATTAAATCTTTAATCATCAATAACTCAAACATCCAGCAACTTAGCAAAAACTTTAAATTTTTGAACTGCTGCCTTTAAGCCCCTCCTTGGGAGGGGTTGGGGAGGCTACTTCCATGTTACTCCCGGCTTCTTCACCAGCGATAAAGAAAATAATAAATAATAAAAAAACATCCACACATCAAAAAATAAAAATAACGGATACAAATCTTTTTCATCCAGTTTTTTTGCCACCGGGTAAAAAATAATTGCCTGTATTAAAAACCTTATTCCAAAAACAATCAATGCCCATTGCCAGTTAAAAAAAATAATGCCGGCAGCCAGCAAAGGATAAAAAAGAAAATGCGAAAACGAATATAATCCCAGCAAAAATTTATGCAGCGGCTTGTAAAATTTTCCTGTACTGTAGTGCCGGCTTTTTTGTTTTATCCACTGGCTCCATGTTTTCGGAGGTTCACTCAGCGTAAAAGTTTCTTTGTCAATATTTATTTTGGTGTTGCGTTTGGTGGCAGCCATATTTATAAATAAATCATCATCACCACTGGCCACATGGTTGTGAGATGAAAAACCTTTGTGCCGAAAAAAAATTGTTTTCTTATAACTTAGGTTTCTTCCCACACCCATGTATGCTTTACCTGCCAGTGCATAACTAAAGTATTGCAGTGCGGTATGAAAAGTTTCCCAGCGGAGTATTTTATTCAGCAGGCCGGGCCTTTTATAATAAGCGCCATAGCCCAATATAATCTCAGTGTCGTCATTGTAGGTGGCCTGCATTTTATCAATCCAGTATTCACTTGCAGGCACACAGTCTGCATCCGTCAATAATACAATTTCATACTTAGCAGCTTTAATGCCCATGCTCAATGGAAATTTTTTGCCCGGTATCAGCATTGCTTCCTGCTTCAGTTCTACAATATGCAGTTGCTTAAATTCTTTTTGAAATCCCTCCAGCAAATATTTACTGTCATCAAATGAATTATCATTTACCACTATCACTTCATGTGTAGTGCTGTATTGCTGCACCAGCGATCCCGGCAGGTTCTTGGCTAAGTTGGCTGCTTCATCCCTGGCACAAATAATTACCGACACCGGGTGTGTTTGCGATGTTTCTTTGGGCTTAGCTTTATAAAAAGCGAGCCGCAGAAAAAAAAACAGGTAGTAAAAAATTTGTATCAGCGTAATGGCGCAGAACACGATGAATAAAATGCCATGCCAGTGCAGTAAGAGTTGGTGAAGGTTCATTGCTGCAAAAATAAGGGATGAAAAAAAAATACCGCTTCCTGTTTTCAGTATATTACTAACATTGTTGCAACAGCCTTCTTACCAAGCTTTATACAGTACCTGTGTCTTTAACCAGGGAATGGATTATGAAATTTATATTTGCATCCCGTTCGCTTTTAGTCGAACGAATTTTTTTATGGCAGCACTCACATTTGAATTACAACATACCGACAAGGATACCAAAGCAAGAACCGGGAAGATTACAACGGATCATGGCGAAATACTCACCCCCATCTTTATGCCGGTGGGCACGGTGGGCAGTGTAAAAACAGTAAGCCAGCAACAACTCATCAAAGATGTACAGGCGCAAATTATTTTGGGCAACACTTATCATTTGTATCTCCGCCCCGGATTAGAAACGATGGAAGCAGCAGGCGGCCTGCATCAATTTAATGGCTGGCCAAAACCGATACTGACAGACAGCGGTGGCTACCAGGTTTTTTCATTGGCCAACAACCGGAAGATAAATGAGGAAGGTGTCATGTTTCAATCGCATATTGATGGCAGCAAACATTTGTTCAGCCCCGAAAAAGTGATGGACATCCAACGCATCATCGGCGGCGATATCATCATGGCTTTTGATGAATGCCCGCCACATCCCAGCGATTATACTTATGCCAAAAAAAGTATGGAGCTTACACACCGCTGGCTCGACCGTTGTTTTGAAAGGTTCAACAGCACACCGGATAAATATGGCTACACACAAAATTTATTTCCCATTGTGCAGGGCAGTACTTACAAAGACCTTCGGGAGGCTTCGGCAGAATTTATTGCTTCTAAAAACGCCACCGGCAATGCCATTGGCGGCCTTAGTGTGGGCGAGCCAACAGAAGAAATGTATGCGTTTACAGAGTTGTGCTGTGATATACTGCCGGCACAAAAACCACGTTATTTAATGGGTGTGGGTACACCGTGGAATATTCTGGAGTGCATTGCATTGGGGGTAGATATGTTTGATTGTGTGATGCCCACCCGTAATGGCCGCAATGCCATGCTCTTTACATCTAAAGGCGTTATCAATATTGACAATAAAAAATGGGAGCAGGATTTTTCACCCATTGATGATGGCATTGATTGTGAAGTGAGTAATTACTACAGCAAGGCATACCTGCGGCATTTGATAAAAGCAAAAGAAATGCTGGGGCTTACCATTGCCAGCGTACACAACCTGGCTTTTTATCTATGGCTGGTGGCGGAAGCCCGGAAACATATTGTGGCAGGGGATTTCAACAGCTGGAAAAAAGAGATGGTGGCCATCACACAGCAGCGCTTGTAGTGATTGTTTTGTTAAAAAAGTAACAACAAATTTTATAAATATATTATTGCATCTAAACACCTAACCTGCTAAACCCCTAACCTTATCAGTGTGGCACAATAATTGAAAAATTGCCAATTGATTTTTAATTTATCTTTAACCAGGTTAAATAAAACAATTATGAAGTTTACAAAATTTTACTTTTCTCTTTTGATGCTGCTGCCATTATTTGCTTTGGCACAACCGGCAAATTTGCCAAAAGATGCACAGGTAGATGCAGTGATTGCAGATGCCAAAACTGGCAACCTGCTCAACAATGAAATTGTTGTATTTAGAAGCACCCTCAACAGAAGGGAGTACCAGGGCTTGTCGGACTCTACGGGAAAATTTACGCTTCGCCTGCCTACCGGAGCCAAATATGAAATTTATATTTTGGGCTTCCAGGATTCTATCATCTACAATGTACTGGACATTCCGGCTTTAAAAGAAAATCAATTTGTAAAAAATCCTATCAAAGTAAATATCCAGTTTGAACCACCAAAATCATTTGTACTGGACAACTGTACTTTTGAAACAGGCAAAGCAACATTAAAACCAGAGGCCTATCCTGTGCTGGATGAACTGGTGGAATACCTGAAAAGAAAAGACGATGAAAGAATAGAACTAGGTGGCCATACCGATAATGTAGGTAAACCGGAAGCCAACATGATACTCTCCACCAACAGGGCAAAAGCAGTAATGACTTATTTATTAACCAAGGGTATTGCGGCGGAAAGGGTTAGTGCAAAGGGTTATGGAATGACAGTACCCATTGCAGAAAATGATGATGCAGAAGGACGGGCACAGAACAGGCGTACTGAAGTGAAAATTTTATAACAAAAAATATTTGAAATATTAAAAAGCCCCTCGATTATCAGGGGCATTTTTTTGTTTTTATTGTGATCTTTTTCTATGCTATACAAATCTTGTATTATTCAGCATTGCCCAATTTCAATTAGATTTGCAGCAACACAACAATGAAGAAAATAGACCGCTACATACTGACAAAATTTTTAACCACCTTTTTCTTTTGTATTTTATTGATGACACTGGTGGTGGTGGTAATTGACATCAGCGAAAAGACAGATGATTTTGTAAAATCCAAACTGCCTGCCTGGAAAATTTTTGCTGATTATTATGGCGGTTTTATTCCAAGGATTGATGCCATGCTGTTCCCCCTGTTTGTTTTTATTGCCGTGATATTTTTCACCTCCAAAATGGCCGACCGTACTGAAGTAGTGGCCATCATCAGCAGCGGTGTAAGCTTCCGGCGTTTTTTGTTGCCTTACTGGATTGGGGGCATTGCACTTGCAGCATTATTGTGGGGTGGTTATCATTTGGTATTGCCCAAAGCAAATAAACAATGGAGCAGTTTTGAAGCAAAATATATCCCCAGCTCACTTGATTATGCCACAGGTTTTTCTCCCCGTAATTATTATTTCCGGATCGACTCTAATTCGTATGCCGGCATCCGTTACTTTGACACGGTAAGCAAAACAGGCGGCAATTTTTTTATACAAAAATTTATTAAAAACCAATTAGTATATAACCTGCGGAGCGATGGAATAGCCTGGGATACCGCTCAGAGGAAATGGAAACTCAACGGTGTGCAGGAACGCTTTTTAGCCGGCGATAAAGAAGAAGTGAAACGGCAACCTACCCTGATGATGCAGTATAATTTTAAACCACGGGATCTGCGTAAAGATGAATTTTTAAAAGACCGCCTGAGCACACCGGAATTAAATGAACTCATCAACCTGGAAAAAATGAGGGGCACAGAAGGCATCAATGCATTGCTGGTGGAGCGCTACAACCGGGATGCCATACCGGTTTCCGTAATTATCTTAACGTTGATTGGCGCCATCTTATCTTCTAAAAAAGTGAGGGGTGGCAGCGGCTTTCATTTGGCCATTGGCGTTATACTGAGTGTGCTTTATATTTTGTTCAGCCGCTTTTCACTGGTGTTTGCCACCAAGGGAAACTTTCCGGCCTTGCTGGCCGCCTGGATTCCCAACATTGCTTTCGGCATCCTCACTTATTATTTTTACCGCAGGGCGGCGAGGTAGGATATTTGGTTTTACATTTGATCTAAAACCATAAGTAAATATTTTATGAGATACAGACTTTCAATCTTTTTAATTTTAGTATCGCTTACTGCATTCTGTCAGACTAAACAAGAAATTATTCCTGCTAAACTAAAGGAAGATATTATTACTATACAAGCTAAAGATAACATTGCGGCAGGATACAACTTTCCTTTCTCTTCAGTGAAAGTTATTGATTACAGATTCGATACTTCCAAAATTGGATTTGGAAGGAGTCGTAATGCCTATAATGAAAAAAGATCTTTATTTGCTGCTTATCCATTTAAAAAAATAATCCTGAAAAAAGGGCTTCAACAATCTGTAGAGAATTTTTATAACGATTATTATAAAAACTGTTTTTCAAATGATAGCATTCAGCTATTGATTGTAATAAAACGCTTTTGGGCAGACCCTTTTCCAAACTCACAAGTAAAGAGGCAAAAAATTTTTATTGTTCAGGAATCAACATTTGATCTTTATGTTGGGTTTGAATTTTTCATGAATAAAAATAAGCTGTATCTGCCGCTTAAAAGGATAGATACAGTTTTTCAGATATCCGCCAATACCAGCAATATCGAATATCTTGATTTTAAAGAAAAGAAATACAGCATTTATGAATATGTCCTTACTAAAGTTTTCGAATCTCTCAATTACCAAATGTATGCAGACCACTTTGAAACCTCTAAGAATAAGAAGACCCTTGCTGAATTGATAGCGTTTAGCGAAAGACGGTTCAATTATCCTATTTTGAAAGACAGCATTTTGAAAAAAGGGATATACATGAATTTTTCTGAATTCAGGAATAACCAACCATCAATTGAAAATTATAAATTGGAAATAAAAAAGAAAATAGGAAAATTGCTGTACAATGGTAATGACAGTTCGCAAGTATTAAAATACTGGGGCTATTGTGATGGAGAAAAAATTTATAACGGCGATTTGGAGTACCCGCTTTCAAGGGTAGAAAATACTTTTGATTTTTTTGCTAACAGATTCGATTACTTTAAAGATAGCTTTCCGCTTATTATTGGTTCTTCTGTAGATGACAGCCCCAGCTTCATCAAAGTTGTAGAGCCTTTCCAGATAGACATGGAAACAGGAAAAATTTACTAATCTAAATTCCCAATACCATTTTCAATTTGCTATACCCAGCCTTACTAACAGGAACCTGCACCCCGGTAGTAAGCAATGCCAAATGGCTTTCTTTTTCGTACGGGGTAATTCGGGTGATGAGTTGTGCATTCACGATATAAGAGCGGTGGATGCGGATGAATTCCTGTTGCGGAAGGCTGTCTTCAAAATACTGCATGGTTTTCTTTTTTAAAAAATTGCCGTCGGCAGTATGGATCTTTACATAATCATCTGCTGCTTCTATGTACTGTACCTGTGCCAGTGGAATGATCTTTATTTTACCATTGTCTTTTACCACAATACGGTTGCTGGCGGTGGGTGTTTGCAATGCGGTGGACACTACTGCTTGTGCAGTATTATTTTTTTGCAGCAGCATTTTTTGAATGGCTTTGTCAAATCTTTCTTTGCTGAATGGCTTCAGTAAATAATCTGCGGCATGGGCATCAAACGCTTTGATAGCGTACTCTTCAAAGGCAGTGGTAAAAATTACCAGGGGCGGATTGTCTATCAGTTCCAGCATTTCAAAACCATTGATCTTGGGCATTTGTATGTCGAGAAAAATAAGATCAGGCTGATGTTGCTGTATGGCTTTGATCCCTTCAAAACCATCATTGCATTCTTCTGCCACGGAAATGTTTGGGTAGGCCTGCAGGTATTCTTTTATGATTGACCTTGCCAGTGGTTCATCGTCTATTATGATTGCTTTCATTCTGATTGCTTATTTAAAATATATCCCAATCCTTTAATTAATTTGTTGTTATTTACTGTACCGTTCAAGGGTGCCATAAAAACAAAATGTACAAGTGAGTGACACAACGATGCTGAATAAAGAAATACTGTTGGTAACAAAATATTTAATTCAAATAATTTGAATCAATCAGTGTTCAGACTTTATCAAACTGCGGTATGCTTACCACTACAATGAATTTTTCCTGTTCTTTTTTTATCTGCAATAAATCTTGTCTGCCAAATAACAGGAATAAGCGCCGCTTAATAAAAGCAAGTCCAAACCCGGTGCCCTTCAGCGGCATGGCAGTTGTTTCATCGTAAGGATTTTGCACAGTCACTTCCAGCATCCCGTTATTATTTTTTGCTTCAATTAAAATTTCCACTTCACCAATTGTATCATACAATCCAAACTTAATAGCGTTCTCCACCAAAGGCTGCAGCAGCATGGAGGGCAGCTTCAGCTGCATCGCTGTTTCATCAATGGCTGTTTTCGATTGCAGCCGGTAACCGAAACGTACTTTCTCAATATCAAGATACAATTGCAGGTATTCCAGTTCTTCCTGCAGGCTCACCCATTGCTGGCTTTCGTTGCGTAAAGTGCCCCGAAGAAAATCCGATAATTGCTGTATCATGTGCCTTGCTTTTTCTGGCTGCTGACCTGTCAATGCACTGATGGAGTTGAGGCTGTTGAACAAAAAATGTGGTTGCAGCTGCTGGCGTAATTTATTTAATTCTGCTTCCCTGGCCAGCCGTTCCATATCAGTCTTGCGGTCGTTTTCCTGTTGCTGTTCTTTTTGTGTGTACCACAGCAGGCCCAATAATGTTGTGCAGGCAATCATCAAAAATGCTACGGCATAACGCAACACCGAACTGTGTTGCAGCAATTGCAGGTAGGCTGCATCCTCTTTGTACATCGCTTTTAAAATAACATTAATTACGGCCAGCCACACAGCGCTTAATGCAAACGACATAAATAAAACATACAAATACTTTTCTTTTTTAGGAAGATAATACCGCATGTTGTTCATTACAAAAACACAAAGGGCAGCCAGCAAAATTGTACTCACCAATGAATCAGCAAGTGCCTGTGCAGGTGTTGCCCCGCCTTGTTCCAGCACCCATACCTGCAGCCCTCCCCATACACACCACCATGCAGTAAACACAATGCTGTTGTTTATTTTTTTACTCCCGCTGTTGATGATGTTGAGCGCCAATGACTGTTACATTTTAATAATTAAATTCCAGGATGCCATCCTGCAATAGAGCCGCCGCTTTTTGTTGCGTAGTACGAATGTACAGCTCTGCATCTGTATCTTCATTCATGCAGGACCATACTTCGGCGCCGTCTGATAATTTATCTACCGGTACAATTTCTGTTACATCAATAAATTTCCATTTTATTTGCAGGTTATCGTTAGCGATAGCGGCGGTTTCTCTTTCACCAATCAGCCGGGCTTTATAAAAAGCATGCAGCGGATCTTCTGCCACAATCAGCCGGAGCTGTTCATTAAACTGAGAAGTATGCAGACCGCTGCCGCAAATAAATTGATAAACTAATTTTGCCATGTACCAGTTCATTTCAGGTAGTTTTTGTTTTGATAAATTTATGAGCCAGGCTGCAGGATATTTATTCGACTTCAGTGGTATTGCCTCAGGCTATACACTCTTGTACATTTTTTCTTTATTCAATAATTAGAATACATTCACGCTAACAATAAAATAAGAAACTATCAATCTAAAACACTTGCCCTAAATCCCTCCTTTGGAGGGTAGGGAGGCGGCTAATAACTCCTGATCTCCACTCCTCCAAACACTACAGATCCTTTTAATACCAATATCTTTTCCGGGTTACCAGTAGCAGTATTAAATTTTCTTTTATCATCTACACCATGAAAAACGCCTTCAATTTCGTTGTACACCGTCCAGTGCGGTGGTACTACCAGTTTGGTGCCGCCAAATGCCACTTCAAATTTTATTATTGTTTTTCCTGAAATATCTGCCTGTGTAAGATCAATATCAGCACCACCAAATACACAGCTTATTTTTCCACCCTGAAAATTTTTGGATACCACATTTTTTTTTATGCCGCTGAATACAGAATGTACCTGAAGATAATCACTGTTGTCTGTTGAAAAACTGCTGCTGTCAGTTTGTTTCCAGTTGCTGCCGGTTATATCTCCGCCTGCATTTTTTTTTTCATCGTCTCCAAAAGCTCTCCATTTATTTCTTTCGGGGCGTACAATGAAAATAACACCCATTGCAATGATGGCTATTGGCCAGAAATAGGGAGCCAGCTGCAGCTCGGGAATAAAGCGGTCAACTAAAAAAAATCCGCCAATGCCTATCATAATCATCCAGCTGTTATTTCTGAAATTGTGTTTTACACCGCTGTAGATACCAACCAGTATTAATATTACCGGCCAGCTAAACAACCAGTACGGCAGAGGAAACCCACTGTTGCGTAACAATAATGCAGCACCCACACATACTAAAATTAATCCTGCAAATATTCGGCCTTCGTGCCTTCTGTTACCATTCATTTTATTTTCCATGTTTTTTGTTTTTGTTACACAAATGTAGATTGCCCGAGCAGTTGTTAAAAGCTGCATTAGGCTGTCGCAGTAAAAACGTCGGTAAAAGGTGGAGGTTTGTCGGTGAAAGATTATGGAGGAGTTTTTATTTTCGATTAACCAGAGAGCTCAACCCTTAAATGAGTACACATGAAACAGAAGGAATAAACATATAATTGCAACGCATGAACTTACCCGTTTTCAAAATGCAGTATAAGTACTACTGTGAAATTTTTCT
>JANLQY010000043.1:0-31360 GCA_031368105.1 Chitinophagaceae bacterium
TGTATTTTTTTTCTTTTGTATCAAATTTTACAATGCCATTTTGTAATGAAGTCAGCCAAATAGTTTCTCCATCGGCTGCAGCATTTGTAATGCCGCCTTCTTTAAAAGGATAAGCCGCAATAAAATTTTGCCTGTTGTCAAATTCATATATGCCTTCATTGTGTACAGCGAAAATCCCGGCATTAAGGCTGATAATTTTCAGCGTGTTTTTAGAAGCAGCGGCAGGATAATTTTTTCTGTAACTGATAAATGAAGAATCCTTTTTATTGAACTGAAAAAAATAATCCCTGTTAGTCGCTATCCAGGTATTGCCTCCTGCATCATCTGTAATATTTGAAATGTAGGCATCTGCCAGTTTCCTGTTTTCTTCATTTGAAAAATTTGGTTGCCAAAAAATATTTTTTTCCGGATTGTACCATTGCAGTGTATTGAAAGCGCCCAGCCATAAATTATTATTGTTATCACAATGCACAGACTGCAGCACATTTGAAATGGTTCTGCCGGGTTTATCAATATTGCTTCTGAAAATTTTAAAAGAATGCCCGTCGTACCGATAAAGCTCCGAGCCTGTGCCAAACCACATATAGCCTTTTTTATCCTGGGCAATGCTGTAAATAAATTTATCTGCCAGTCCGTCCTTGGCGCCATAGTTTATAAACCGCATATTTACCTCCTGGGAGAGCGTATTTTTTGCCAGCAGCAATAAAATTGAAATCAGTATAAAAAGGGGTTTCTTCATTATTCTTCCTGTGTATAAAAATTATAAAAAAAACCAGTAAAATACTTTCCATTTGTATAGTGCGGAAAATATGAGTAAATGGCTGAATTATTAAGTAAGGACTTTTATAATGGCAGCCTGCCGCAATACTATTTAAAACATAAAAGCTAACTAATGCTTGCCTTATTATTTAAAAGTGGCAAACTAACAATGTAAAAACCATACGAAACTACAAGTGCCGAATGAGGGTGCCTTCTAAGAGAACACTAATAATTGGCTTGTGTCAGCAATTCATAAATTGTATACTGATATTCAAATTTACTTGACTATTGGCTGCTTTGATTGCAAGCAAGTAACCGTTAAAATATTTTGGGAAAGGTTTCATTTGAAAGTAGCTAATTTGTTTTTATTTTGCACAATAAAAAAAGCCCCCTCCAGGGGGCTCTTAGTTATCCAAACAATCCATAAAAACAAAAGCTCTTGCTTGTTAGGTCACGACTTTTGAAATGTATGTTTGTCAGTACATATTTAAAACCTGGGACATCTTACAGCATCCCGGCTGGTATTATCTTTTCTTAAGTAGGTTTGATAAGACAGCGCCAGTTCAAATCCGCCCCGGCCGCTGGTTGCAGAGCTCAGCTGAGAAATATTGGCATCATAACTTACAGATATTGCCAGTGGCCTCACTTCTAATTTTGCAACAGGTATAATGGCATCTTTAAATCTTATAAATGCACCACCGTGTATCAGGTAAGAAGGATCAACTTCATCATCTAACTTGTAAGTGTATATTGCTCCGCCTATCAGTTCCGAATGTGGACCCTGCTGTGAATAATCTGCCTGAAAGGTTACATAAGATCTTTCCGAAGTACTCATTTTTGCACCGGCAGAGTACACCCATTTTGGTATCATCTCTAATTTGGTGTTGCCATAAAAACTAATATTGGATGGCTTATTAAAATGATGATAAGCAATACCGAGAAAAATATTATTATCAACATTATCACCAATCTGTGTATTAAAACTCATACCTGCTGTACCATCAAAATAAGCGTAAGAAGGGTTGTCAAAATTTTCACCATCACTCAGGCTGCTGTTGTAACTACTGCCGTCAAACTGGCTGTTGGTGGTAATCTTAGTTCTATCGATCCTACGCTGTACCAGCCCGCCCATAAAGCCTAATGAGAGATACATGTTGCGCTGTTCGCTTAATGATTTGTGATAATTTACTGCAGGCAGTATGTGTGTAGATGTCATGGCTACGGAACCTGCTTTATCATATAATATCTGGGCACCGATTGTAATAAAGTCTTCAGTTTTACCAACTGGTAATTTATATTCTCCATTTAAAGAAGTGGTTTGATACGGCACAGTAATACTTTGCCATTGGGTACGGTACACAGCTTGTACTCTGAAATCGCCTGTGAAAATACCTGCCAATGCCGGGTTGCGTAATAATGGTGCTTCGTTAAATTGTGAAAAATGTATGTCTTGTGATTGGGCATTTTGTGATGCAATCAATGTGAGGATACCCCACAATAAATTGCGTTGAATGGTTTTCATAAAATAGGATTTTTGTTTTCTAGTTTGGATACTGACTTTCGTCCTATATGAAACGGCTACAGGTAAGTTTTATTATCGAAGAAGCAAAATATTTCCTTTTAAATTTACCGTTTCATTATTGCTGCAGATGAATTCTATCGTATAAATATAGTTGCCAACAGGAGATGATTTTCCGTTGTAAAGCCCATTCCAGCCTGCATTTCTATCATTGGGGTAAAAATTGCCGTTGGAGAAAACAAGCTTGCCAAAGCGGTCATAAATTTTAAAAACAGTTATTTTAAATACCCCAGTGCCTCTTGGGTAAAATACCTCATTTAATTGGTAAGGATCATTGTTGGGAGTAAAGGCATTGGGTAAAAACAGGTTGTTTTTATCACAGGTTACTTTTATAAAAATCTTGTCTGAACTTTCACAACCACTGCCGCTGGTTACTTTAATTGAATAAGTAATGTCATTGGATAGAGTGGCAATTGGATCTGGACAATCGCTGCAGTTTAAACTGGTGGCCGGTTGCCAAAGCCAGTTTGTAATATTGCCGGTATATTGTGGCGACAAAGTGATGTTGCTGCCAGCATTTACTATTTTATCCGGCCCGGCATTTACTACCGGGTTATCATTTACTTTAATGAATATAAAGGCACTGTCTTTAAAACAATTACTGCTGTCAAAACCCACCACTTTATAAGTGTTGCTTATTACTGGCTTTATTAAAGGACTAGCGATGCCGGTATTATTAATACCATCAGCCGGTGTCCAAATATAATTTTCTGCTCCTGTTACATTCAGTTGAATATTTCTTCCTGCACACAATGAGTCCAGCGGCTGCAGGCCCCTGATCCGGAAAGAATTTTTTACCATAATAAAAATAGAATCCATTTTTTCACAACCAGCAGCCGTTTTCCCTTTTACAAAATAGGTGTAGTTATAAGTTGGTGTGGCAGAAGGACCGGGGCAATTAGCACAATTTAAAAAAGCAATTGGCTGCCACTCGTAGAAGTCAGCTCCGGTAGCCTGCAGTTGTGCAGCAGTATTCAGGCAAATAATAGTATCGTTGCCTGCAAATGTGGTGGGTAAAGCTTTAATGACAACCTGGGTGCTGGCCGTATCCGCACAACCGCTGCTGTTGACTGCAATTAATTGTACCGGGTGAGAACCGGTGTCGTAGTATTGTTGCACCAGGGGATTTTGTAAAGAAGAAGTGTTGCCATTATAAAAATCCCAGTTCCAAAAAATGGCGGACGTATCTATGCTTAGTAAATTGCCCTGCAGCAAAACAGGAGATGCCCCACAATAACTGGTGATACCTGAAATATTAATCGCTGGTTTTTTTACAACTTTAATAAAATTATTTTTTATAAGGCTATCCTGGCAGCCATAGATGGTAGAGATAATCAGCCTGACATTGTAAAAGCCCCGATTGCTGTACAAATGCGAAGGGTTTTGCTGCCACGAACTTCCACCATCACCAAAATCCCATCTGTAGCCAGTTACAGCACTGCCTGAAATGGTAGAGTCCAAAAAAGAAACTGTTGCACTGTCACACAGTATAGAATCAAGGGCGGTAAAATTAACCTTGCTGCTGTATAGCCTCACCGTGTCTAAACCAATCACAGGGACAATGCAACCAGCTGAATCTTTTAATACAACTTTGGGTACAAAACTACCAGGCAGGATGTAGTTATGTGTAGTATTTGAATCAGCAGAAAAGAATGAAGTGCCATCATTGAAATCCCACAAATAACTTACGTTGTCCCGGGTGGTAACATGAAAAATAACATTTAACGGGGCACATCCATCCAATGGAGAATAGGTTAAAGAAGCAGATGGAGAAGTGACTTCTATTCTTTTTGTGTAAGTACTTACACAGTAGTTAGATCTTTTGACAGTTAATTTGGCAAAATAAATACCCGGTGCAGTATAGTAATATACAGGATTTACTGTGGTGGAAAAGCCACCATCGCCAAAGTCCCATTTTTGCGAAATTACATTCACAGAAGTATTGGTAAAGTTTACCTGGAAAGGTATGCAGGTGCCTATTGAATCACTTATTGTAAAAGATGCCTGCACATCCCTCACTTTAATGTAATTGATTTTTATCATTGAATCCTGGCATCCAAAAGCATCTGTTACTATCAACTTTACGGTATAATCTCCAAGAGCGGTATATTGTTTTAGCGGAATTCTTACATTGGAAAAACTACCATCTCCAAAAGACCATTGATAGGTTAAATTGATCCCGGTAGAAGAGTTAGACCATATTATATTATCGTTGATACAGGTATTACTATTGGGAGAATAAAAAACTGCCAGGGGCTTATTTATTTTTAATGGTGTGGAATATACAATACTGTCACTGCAGCCAACAGAGTCTGTTATTTTTAAGAATGGATAATAACTTCCGGCGGTAGTATAAATATGTGGAACAGGTGCAGGTAATGGAGCAATAAAATTTTGCGATTGACCATCCCCAAAATCCCATTTCCATTGGGCAATATTATTACGCCCACTTTCTGTAGTGGAGGTATCAGTAAAGTTTACAACCTGGTTCAGGCATCCCCCCGGGGCGTTAATGGTAAACCCGGCCTTTGGCCCAAATACATGAATGAAATCGGGTTTGATAACTGTTTCACTGCAGCCATGTAAATCCCTGGCAGTAAGTTTTACTGTATACCTTCCCGGAAGTAAATATCTGTGAACCATACTATCTAAAGTAGTGGTATCAGACATGCCATCACCATAATCCCATATATAGTTTGAAATATTTGTTTTCTTGAAATTTTTAAAATAAAAAACAACAGTATCAGATTTGCAAAAAGAGTCTCGGGGTACTGTAAAATCCGGGACTTCATTAAACAGGCTTATGAGCCTTGTCTTTTTGGTGGAGCATAATCCATTAGATACGGTTAACGAAACAATATAATTTTGATAATTAGCAAATAGATGTACAGGGTTTTGTGCAGTGGAAGTATTTCCGTCTCCAAAATCCCACAGCCAGCTTTGCGGCAAAATTGAACTGTCTTTAAAAAGGACTTCTTTTTTATTGATACAATTATAAAATTCCCTGAACCTTGCAACCCCAGGTAAAATGGTGATGATCCTGGATTTAAAAATGGAATCGCTGCAGCCATTATTCCAGGCTATCAGCTTAATCGAAAATCTTCCTGTATCAAAATATAAATGCAGGGGGTTTTGAGCTGTAGAATTATTTCCATCCCCAAAAAACCATTGCCATTTGTCTGCAGGTACCGATAAATCTGAAAATTGAATATTATTTCCCGGGCATGTAGAAGTAGGGGATGCATTAAAATTAACCAGTGGTGGTGTTCCTGTCTTAACACCGTTTACAATAACTGCGGAATCAATACAACCATCATTGGTGGTGACAGTTAATTTAATAGTATAGTTCCCTGTTACTGTGTAGTTTTCTGTAGGATAAGGATTGGTTGAGGTAGAGCCATTGCCAAAATCCCATAAATAACTTGCTATTCCATCAATTGACGTTATCACGGGGCGTGGACTAAACAGGTATGGAATGCAGCCTCCTTCTTCACGGGTATCAATATCAACAGCTGGTTTTCCAATTTCAATAAACGGGTATCTTACAAGAAACCCCTTGCAGCCGAAACTGTCAGTTATTGTAAGATCCACATTATATAACCCATTATTGAGGTAGGTATGAGTAGGGTTTTGCAACACGGATGTACCCCCATCACCAAATCTCCATAGCCAACTGGTAGGATTGAAAGATAGATCTGTAAAATTTACAGTAAAGGGAGCTTTGCAGTAGCTGCTGTCATTCGATTTAAAATTTACAAATGGAAAACTTCTAACAGTAATTTTCTTAGTAACAGAATCCGAGCAGGTACTATAATTATTTACCAGCTTTAATGAATAAATGCCGGCAGTAGTCCATCTTTTTGATGCCGAACTGCCAAATGCAAAACTGCCATCATCAAAATACCATGCAGCACTTAATGGGGGAGGGATAGTGCCGTTGGTAAAGGTAATGGTGGTATTGCTGCATACCGTATCTGGGCCATTGATCTTTAATTGCACATCTTTTATCAGCAGCGTATCCTTTAATAAAACAGTGTCTTTGCAACCTAAATTATTTTTTACAATCAACTTTACAGAGAAGAGGCCGCCGGTAAGGTAGGTATGGTTTGGGGTAGCTGTTGTAGTTGTGCTGCCATCACCAAAGTTCCATAAAAAACTTAATGTACCCGGCCCTGTTGTATTGTTGGTAAAAGCAATCGTTTCGGGAGGGTTACATTTTATTCCTTTTGTAAAACTGAAAAGTGTACGGATGGAATCAGTTGCTTTTATATACGCTAATTTGGTAAGTGTATTGATGCAGCCGCCAGTATTGGTAACCTTTAGTGTAATGTTATAATTGCCTGCTGTACTGTATAGATGTTGTGGGTTTTGGACAATAGAAAAGCTGCCATCATCAAAATCCCATTTCCAGTTAGTAATGCTTCCTATTGATGTCCTGCTTAAATCAGTAAACTTTACATTCACCGGAATACAGGTTGATGAATCGTTAACAGTGAAATTAACTGTTGGTTTATCGTATACTGTTATATACTGGTTTTTGGTGATGCTGTTACTGCCACTGGCATTGCTTACCGTAAGGGTGATGTTATAGATACCTGGAGTAAAAAAAGTAGTACTGGGGTTTTGTTGTCCAGAAATGGCTCCATTTCCGAGGTTCCAGTTCCATGCTGTAGGGTTGCCGGTGGAATTGTCCCTGAAGCTCACAGTTAAAGGGGTACATCCAGATATAGGGGTGGCAGTAAAATTAGCCACAGGCTGGGCAACTAAAATTTCCCCACATAAAGAAATGATAATAAAAAGACACAGTCTTATAGAACTATTAATATTTTCTTTCTTAGGTTTCATTCAAGTGAGGCAATATACTAAGTTAATAAAAAATGCCCGAAATTCTTTTGTATGATTAGTATTAATTACTAATTGCTGCCTTACGAATCTTAATATTCATTTTCTGTTTGCAGGATATTGCAGATTTCACTTTAACAATGGAACATTTTTTGAAAAATACTATTGTGATAAAAAAGACTTGGCAAAAGTATTACTCCGATAAAATATTAAAAATGTTATTGAATCAATATAAAAAAAAGCCAGCCTTTCGGCCGGCTTTGTTGAGGTATAATAAAAACAAAAGCTTCTTTTATTTTACCAACGCTACATTGCCATGGTAGGTAAGCACACTGCCATTGTCACAGATAACATCTAAGGTGTAAACAAAAACATCCGGGTTTAGCTTCATTCCTTTGTTGGTGCCATCCCATCCGTATGAAGTGTTATTGGCATCAAAATTACTTCGTTCAAAAATTACTTCTCCCCAACGGGTAAATATGCGGAGGCTTTTTATTTTAAATAATCCAGTGCCCCGTGGATAAAAGATATCATTGGTCCCATCATCATTGGGAGAAAAAGTATTTGGAATAAATATATTAGAGCCGTTACAAATTACAAATACGGTTATCCTGTCTCTCGACATACAGCCACCCTTATTTTTTACCTCTACTGTATACTCTGTATTTTCAAGAGGCTTTACTGTGATGCCTGGATAGAAGTTTCTAAATAACCCGGTTGTGGGCTGCCAGTTTACCGTGGTTACATCGGCAGATATTACCGGAATAAGGTCTATTGTGTGGCCAACGTTAATTGTTTTATCCACCCCTGCTTCTACTGTTGGTATTGGGTTTACCCTCACCGGAATATACCCGGTATCTTTAAAGCAGCCAAGCTCATCTGTTCCAATTACCCTGTAAGTAGTAGTGGTATCAGGTGTTGCCACGGGGTTATTAATAGTTGCATTGTTAAGGCTGTTTGCCGGCGTCCACGAATAAGTAGCTGCACCACTTGCGGATAATTTTTTCGACTTTCCACGGCACAGGCTGTCGCCGGTACTGTAGCTGAATACAAATTTATTTTTAACGGTTACGCCTACTGTATCTTTAGCGCTGCAGCCCTGTGCAGAAGTACCTGTAACAATGTAGCTGATATTATTGACAACACTGGTAGCAGGGCTTGCACAGTTGGTACAACTTAGCCCGGTAGACGGAGTCCAGCTGTAATTGCTTGCACCAGCTGCCTGTAGGTTGAGGCTGCTTCCTTTACAAAGTGTCACATCCTGCCCTGCATTCACAAGTGGTATTGCATAAGCTTCAATATTTTTTGTTACACTGTCTTTACATCCGCTGCTGTTGGTACCAATTAAATTAACCGTGTATATACCTGCAATGGTATAATTCTGTACAGCAGGACTGGCTGCCGGAGAAATATTGCCATTGGCAAAATTCCATTTCCAGTTTACTGCAGAAGTATCTGGTACCAGCAGTTGGCTGCTAAAAGTAACAGCTAACGGACTGCATCCATTGGCTGTAGAAACAATACTTATTTTAGGTGATGCCACGATTTTTACCGGTATGGCAGATTGCAGTGTATCGGAGCATCCAAGTTGGGTAATTGTAATTAATGCTGGATAATATATTCCTGTTGTGTTGTATTGATGAACAGGATTTTTAGTAACATCAACGGAAGCATCGCCAAAACTCCACTGATAAGCACTAATACTATCATTAATAACGATAGATGAATCTTTAAAAGAAATAGTGCCTGAATCGCAAAGTAACTTGTTGCTAAAACTAAAATGATTACTGATTCCACTCACTACAATTGTGTCAAGGCCCCGGATAGGAACCTGGCAACCTGACTGATCAATCAGGATCATTTTTGGTATATAGCTGCCGGGATAAGTGTAAGAATATGAAACAATGGAATCGTTACCACTTAATGTACTTCCGTCATTAAAATCCCATACAATAGAACTACGCCCATTTGTAGATGCAGTAAAATTTACGTTTACCGGTTTGCAGCCATTTAAAGGGCCATAAGTAAAGTGGCCTTCAGGTCCTTTTATTACAACTGTTCTTTGATAAGTATTGGTACATCCTCCCTGGCCTGTTATTGTAAGATTGACCATGTAAGTACCGGGGTAATTATAAAAATGGGTAGGGTTTGCTTCTGTAGAAAAAGTACTGTCTCCAAAATCCCATTTTCTACTGATACCATTAACAGAACGGTCAGTAAAATTTATAATCAATGGTGGACAGTTGCCCACAGAGTCACTCATATTGAAAATAGCCCTGGGGCTGACAATAGATATGTAGGTTGTTTTAATTGCTGAATCGGAACATCCATACTGATCTGTAATGGTGAGCTTTATTGTGTAAGCGCCGTCAAGTGTGTAAGTATGCGTAGGTGTTTGGGCAGCAGATGTTGTATTATCTCCAAAATTCCAATTGTAAGTAAGACCCGGCCCTGTACTTTGGTTCACAAAACGGATCTGCTTGCCTGGGCAACTGGATGTATCTACTGAAGTGAAATCAGCTTTTGGTTTTGAAATGATAAGTGAAGTAGCCAGCCTGAAGCTGTCAACACACCCTTCACTATCTGTTACTTTTAGCATTACTGTATAAGAGCCTGCTGTTGCATAAGTGTGCAGGAATGGTGGGGTAGTTACTGTTTCTGTAATTCCATCTCCATAATTCCATGTCCATTGTTGAATTGGATGTACGCTATCAGTTACTGAACTGTCATTAAAAGTAACTGCACTATTCAGACAGGCACCCGGTACTGAAGCAGCAAATTTAGCAGCAGCACCACCCACAGAAATGTAATTTATTTTGGTAAGTGTATCCTGGCAACCAAGGTAATTGGTTATTACCAAACGAACAGTAAAATTTCCTGCACTTGTATAGATATGTGTGACGGAATTGCTTGTACTGGTGCCGTACACCGGACTGCCATCCCCAAAAGTCCAGTTAAATGACTGTACATCAGTCCGGCTGATACCAGAGGAAAAAATAACATTGCCGCCTTTGCATACAGCTGTGTCTGATGCTGTGAATTGTGCTTTTGAATTTATAATTTGTACTTGTTTTGATGTTGTAAAATCGCAACCAAAAGTACTGTTTACCACTCTGAGTGTTACTATGTACAGTCCGCTGCTGGCATAAATATGCGTAGGGCTTGGTGTTGAAGAAGTGTTGCCATCTCCAAAATCCCAGAACCATATATCTGCGCCAATCGACTGGTCTGTAAATACCCTTTCAAAAGGTTTTTTACAATCATTTTTTATCGAAAATTTTGCCACAGGAGGGTTAATATGAATATAGTCTGGTATCATAATGGAGTCGGCACAACCGCCTTTCCATATTTTAAGTTTAATATCAAAGTAACCGGTATCAAGGTATTGATGAATGGGGTTTTTAATTGTAGAGGTAGCATTATCCCCAAAATCCCATAACCAACGGGTAGGCCCGCCAGAGGATGAATCTGTGAAATTGATACCATTTTTTGCACAGCTATTAGTTGGGTCAGCAATAAAATTTGCCGTTGGTTTATTATTTGCAACAATTGCCCTTGTAACTTTTGCGGTATCTGTACAGCCATTTGCTGTTAAAACTATTACAGACACATTGTATGCGCCTTCTGCAACATAGGTGTTAGTTGGTGAAATGATAGTGGAAGTATTTCCATCACCAAAATCCCATAGATAACTTACAACCGGGTCACTTGTGGTTACAGAAAGATTAAATGTTTTTGTAAACGGTACACAGCCACTGTCTGGGGTATTGGTGATCGTTGCCTTTGGCCTTTTAATAACAATAAAATTATTTTTTATCAATATGTCTTTACATCCGTAGGCATTGGTTACTGTTAGCTTTACGGTATAGTTACCAACACTGTTATAAGTGTGAGTGGGGTTTGATAATGAAGAGGTGCTGTTATCACCAAAATCCCACAGCAGGGATACTGCGTTTGCAGATTGGTTTGTAAAATTAACTGTAAACGGTGCTTTACAACTTAACGTATCGTTGGATGTAAATGCAGCAGTTGGCTTAGGTAATATGGTTATTGTTTTAGTTGATGAATCATTACATGCGCCAAAATTTGCCACCATTTTTACTGTGAATACGCCTGCTGTTGAATAAGTCTTTATTGGGTTTAATAATGTAGAAGTAGTGGCATCGCCAAAATTCCATGATACAGATGCCGGTGCAGGCGAAGACGTATTGGTAAACACTACACCACTGCTTTGACAAGCAGAGTCAGCCACAGTAAACACTGCTTTTACTGCACCTACCGTTACTGCATTTGCTTTGGTGGTGGTGTCGGCACAACCATTACTGTTAGTTACAATTAGTTTAACTGTGTAAGTACCTTGTGTTGTATAGGTATGAGAAGGATTTAATAATGTGGAAGTGGTATTATCTCCAAAGTTCCATAAGTAATTTACAACACCAGTGCCAGTTGATTGATTTTGAAAATTGATCGTAACAGGTGAAGTACAGGTTTGAGGATTGTCGTTGGTGAATCTTGCCAATACACCCGTATTAATTTGTATCAATGACGGTTTTATAAGTGTGGATACACAACCATTGGTATTTTTAACTTGTAATGTTACACTGAAATTTCTTGCTGAGGTATAGGTGTGACTGGGGTTTTGCAAAGTAGAGGTGACGCCGTCACCAAAATCCCATAACCATGAATTAATAGTACCGCTTCCGGTAGTAGTGCCATCAGTAAACTGAACCGGTAAAGGATAACAACCTGTAGTATCGGAAACAGAAAATGCAGGAGAAGGCTTTGCATACACTTCTACATAATCCATTTTCACAATGGAATCTGCATTACTGACATTCTTAGCAACTAACTTAATGGTATATTTTCCAGGAGTAAAATAAACAACAGATGGATTTTGAAGAAAAGAAATGGTACCATTTCCCAAATCCCATTTCCAGGAAGTAGGCGAGCCGGTACTTTGATCAGTAAACCTTACAATTAAAGGGGAGCAGCCGTTAAGTGGTGTGGCAGTAAATTTGGCGATTACCTGTGCATTACAAATAAAGGCGGCAATCGAGAAAGTAAACAAAAAGGTTACTCTCAAAAAAATTCTTGAGTTCATGGATATTGGCTTTTGTTTTTATAATGAGTGACTGGATATAAAACACCACTCAACAACTATTATAACTCCAAATTGCCAATAAAATTGTGAGGCTATAGAATAATGACCAGATAGATATTCACTGAGAGGGGGAAATAATTTCTTATAACCTTCGCATGTGCAGTACCTTAGGATCGGTAGTACCCCAAGGGGCAAGTTCCATTATGGGAAGATTTTTTTGTGTAAACTTCCATGCCCTGTTGATAAAATTAAATTCAACCGGAGGGGTAGGGCTGTTGAGGCTGATAACGAGTTTGCTGTAATCTTCATTACTGGCCCAGGTGCCGGAATAGACAATGCCAGCCTTGGTGCTCGTCATTGGTCCCTCATAGTAAGAAGTCGTTTTGGTTAAAACAAAAGTATATCCGGCGTAATCGCTGGTTTTATTTACAGAACTATCAGTAGCAAATTCTACTACGAAATTTTTATTGAGAATATTATCTTCAAAATATTGCTGCAAAGTGGGGGTGGAAATATTGTCTATCGTTTTTTTACAACCTCCCATTAAAAGCATGACAGCACATAAAAGAGCAATAATAATGCGGTTCTTAAAAATTATTACAGGCATATCATCAAAATTACGGAGAATTTTTTTTTGGCATGATAACTAAATAAAAAGTAATCAAAATTATATGAATACCTCAAAGAACGTTTTTTTGTGACCCCAAATTGTGTTTGCATGCTGCAAGTTTTCACCAATAAATTTTACGTCCATATTTTTTGCATCTTTGTTTTTAGTCTTTGCATATTGCTCAGGCACTTCACTATAATAGTTTGACTAATGAAAATCCAGGAAATAATATTGCTCTTAGAAAATATAGCCCCTGGCTATTTGCAGGAAAGCTATGACAATGCAGGATTGATCACAGGTAATGAAGATTGGGAATGTACCGGCATCATGATAGCATTAGATGCAGTGCAACAGGTAGTGCAGGAAGCCATTGAAAAAAAATGTAACCTTGTTATAACGCATCACCCCATCATTTTTACCGGGCTTAAAAAAATAACAGGAAAAAATTATGTTGAAAAAACGGTGATTACTGCCATTAAAAATGATATTGCCATTTATGCCATACATACCAATCTTGACAATGTATCCAAGGGGGTAAATGGAAAAATTGCAGATATGCTGGGTTTGATAAACCGGCAATTACTTCAGCCCAAAAATAACCTGCTAAAAAAATTAATTGTATTTGTTCCGGCCAATCATGCAGAAAACATACGGGTTGCTATGTTTAATGCAGGAGCAGGGTATATAGGCAATTACAGTGAGTGCAGTTTTAATACTAATGGAGAAGGAACTTTTAAAGCGGGAGAAGGTGCCAGTGCTTATGTGGGTAAGCAGGGTGAAAGGCATACGGAGCATGAGGTAAAAGTGGAGGTGATTTTAAATGCATGGACAGAAAATGAAATAGTAAAAGCAATGTTACAAGCTCACCCTTACGAAGAAGTGGCTTATGATATTATTGCTTTGGATCATAAACATCCGGCTATTGGCAGCGGTATGACAGGTTTCCTGGAAACGCCTTTGACTGAGCTGGATTTTTTACAACTGATCAAAAATAATTTTAAACTGGATGTTATCCGCCATACAAAACTTACTGGTAAGCCGGTGAAAAAAGTGGCGGTTTGTGGTGGTGCCGGAAGTTTTTTAATTAAGGCTGCAGTGGCTTCAGGCGCAGATTTTTATATTACTTCAGATATTAAATATCATGAGTTTTTTGATGCGGAGGAAAAGTTGGTGATTGCCGATATGGGGCACTATGAAAGTGAGCAATATACCATCGATCTCCTTTTTGATATTTTGAAGGAAAAATATCCTACCTTCGCCGTCCTGAAAACGGGAGTAAAAACCAACCCGGTTAATTACTTTCTGTAAAAGGGTGAGGGGAATTGTTCATAAAAGGGATTTATTTCCTTTTGAAAAATGATAAAAAAATAAACTGCTGTTTACAACAAACAATAAAAAATTTATATGGCTTCAGTAAAAGATTTCTCAGTAGAAGAAAAATTGACTTCCCTTGTGCTCCTGCAAAAAATAGATTGCAAACTGGATGAAATTCAAATTTTAAAAGGCGAACTGCCCATCGAAGTAAAAGACCTTGAAGATGAGATAGAAGGGTTGCATGCCCGCCAGACAAGGGTGGAAGAGGAAATAAATGGAATGCAGGAGTTTATTGCTCAAAAGAAAGAAGCTATTAAGGAAGCGGAAGCCCTGATAAAAAAATACGAAAAGCAAAGTGAGAATGTAAAGAATAACCGTGAGTTTGAAGCTATCAACAAAGAAATTGAGATGCAGACCCTAGAGGTGAAACTTTGTGAAAAACACATCAAGGATGCTACAGAAGAAATATCAGAAAAAGCCAGGCAATTAGAATCTGCTAAGAAAGCTGTAGCTACCAAAGAAGGTAACCTGAGTGGCAAAAAAGGTGAGCTGGAAAAAATTATCGGTGAAACAGAAAAAGAAGAAAAGCAATACCAAAAGCAAGCTACTCAGGCAAGAGGCCATGTAGATGAACGTCTTTTAACCAGCTACGACCGTATCAGGAAGAATTATCGCAATGGTTTAGCCGTTGTTCCCGTTGAGAGAGATAGTTGCGGAGGATGTTTCCATGCTATACCGCCACAAAAACAAAGTGAAATTAAGTTGCGTAAAAAAGTAATTGTTTGTGAAAACTGCGGCCGTATCCTGGTAGATGTTGATTTGAATGACACCGTGGATGTAAAATAATTACAGCAATACCGGTATTATAAAAAATTAGTAAGGCACTTCAATTTATTGAGGTGCTTTTCTTTTTTAATAACGCTGCTTAATAGTATCATTTTAGTAATTCGTGACAAAAAAAAACTAATTTGCCAATCAATTTATGCTGCAGAAATTACATATAACTAACTACGCCATTATAGAAGAACTAACGGTAAATTTTTCAAAAAATCTGAATGTTATAACAGGAGAAACAGGAGCAGGAAAAAGTATCCTGATGGGAGCCCTTGGCCTTATACTGGGTGAAAGGGCAGATAGCAGTACCTTGATGAACAAAGGAAAAAAATGTGCGGTGGAGGGATGTTTTATTCCAAAAAAAAATCCGGTCATCAAAACATTTTTAGCTTCCAATGAACTTGATATTGAAGAAGAGCTGGTGCTGAGAAGAGAGATAGCTGTGAACGGCAAATCAAGGGCCTTTATCAACGATACCCCGGTAAATCTTATTCAGTTAAAAGAGTTGAGTTCTTTATTGGTTGACCTTCATCAGCAGTTTGATACATTGGATCTGGGTAATAATGATTTTCAAAGAGAGGTAATGGATGCCCTCGCAGACAACACCCTGCTGATACAGGAATACAGGAATTCTTTTTCTCAATATACTGCTATAAAAAAGCAACTGGATGATTTAAAAAGGAAACAGCAGGAAGCCAATGCCACACTCGACTATAACCAATTTTTGTATGATGAACTTGCAGAGGCAAATTTTAAGGAAAATGAACTGGAAGAAGCAGAAACAGAATTAAAACTGTTGAGTCATGCTGAAGAAGTGAAGCAGCAACTCAGCAGTATTTATTTTGAATTAAAGGAAAGCGAGCAGCCAGTATTACAGCAATTAAAATCACTTGTCAACAGGTTGCATGCCCTGCAGCAGTTTCATGCAGATACCGAAGAATTGACTACACGGCTGCAAAGTGTACAGCTTGAGTTGGCCGATATTGCAGAAGGCATTAGCCAGGTAAATGATTCCGTACAATACAATCCTGAAAGGATACAATTGATGAATGAAAAAATTTCCGTTGGATACAAATTGCAGAAAAAACATGTGGTAACTACCACCAACGAACTACTTACTATTAAAGAATTACTACAGGCAAAGCTGGAAAATATCCTGAATGTTGGAGAAGCCATTACAGCAAAAGAAAAAGAAGCAGGCCAGTTACTAAATAACTGTATGCAAATGGCTGCAACAATTTCAGCAAATAGAAATACGGCTGCCGGGCCTTTTGCCGAAAAAGTGAATTTGCTTTTAAAGCAGGTGGGGATGCCCAATGCCCAAATAAAAATTTCCATAACACCAACTGCTACTTATCAATACGGTACTGATACAATCACTTTTTTGTTTGATGCAAACAAAACAAACCGTTTTGAACCATTGAGCAAAGTGGCTAGTGGTGGCGAATTGAGCAGGCTTATGCTTTGTATAAAATCGCTGGTGGCAAAAAAACTGCAGTTGCCTACGCTTATATTTGATGAAATAGATACAGGTATTAGTGGTGAAGCAGCAAAACAGGTTGGTATTATTATGAAAGAACTGTCGCAAGGCCACCAGGTTATTGCAATTACCCACCAGCCGCAGATAGCAGCCAAAGCAGCGGCACATTATTTTGTGTATAAAGAAAATAAGGGGGGTAAAATAAATACCTCCATCCGTTTGCTGAATGATGACGAACGCATTGCTGCCATTGCACAAATGCTGGGTGGAGAAAAACCCACAGCGGCAGCTTTGCAAAACGCCAGGGAAATGGTAGGGAGGTAAAAAAATAAAGAAGTTTTTCAGAAAGTCTTGTATAATTCAAATTAAATACTACTTTTGCCCCGAATTTTAAAACTCAAAAAAAACAAAAAATGAAAAAATTACTTTCGATTCTTGCGATTGCAGGCTTTATGGCTTCTTGCAACAACGCTACTGAAACAACTACTACCACGGCTGCTGATTCTGCAAAAATGGCTGATTCAGTCGCTAAAGCTGCTGCTGCTGCTGCTACTAAAATGGATTCATCTGTTAAGGCTGCTACTGATACAGCAAAAGCTGCTGTTGATACAATGATGAACAAAGCTAAGGCTGGTGCTGATAAAATGATGGATAAAGCTAAAGAAGGTGCGGCCGCAGTAAAAGAAGGTGCTGCTAAAATGAAAGAAGGCGCTGACAAAATGAAAGAAGCTGTAAAACATTAAGATTTAATTTGACTTCTTATAAACAATGCCCTGAAATTTTCGGGGCATTGTTGTTTTAATTATGAATATTTTTTCATTATTGCAGATAGTCTCATTTTCAATTTTTATTTTATCATAATTCTTTTTTGTTAAGAGGGCTTAGCATTTTTATTAGATTCAGATGTATTGAATATATTTGTTTTTACTTTTATTTCTTTTCTTGCGCAGGCTAATAAATTTCATCACAAATTTTTTTATGAAACAATTCTCCATTCTAGGTTTACTTTTTTTTATTTTTTCATCTTCCAATGCTCAAATAGTTACTACCTGGCAGGGGCCATCAACCGGTGGTAGCTGGAGTGATGTTGCTAACTGGAACAACGGTGTACCCACTTCGCCAACAACTGAAATCATTTTTGATGGTTCAGCTGCCTCACTTTCCGGAGGAGTAATTACCATCACAGATGTAACAGCACAAACTAATGCCAATTTTTCATTTGATAAATTGACAATCAAAAATGCTGCTACTGTTAATTTATCAGGGGGAGGGCAAATCTACTGGTATTTTGCCGTCAGTATCACTATTGAAGTTGGTAGCAGGCTCAACGTTGGGGCGGCAACTTCAAGTTTATTTACTGTAGGAGGAACACTTTCTACCATCACTAATCTTGATGGAATACTCGATTTGCAAGGGCAGGGTAATAGTAGTAACGCTACCAGCTTTGAGCCATGCAATCTTAGTTTTATTTTCAGCGGGGCAGTAAACATTAGGGGGCAACTGATAATGTCTGGGAAAAATGCAAGGTTTACTCCGAATGCGTCTATGCCTAACTTTGAAAGCGGCAGTGTGCTGGATATAAAAAGAGATGGTGGTTTTGTATCAAAGGCTAATTATAAAAATGGGTCGCTTATTAAAATTGAAGGAGTTATTAATGCTGCACCCAGCTTTACCGGCAGTGCCACATACGAAGGCGTAATTGAATGGAATTCACCCGGGCAATTAGTAGGGGGCTCTTCTGCAATACTTTTACCCTCACCTACTTTTAATTATATTGATTCATTAGTGGTTAATAATACAGGGAGTGGAAGTTCTTTGAGGCTTACCACCAACCCCGGTAATTATTATATAAAAAATATAATAATGAATAATGGGAAATTGGAGTTTAGTTCTCCAACCGGGTCAGGCCCTTATACTGAAAAAGTAGATACAATTATTCAAAATGGTGGTACTTTGTTAGGCAATGCACCCGGTGTTTCTGGTTTTGATAATGCCTTTGAGCCAGATACTTTAAATGTGACCGGTAAGTTTATACAAAATGGCGGCACATTTGATTTTAGCAACAGGACACCCAATAATACTACAGGGCCAAATTCATCTTTTGTAATGCAGGTGGCAGGCGATGTTAAAATTGGCGGAGCCGTAAAGCTTAGCCAGGCAACCCAGGCGCAAAACTGTGCCCTTGTATTTAATGGGAATAGCACACAAAATTTTGAGATAACAAATACCGGCGTTTTCTCAAATAAAATAAAAACCGTTATTAATAATTCTTCTCCTGTTACCGGAATTAGTGCAATTAGCAATATCACTTTGCCAGATTCTTTGGTATTTAAAAAGGGGTATTTCTTCTTAAATGATTTTAATCTAACCAATCCTTTGCCGGTATTGCCGGTGGCTAATCCATTTCAAACACATGCGGTTACCAATGGTACCGGTTTGTTTATTCAAAAAAATGTAAGTATGTCGCCTGTTGGCATCCCGATAGGTGCCACCACTACTACTGTTAATCCACTGATTATAGGTTTTATTAGTGCAGGCGTTGCAGATATTGGCGCTAAAGTAGATATTGGATTAATTCCATCCATTGGTACTCCAAATACTGCAGTTAACCGTACCTGGAGGTTAAAACCTTTTGCAGTGCTGCCCGCCAATCTTGGTATTTCATTTGGCTACAGCAACCTGAGCGCAGGCATGGGGGATGGCAATTCCAGCTTCTCTTATACAGCCAATAATGAAGTGGGTTTACATGATGGCAGTAACTGGCAGATTATTTCAGCCCCCGGTGGTATAGCCCCAGCTGGTGCTAATCCTTATGCCATCAGCCATATTATTTTAAATACTTTATTGGCTCCTAATGTAACTACCCCATTGGTAATTGGAAATGTTAATTCAGTTACTTCTGTCTCAAATATTATTAACCTTCAGGCAATAAAAAATGGTAACAGCGCTTTGCTGAAATGGGATATTACTGAAGTAACGGTTACTGTCAGCCGCTTTGAAATAATGCGTAGTGCTGATGGAAGAAATTTTACCAGCATCGGCATTGCTGCGGTAGCTGGCAATCAGGCATATTACTCATTTGCGGATAACAGTTTATTGCAGGGCGTTAATTATTACCGCATTAAAATGATTGATAATAATGGCAGGATAAAATATTCGGTAATTGTAGCTGTCATTAATAAAGAAGCTGGTATTATCCTTACCGCTTTAGTACCCACCATTGTAAACAGCCAGGCTGTATTGTTCATCAGCAGTGCAAATACAACATCAATGCAACTAAATGTAACTGACATGCAGGGCAGGGTGGTAAAAAGGATAAGCACTACTATTTATGCCGGCAGCAATGAAGTAAATCTTGACTGTGCAAACCTTTCAGCAGGCACTTATCAGGTTACAGGATACAGCCAGGGAGAAAAAGTAAATATGATCCGGTTTATAAAAAAATAATTTTATTAAAAAAGATTTCAAAGAGGCGCCAATTTAATTGGCACCTCTTTTTTATTTGTACAATTACCCGCTGCAGGGTATTGGCTGTTATCAAATCAAAATATAACTTGTACCTCAAACCAGTTTTATGATAAAAAATTTGCTTTGCTTCTGTACACTTTTTTTTACCATCTTATGCCAGGCACAAAAAAATAAAATATTAGACAGCCTCGAAAAATTAAGTGTAACCCAAAGCGATACCAACCTTGCAAAGACATACAATGAACTTACCTGGCAGTACAGAAACGTAAACCAGGATAAGGCAATTGAATTTGGCAATAAGGCTTTGGAACTGGCTACCCGCCTTCATTTTGACAAAGGCGTGGCACAGGCGTACAATGATATGGGCATCATTTATTTTGACCAGGAAAATTTTAGCAAAGCAGTAGAATTTTATAATAAAGCTTTTGAAATAAGAAAAAAGCAAAATGATGTAAAAGGGATGGCTGCCCTGTATAATAAGATTGGGATTATATATCAAAAGCAGGGCAACTTTGATAAGGCGCTTGACAACCAGCAAAAGGCACTTTCCCTTTTTGAGCAGATAAAATATGACATCGGTATTTCATATTCATTGAATAATATTGGCATCGTTCACCAAAACATGGGCAATTTTGATGAAGCCCTCCGGTATCAGGAAAAATCAATTGCTATCAAACAAAAACTGGGGGATAATTATGGCTTGGCTGGCTCTTATATAAACGTCGGTAATATTTATTTGGCAAAAAAAGATTTCCCTAAAACAGAAGCGTATTATGCCAAAGGCGAACAGATTTCCAGGAAAATTGCTGACAAAGAATACCTCTCCAATGCACTGAATAATTTTGGCAGCTACTTTATAAAAACAAACCAGTTGCCCAAAGCACTGGCGTATGTAAAGGAGTCTTTTTCTATCCGGCAGTCAATGAAAGATTATAAAGGCCAGGTAAGCTGCATGGCTAACCTGGCAGATATTTTTACAAAACAAAATCAATACGACGGTGCAGAAAATATTCTAAACAAGGCCCTGGCAATGGCAGACAGCAATATTGCCTGCAGGCCGGAAATACCAAAACTGTATAAACAATTTGCCGGCTTGTACGAGGCCAAAGGTGAGCTGGGCAAAGCTTTGATAATGCAGCGAAAATATTCAGAACGGAATGATTCTTTATATACAGATGATTTAAAAACAACTTTTGCCCAACTGCAAACCAAATACGAAACTGCTAAAAAAGAACAAACCATCCAGCAACAACAATTTGAAATTACTAAAAAGAATTTTTGGATAGCAGCCATACTGGGGCTGCTATTACTGGCAACAGTGCTGGCTTTTTCTTATTATAAAAGAAATAAACTGCGGCAGGAAAAAAAATTGCAAACAGCCATTATCCGCCAGCAGGATCTGGCAACCAAGGCAATCATTGAGGCCGAAGAAAATGAACGCAAACGAATTGCCGGCGATCTGCATGATGGTGTAGGGCAAATGATGAGTGCCGCCAAAATGAACCTGTCAGGATTTGAAAGCAGGCTACAGTTTGAGAATGAAAAAGAAAAAAAGGCATTTGAAAATATCATTGCATTGGTGGATGAAAGTTGTAAAGAGGTAAGAAGTGTAAGCCACAATATGATGCCCAACGCACTTTTAAAAAGTGGCTTATCTAATGCAGTAAAAGAATTTATCAGCAGGATTGACAGCAGTGTTTTGAAAGTAAATTTATACACCGAAGGTCTGAATGAAAGATTGGAGAGTGATGTGGAAACAGTCTTTTACCGGGTAATACAGGAGTGTGTAAATAATGTGATCAAACATTCGGGAGCTACTGTGCTGGACATTGCTTTGATAAAAGATGCCGATGGAATAGCAGCTACCATTGATGACAATGGAAAAGGTTTTGATGTTGCAGAAATAGAAAAGTTTGAAGGAATCGGGTTGAAAAATATAATCACCCGTATCAAGTATTTAAAAGGCACAGTTGATTTTGATTCTTCACCCGGCAGGGGGACTATAGTAGCCATTCATGTGCCTGTTTCGCAATAGTTTTATTGCAGAAAAGGCTTATCTGTTATGGTTTTCAGGCTGTTAGCCAAAAAATAAGTGGCCTGGATTTTAACATTTGCAAACAGGATTCAGGATTATCTTTGCCCACTTAAATCCAATATAAATCATGAAAAGCCTTGGCTTCAAAAAAATACATTTATTTTTTTCTTCCTTTTTTATTTTCTTTTTGCACTTACCTTTTGTATTTGCAAAAGCAAAACCTAAGATGGATAATGTTACAGGTTTTGCAGGTCTCCAGCCTTTGGTGGTTTTCGGTTCCACTTCTGTTGTGCCACCGGTGATTCAAAATAATATACAGCCCAGTATTTACGATAGTCTGCGACTGGCTTCTTATGGCCTTGCAAGGCAGGCGTTTGATTATGCAATGAAGGGCTTTAACAGTCTTAAAGAAACCGGCGAATTGGTAAATCAAAACATTATCTCCATTGTAGATTTCAGCAAACCATCATCTCAAAAAAGATTATTTGTTATTGATCTGAAAAATTATGAAGTGCTTTTTAATACTTATGTGGCACATGGAGTTAATTCTGGAAAAGAATTTGCCAACCAGTTTTCTAACAGACCGGAAAGCAATAAAAGCAGCCTGGGATTTTATGAAACGGCTAATACTTATTTTGGCAAACATGGATACTCTCTTCATTTGCAGGGCATCGAAAAAGGGGTGAATGACAACGCCTTTAAAAGGGATATTGTAATTCATGGCGCAGAGTATGTAAATGAAAACATGATAAAAGAAAATGGTTATATCGGAAGAAGCTGGGGTTGTCCTGCTGTACCACAAAAACTTTCTAAATCAATTATCGATAAGATTAAAGACGGCACCTGTTTTTTTATTTTTGGGGAGGATAAAAAATACCTCAGCCAATCCGCATTGCTCAGGAATACAACTCCGGTATTTGCTTATAAAAATTAACCTATTTTATATTTTGCTATTGCCTCCATTAAAGTGGGGGCATTTTTTGTTTTATCATTTCGCTGCTTAATGATACCTTCACGAAAATATTTTTAATGAATTTAAGACAGCAATTAAAGGGCACGGGTGTAGCCATTGTAACACCATTTAAAGAAAATGAATCAGTAGATTTTGATGCATTGGGCAAATTGATTGATTTTATTATCAGTAACGGCGTGGAGTACATCGTATCTCTGGGCACCACTGGTGAAACGCCTACTTTGGATAAACAGGAAAAAGCAGATATTATCCATTTTACTTTTGATAAGGTAAATGGAAAAGTGCCTGTTGTAATTGGTATTGGTGGCAACAGTACCAGGGAAGTTGTGGACAGCGTACAAAATTATCCGCTTGAAAAAGCAGCCGCAGTATTAAGTGCTTCACCTTACTACAACAAGCCATCACAGGAAGGAATTTTTCAACACTATAAAGCCATTGCAGAAGCTTCTCCCAAACCAATTATTTTATATAATGTACCGGGCAGAACAGGACGCAATATGGAACCAATTACTACTCTTCGCCTGGCGCATGAAGTGAAGAATGTGGGAGGTATAAAAGAAGCTGGCAACAGCATTCCGCAGTGCATGCAAATTTTACGGGAAAGACCGGATGATTTTTTGGTAGTGAGTGGAGATGATGATTTGGCATTGCCGGAATTGGCAGCCGGGATTGATGGTGTGATAAGTGTTGCTGCCAATTGTTTTCCAAAAAACTTTTCTGATATGGTGAGGGCTGGCCTTGCAGGTGATTTTACAAAAGCAAATCAATTGAACTATCCTTTAATAGAAGTATACAATTTATTGTTTGCAGAAAATAATCCTGCCGGTGTAAAAGCATTTTTATACGAAATGGGATTAATAAAAAATGTATTACGGTTGCCGGTAGTGGCATTAAGTGAGTCGGTGCATGTTAATGTAAAAGCCTATTTAAAAAAATAATTTTGAAAAAAAACATTGCAACGCCAGTCAATTCTTATTTTAATAAGCATTGCTTTTTACTTTGCATTGCAATGTCATTGTTTTGTTTTTCTGCCACGGCTCAGTTTACTGTTACTATTCAATTAAAAAATGTACCCATTGCTCACAACAGGGATGAAATTTTTGTTGCCGGAAATTTCAATGGCTGGAACCCTGCTGAAAACAATTACAAGTTTTTAAAAAATGGAGATACTTATTTTTTGAAACTCACAGGATTGAAAGCAAACACTTATCAATTCAAGTTTACAAGGGGAAGTTGGGGAAAAGTGGAATGTACTGCAGAGGGCGCTGATGTAGAAAATTATTCCCTGAAATTTAGCAGCGATACAACTGTTGAATATGATATTGCAGGATGGATAGATGATTTTGCGCCTGCTTCTAAAATACATACTGCTTCAAAAAACGTACAAATAATTGATACCGCTTTTTACATACCCCAGTTAAAAAAATACCGCCGTATCTGGATCTATTTACCAGAAAATTACAGCAGCAATAAAAAGCATTACCCCGTAATGTACCTGCAGGATGGACAAAATGTTTTTGATGAATATACTGCTGCCTATGGTGAGTGGGGTGTAGATGAATGCCTGGATAGTTTGATTAAAATGGGAAAGCCAGGCTGCATTGCAGTGGGTATTGACAATGGCGGCGAAACAAGAATGAATGAATACAATCCGTATGAATTTGTTTGGAAAGATTCAGGTTCATCAAAAATATTTTTACCTCAAGGCGATGTGTATGTCAGTTTTTTAATCCAAACACTCAAGCCTTATATCGATAAACATTACAGGACACTTTCTTCAAAAGAAAACACCATTATTGCAGGCAGCTCCATGGGTGGATTGATCTCTTATTATGCAGCTTTAAAGTACCCGGATGCATTTGGTAAGGCAGGTATTTTTTCACCAGCATTCTGGACAGCCAATGGAATTCACCAGCTTACAGATTCGCTGGATAACACAGTAAAAGGAAAATTTTTTTTCTACATGGGGGGTAAAGAGGGAGGAAGCGATGTGGATGCCATGATAAGGATTCAGGAAAAAATTGGCAAAAATTCAACGGCCATGATCTATTCTTTTATTGACGTCAATGGAAAGCATAATGAAGCCGCATGGAGAAAATGGTTTGCAGAATTTTACAACTGGATAATGGCAGACGGTTATAATGTAATTACAAAAGGTGATGATTAAATATTATAACAGGTGCCTTCCAATGCAAGTTCGGTATTAGGGAAAACAGAACTTGTCTCCGTTAGGAAATCCTCTAATGATTCGTATTTGGCAGAAAAATGGCCGATCAGTAATTTTTTCACAGCAGCTTTTTCTGCAATGGCTGCTGCCTGCAGGGTGGTAGCATGAAACCTTGCCGCAGCCTTGGTTTCATTGCCTTTAAGATAAGTAGTTTCATGATACAGCAGGTCAACACCTCTTATTTTCTCCACCAGGTTTTCATCGTAAATCGTATCTGCACAATATCCATAAGTTTTGGGCAAAGCTGCAGCAATGGTAACTTCATCATTTGGGATAATGGTTCCTTTTTTTGTAACATAATCTTCTCCTTTCTGTAATTTTTCATAGAAGCTGGCAGGTATTTCAAAAGACTTTATTCTTTCTGCATCAATCTTCCGGGGGTTCTTTTTTTGTTTGAACAAAAATCCCCAGCACTCAACCCGGTGCAGCGTTTTAAAACAACTAACCTCTATTTTATTATCACTCAAAATAACCTGCTCATCTCCCAAAGGGTGAAAATGCAGTTGGTAACACAATTTGGTATTGGCTGCATCCAATTGCAACTGGATTATTTTTTCTAACAGTGGTGGTGCATGCAGGTGCAGATCTTGTGTACGGTTCAGCAGGCTCATGCTGGTAAGCAGGCCAATGAGGCCAAAGTAATGGTCGCCATGTAAATGCGAAATAAAAATATGATTGATCCGGCTGCGGCGAACTTTATACTTTACCATTTGCATCTGTGTTCCTTCTCCGCAATCAATTAAATAACTGTCTTCCTGCGATTGAAGCAGTTGCGCCGTGGGATGCCTGTCAAAAGCAGGTATCGCCGAGTTATTGCCAAGAATGGTCAATGCTAACAAATTACTCAATTGAGGTTTAAGAATGATGTACCGGTATTTTACAAGACAGCTTTAGTATGTAATATGTTGCATCAAGAAATAACGTAACACAACAAGCTGTATTTTTATTGTTGATTTTTAAAATCCCGGTTCCCCATCATCAGACAACAGCTCCCTTTCAATTTCCTCCATCTGTACAATATCCCATGCCTCGCTTTCAGTTGGTGTTACGTTCATAAATTCCAGCAGCTCCTGTTTGTCTAAACTGTCTTCCACATTTTTTTGTAATACACAAATTACAAAAGAGCAATTATTTTCGTAAAATTTTTGTTGAGTTACAGCCAGTGCTTCACTTGTATTTTCATCTATCTCCTCCAGCTCCTGCAAATTCAATATAATATGCGGTATGTCTTTTTGCAGGTACAAAAGTAACAGTTGGGTAAGTTCCTCTGTCATATTAACAGATAAACGTTGCTCTTTCGGCGTTATAACAGTGAATTTTTCTTTGGTATCTGTTTTGACAATCATTTATCAGCGTTGGGATTTAAGCATACAGTTTAAAAACTCAATTTGCTATAAAGTAGTTTTTGTTCTTTGTTATGATGATGATTTTTGTAAAGGAAAGCAATTTTTTATTTCAACGCACCTAAATATAAAAGTTTTTAAAGATAGAAGGCGGATACTTATTATTTGCCGCTTTGGAGAAAATATTGGCTGGCAAAAGCGTTTGATAAACGAAGGTTTAACTTTTCAACATTTCAACATTTCATAATTTCAGCAAACTAAATCTATTAAATAATCGTTATTATTGTACAAGTTAAATCTAGTATACATGGACAACAACTTTTCAGCACAGGTAAAAGAAATTATTTCCTACAGCAGGGAGGAAGCCCTGCGTCTTGGTAATGATTTTATTGGTACTGAGCACCTGGTGCTTGGCCTGATAAGAGACGGCGAAAATACCGCCATCAAAATATTAAAATCCTTAAACGTAGACCTCTATGAACTGCGTAAAGAAATAGAGGTGGCCGTAAAAGACAAGACAGGAAAAAATATAGCCAACATTAATTCACTCCCATTAACCAAGCAGGCAGAAAAAGTAATTCGCATTACAGTACTGGAAGCCAAGGCTCATAAAAGTACCATGGTGGAAAGTGAGCATTTGATGTTGTCTATTTTAAAGAACAAAGAAAATATTGCAACACAAATTTTAAATCAGTTCGATGTGGATTACGATATGTTCAAAAACGAATTGGGATTTGTTGCCAGCAATCCTCCCAAGGCAGAATTTTCTGATGAGAACGATGATGATTTTGATGAAGAAAGAAAGCAGTATGGCCAGCAGCCAAAAGCACAACGTGGTGGTGCTGCCAATCAGCCAAAAACAAAAACACCGGTACTCGATAATTTTGGAAGAGACATTACCAGGTTAGCAGAAAATGGTTCATTAGATCCAATTGTAGGAAGGGAAGTGGAGATTGAAAGGGTGTCTCAAATTTTATCAAGAAGAAAAAAGAACAACCCGATTTTAATTGGTGAACCGGGTGTGGGTAAAACAGCTATTGTAGAAGGCCTGGCATTAAGAATTGTACAAAGAAAAGTAAGCCGGGTTTTATTTGATAAAAGAGTGGTGTCGCTTGACCTGGCAGCATTGGTTGCCGGTACAAAATACCGTGGACAGTTTGAAGAAAGGATGAAAGCCATCATGAATGAGCTGGAAAAAAACAGGGATGTTATTTTATTTATTGATGAGATACATACCATTGTTGGGGCAGGCGGAGCCAGTGGTTCTTTAGATGCCAGCAATATTTTTAAACCAGCTTTGGCCAGGGGCGAATTGCAATGTATCGGTGCATCTACATTAGATGAATACAGGATGCACATTGAAAAAGATGGCGCATTAGACCGGAGGTTTCAAAAAGTAATTGTTGATCAGCCTTCTGTAGAAGAAACCATCTTGATACTGACCAATATTAAAAGTAAATACGAAGATTATCACAACGTAACTTATAGTGCAGAAGCAATAGACGCTTGTGTAAAATTGAGCGAACGCTACATGACAGACAGGTTGCTTCCTGATAAAGCGATTGATGTATTGGATGAAGTGGGAGCAAGAAAGCATATTAAAAATATCAATGTTCCCGAAGATGTAATTGAACTGGAAAAAAAGATTGAAGATATTAAGCTGGAAAAAAACAAAGTGGTAAAGAGCCAGCGATTTGAAGAAGCCGCTTCTTTAAGAGATTCGGAAAAACGCCTGCAGGAAGAACTGGAAAAAGCAAAAAATGATTGGGAAGAAGAAAGCAAGCACAAGCGTTTTCCTATTGAAGAAGAAGACATTGCTGAAGTAATCAGTATGATGACAGGCATTCCAGTAAAGCGTATGGTGCAGGCTGAAACGGAGAAGCTTCGCCGAATGGCCGAAGATTTGAAAGGCGCTGTGGTTGGCCAGGAAGAAGGTATTCAGAAAGTGGTAAAAGCAATACAGCGTAACAGGGTAGGGTTGAAAGATCCTAAAAAACCAATTGGTACTTTTATATTCCTTGGTCCTACAGGGGTGGGTAAAACAGAATTGGCAAGATGTTTAGCCAGGTATATGTTTGATAACGATGATTCGCTGATCAGGATTGATATGAGTGAGTACATGGAAAAATTCACCGTAAGCCGTTTAATTGGTGCACCTCCGGGCTATGTTGGATACGAAGAAGGTGGGCAGCTTACCGAAAGGGTTAGACGCAAACCTTACAGCGTTATCCTGTTGGATGAAATAGAAAAAGCACACCCGGATATTTATAATCTTTTATTGCAGGTGTTGGATGATGGACAGCTGACAGATGGCATGGGCAGAAGGGTTGATTTTAAAAATACCCTGATCATCATGACTTCTAATATTGGTGCAAGGCAGTTGAAAGATTTTGGTGAAGGGGTTGGGTTTGCAACAGCCAACAGGATGCAGAATTCTGATGAAAATAACAAAGCAGTTATTGAAAAAGCGTTGAAACGCACTTTCAGTCCGGAATTTTTGAACAGGATTGATGATGTGGTAATCTTTAATTCACTCACCAAAGAAAATATCTTTGAGATCATCAATATACTGATGAAAGGTGTAATGAAGCGTTTGGTAAATCTTGGTTTTTCATTGGAACTAACTGTGGAAGCTAAAGACTTTATTGCAGACAAAGGATACGACGCTCAATTTGGTGCAAGACCGCTGCACAGAGCCATACAGAAATATTTGGAAGATCCTTTAGCAGAAGAGATACTGAACATGCAGGTAAAGCAAGGTGATATTTTAGTGGCTGACCTTGATGCCAATAAAGAAAAAATCATGTTTACTTTAAAGGAACAGGAAAAAAAGAAAGAAGCTGAATCCGAAGCCTGATAAGGGTTTATAAATGAATCAAAGCCATCCGCCTAACAGTGTGATGGCTTTTTCTTTGAGGGATAGTTTTTTTTAGCCATTTTTGCTTTGATGAAAAAAATAATCATAACGATTGATGGCTGGTCATCCTGCGGCAAAAGCACTTTGGCAAAGCAAATGGCTAAGGTGCTGGGATATGTATATATTGACAGCGGTGCTATGTACCGGGCCATCACACTTTATTTTTTAAGAAACAGTATTGATTGGACAGTTACAGAAGAAGTGAAAGAAGCCTTGAAAAATATTTCCATGGAGTTTGCATTCAATGAAAAATTACAACAATCAGAAATTTTGCTGAATGGTGAGAATGTGGAATATTTAATAAGGGATTTGATTGTGGCGGAGAAGGTGAGTGATGTGGCTACTATCAAAGAAGTAAGGGAATTTGCAGTGGCACAGCAACAGCAAATGGGTAAAAAGAAAGGTATCATCATGGATGGAAGGGATATTGGCACAACCGTATTCCCCAATGCAGAATTAAAATTTTTTATGACAGCTGATATCTCCGTAAGGGTAGAGCGGCGTTTTAAAGAGATGTATGAAAAAAATCCCAACGTAACAGTGGAGGAGGTAAAGAACAATCTTGAGATGAGAGACTATATAGATTCCAACAGGGAAATAAGTCCTTTGCGAAAAGCAGAAGATGCAATTATTTTAGATAATACCAATCTTACAATGGAGCAGCAATTGAAGTTTGCCCTGAGCCTAATTGAGAAGGTTTAAAATGAATTTTTGTTAAACTGATTATTATTTATTGCCCTTAGATAAGCCGGGGCAATTTTTTTTGCAGTTTTCAGTTATTAAGGTTGAAAATAATTTTAAGGTTTCTTTAAACCAATGGACTATCGGTTCGTCTACCATTCAACCAACTTTTTAAAACGAATAAAATAATTTATGAAAAAGCAAATCAGCTACCTGTCCGTAGCCATTTTATCAGCAGGTTTATTTTTATCTTCCTGTAAAAAAGAAAAAACTGATACCACAGACACTACTACAGAATTTAAAGTTCAATCAGATGACCAGGCCAGGTTTAGCAGTGAAACCGATGCCGTATCTGATGATGCCAATGCTGCATTGGAAAACCTGGGCGGTACTTATGCTGGCGAACGTCCCCTTACACCACCATTGCCTTTTGCCTGTGATGCAACCGTAACAGTTGACACAACAAGCAATCCCAGAATAATAACCATTACCTACAACGGCCTGAATTGCATAGGCACACGTATCCGTACAGGTGTAGTAGTAATCAGTTTTTCTCCTAACTTTCGCTGGGCCGCTGCAGGATCACACTATACAGTTGCTACACAAAATTTAAAGATCACCCGTGTGCTGGATAATAAAAGCATTACCATTAATGGAGAAAAAACAATTACCAATGTTTCTGGTGGCAAGTTGCGTAACCTGGCTACAAGAACAACTCCTATTATTCATGATGTTACAAGCAGTGGAATCACCGTTACTTTTGACGATGGTACCCAGCGCAACTGGCAAATAGCCAAACGCAGAACATTTACTTATGATAATGGAATTGTAATTGCTGTATCAGGAATGCATTCTGAAGGAGGCATTAATGGTATTGCGGAGTGGGGTACTAACAGGGCTGGTCATGCTTTTACCAGCGCTATTTTGGAACTGTTGGTTGTAAAACAAAGTTGTGATTTTCGCCTTGTAAGCGGTAAGATCCAGCATGTTGGCCCAGTCATTACTACTACCACTACTTTTGGTTTGGATGCTACAGGCGTTCCTGTTACGTCTTGCCCAACTGGCCCATTTTATTTTAAATTAGTTTGGGTTGGCCCAGCCGGAACTCCTTACACTTTTATTCGCCCGTATTAATTTTTTGAGTTTTATTTATAGCTGATAAAAAGCCGCAAATTAAAATTTGCGGTTTTTTCTTTT
>JANLQY010000094.1:0-12724 GCA_031368105.1 Chitinophagaceae bacterium
CAATAATTTTAAATACAAGCAATAAAAATTTGGATCAAACAAAAAAAATAAAAATTTGCCTTGTCATCCCATCGCTGGAGCCGGGAGGAATGGAAAGGGTGATGTCTGAACTGGCAAACCAGTTTGCAAAAAATGACGGCATTGATTTACATCTTGTATTATATGGATCCAACAGAAAAATATTTTATGCTTTACCCGAAAATATCAGCATTCACAAACCCAACTGGAAGTTTGATAATTCCAGGCGGGGAACACATGCTCTAAAAACATTGTGGTTCCTCAGAAAAAAAATAACTTCCCTTCAGCCAGATACCGTACTTAGTTTTGGTGAATTATGGAATAATATTGTGTTGCTTTCTTTGTTGGGTACAGGCATCAGGGTGTATGTATCCGATAGGTCGCAGCCCAACATAGATTTAGGCTGGCTGCAAAATGGCTTTCGACGGTGGTTGTATCCTCATTCGGCCGGAGTAATATTGCAAACAGAAAAAGCCAAAACGATTTATAACAAACATTATAAAGGCCTAAACATAGAAGTAATTGGCAACCCTATCCGGGCTATAATAAATACCGATGCAGGGCTGGTTAGGCAAAACCATATTTTAATGGTGGGCAGGCTGGTAGCAGGAAAAAATCATGAAAGGCTGATTAAAATATTTGCCCGTATTGATAACAAAGCCTGGAAACTGGTACTTGTTGGTGATGGGCTTCCTACACAAAACATAAAAGAAAAATTAATAGCGCTGACAGTAAAATTAGATGTGGCCGATAAAGTAATTTTCGCCGGAGAACAACTCAACGTAGAGGAGTATTATTTAACCAGCAAAATTTTTGCATTCACTTCCAGTTCAGAAGGTTTTCCAAATGTTGTGGGGGAGGCTATGTCAGCAGGGTTGCCTGTTATTTCTTACGACTGCCTGGCAGGTCCGTCTGAAATGATTAATGATTCTATAAATGGGTTTTTGGTGCCGGTTTTTGATGATTTGATGTTTGAAAACAGGTTGAAAAAACTGATGGATAATGAAGAAAGGTGTAAACGGTTTAGCAGGCAGGCTCAGGTAGATATCAAAATTTTTTCTGTTGAAGCAATCAGTAAACAGTTTTTTAGTTTTATTACAAGCGACCTTTAGGCTTCCCGTTACAAACTCGTTAACAAAACCAGCAGGGTTTTTACAATAGTTTCGTTTTGATGATAAAAATTTTTATTCAGCCAAAATATTGTTGAATAGAATTACTGAAAAAGGTATCCCGGTCTTTATCAATTTTTATTATCTTATATACTATTGGTTGTACAATTGTTTTTTGAAGTATCATTCAATAGATAATAACAGTGTAATATTCTCAAAATTATAAAATCTACTTGCAGTTTTCATACTGCAATACAAAAATTCGGGAAGTAAAACTTAATCTCAATATTATATGTGTGGAATTGCCGGCATTATAGCAAAAAAACAATTACCTGAGGAGTGCTACGAGGCTTTTATCCAGTCTAGTAAGTTAATGAACCACCGGGGTCCTGATTTTTGTGGACAGGAGCGTATTGGCAATGTTTTATTAATTCACTACCGGCTTAGTATACTTGATTTAGATCCCCGTTCTCACCAGCCTTTTCATTCAGCAGATAAAAATCTTAGCTGTATTTACAACGGCGAATTATATAATTTTAAAGACTTAAAAAATCAATACCAGGTAAATACCCATACTTCCAGCGACACAGAAATATTGGTAGAAACTTTTGCAAAAAAAGGAACAGATGCAGTGCCGGAGTGGAATGGGATATTTGCAACAGCTATCCACGATAAAGCAAAGAATAAATTACACCTTATCCGTGACCGATACGGGGTGAAACCTTTGTATATCTACCAGGATGATTCTGTAATTTTGTTTGCATCAGAAGCAAAGGTGATTTATGATTATTTACCTGCATTACAAATAGATTATGATGGCCTGGCTGAATATATGTGGTATGGCAATACTGTTACCCAGCGTACCATTATTAAAGGCGTACAAAAAGTAGCCCCTGCCGGCATTATTGAAATAGATCTTACAACAAATGAAATTTTATATACCGGTTTATTTTGGAAAAACCCGGGAACCATTAATCGGGATGTTAAACTAAAAGAGGCCAGTCAGCAGGTAACACATTTATTAGAAAAGGCAGTACAAAGGCAACTGATGGCAGATGTGCCATTGGGTGTTTTATTAAGTGGAGGCATAGACTCCTCTGCTATCGTGGCTTTTGCCAGTAAACATGCAGATAAAAAACTGGACACCTACACAGTAGAATACGATTATAATATAGGTGGTGAAAGTGAATTGGCTAGAGCAGCGCTGGTGGCAAGAAAATATAATACCAATCACCACGAGCTGAAAATAGAAGCAAAAAACATTACTGATACTTTTACAAAACTGGTGTTTCAGTATGACGAACCTTTTGCAGATGCAGCAAACATACCCCTGTATGAATTGGCAAAAGTTTGCAGCCTGGATAAAAAAGTTATTCTGCAGGGTGATGGGGGCGATGAATTTTTTGGCGGATACCGCACTTACAATGTATTAGACTGGTTATGGTTTTGGAAGCCAGTCTCTAAATTGAGTTACCACTTTTTGCCAGACAAAAGATGGGCACAACGTATGGAGCGGATGGCTTTTGCACTCAATCAAAAAAGCAATGCAGAACGGATGGCATTGCTGATGACTCAGGATGTAACTTACCAGTCACCTTATACCATATTGTCAGAAAGGGCACAGCAGCGAATGGAAATTACAGATCCATTTAATCCTTATTATGTAATGGAGGAGAAATTTAAAGATGAACCCCTGGTACAAAAAATGCTGTATGCAGATGTTGAAATTTTACTGCCCCACACTTTTTTAGAAAAAGTAGACAAGGCAACAATGCTTTGTGGTGTCGAGGCAAGGGTGCCATTTTTGGATAATGAACTTACCGGATATGTACTCGGTTTGCCAGCAAGTTTAAAAGTAAGCAATGGTGAAAAAAAATACCTTTTGAAAAAAGCATTGAAAGATATTGTACCCGCGGAAATACTGTCGGGTAAAAAAAAGGGATTTGATGTACCTTATAAAGAATGGTTGAGAAAGGATTTATATGATTTAGCACAGCAATCGTTTTCAAATCTTGATTCCAACGCTTTGTTTAATAAAACGGAGTTGCTGAAACTGCTTGATCAGCATAAGAACAGGGTAACAGATGTAGGAAACCTGCTATGGAAAGCATTGGTAATAATAACCTGGTTTAAGATATATGAAAACAAGATAACGGTTTAAAAAATTTAGCTCCCCCCGTATTAAGATATCTCCAATAAAAAATTTGTAACCATAATTATTTATTTTTCCCAAACGGGAAAATTAACTAGTAATGCAATCAACTGTGAATACAGATAATACAAACGAAAAAAAAACACCTCTCGTCATTGTTAATGCAGCAACACTGCTTATTGGTGGCGGCATCCAGGTAGGCTTGTCTTTTATTGAACATGCCAGCCGGCTCAAAAGCGGCCAGCTGGATTTTATTTTTGTGGTATCGCAGGCATTGTACGACAGCCTTCCTACGGATCTGCAAAATGATAAACGTACCATCTTATGCCCGGTATCACCAGCCGGAATTTTGAGTGGAAAAAAATCACGTTCTTTTTTAAAAAAAATAGAAAAAGATTATAAGCCGGATATTATTTACTCACTGGGTTTTCCTTCTTACGTCAGGTTTGCAACTGTTGAAATAGGAAAATATACCAATCCCTGGGAAATCAATTCGCCACCGCTTCCCTGGCATACCCTTACTTTTAAACAAAAGCTGAGAATGTTTTTAATGATACAATACAGGCTGCTGTGGGCCCGGCGGGCAAACTATTTTGAAACACAAACAGCGGCTGCAAAGATTGGTATCGTAAAGCGGCTAAAGGTGCCGGGTAGTTGTGTAAAAGTTATTCCAAACTCTCCTAATCCACTTTTTATAAATAAAGCATCTGCTGCCCGGCAAAGGACAGAAGGTGAAACCATTTATATTTTTTGTCTTTCGGCAGCTTACCGGCATAAAAATTTAGACCTGATTCCCAAAGTGGCATCGTATTTAAAAACCAACAACTACCCCAATTGTAAATTTATCCTCACCATCCCCAAAGATGGCGAAATAAATAAAGAGATAGCAGCAGCCAGCCAGCAACTGGGTGTCAGCGATATGGTGATTAATACCGGGCCAATAAAATTGCAGGAGTGCCTGCACTGGTATAAAAAAGCCGATGCAGTTTTCCTGCCTACTTTATTGGAAGTTTTTTCTGCCACTTATGTAGAAGCAATGGCGATGGCAAGGCCAATAGTAACGACAGATCTCGATTTTGCCCATGATGTCTGTGGCAATGCGGCACTTTATTTTAAACCTGCTGATGCCGTCTCTGCTGCAGAGGCATTGATCAAATTATTTAATGATAAAGAACTTGGTGACCAATTAACAGAAATGGGACGAAAACAACTTGCCCTGTTCCCCAACCCGGAGCATAAACATCAGATGATATTTGACTGGCTTTACAGCATTGCAGGAAATGTTCCACTTGCAGGCCATTAAAAAATTTCCCGAATACCACAGCTAAATAAGCCATCTCCAAATATAAAAACCCATATTTCCAAAATAGTATTTTATTTTGCTGAAAACCTGATAATAAAAATGACGACTACAAAATACCAAATCTGTACAAAAACCATCATGGACACTTCCGATCCAAGGATTGTATTTGATGCAGAAGGGATCAGTGATTATTACCACAATTTTCATAAAAATATTTTACCCACCTGGCATACAGATGAAAGAGGAAAGGCGGAGTTAATGAAGATGGCGGAAAAAATAAAAAAAGAAGGTAAAGGAAAAAATTTCGACTGTATCCTGGGCCTGAGTGGTGGGCTTGACAGTTCTTATACTGCTTATGTGGCTACAAAAATAATGGGCCTCCGGCCATTGTTATTTCATGTAGATGCCGGCTGGAATACACAACAGGCAGTAGGTAATATTGAAAAATTAATTGATGGCCTTGGAGTAGATCTATATACAGAAGTTATCAATTGGGAAGAGATGAAAGACTTGCAGGTAGCCTATTTCAGGGCACAGGGAGCCGGGCAGGATGCACCGCAGGACATTGCTTTTTTCTCCGCCCTGTACAAGTTTGCCGTAAAAAATAAAATTAAGCATGTACTCACCGGTGCCAACTTTTCCACCGAATGTTGCCGTGAACCCGAAGAGTGGGGCGGTTACCCGGGCATCGATAAAATTTTAGTAAAAGACATCCACAGCAAGTTTGGAAAAATCCCATTAAAGACTTTTCCGGTGGTGGATATTTTAACCTACAAAATTTATTACAAATATTTTTTAGGAATGGATATAGTAAAGCCGCTTAATTGTGTGCCTTACATAAAAAAAGATGCAGAGAAATTATTGGAAGATAAATTCGGCTGGCAAAAATTTCAGCACAAACATCATGAGTCCCGTTTTACCAGGTTCTATGAAGATTTTTGGCTGCCCCGAAAATTTGGTTACGAAAAAAGAAGGGCACATTTTTCAAGCCTTATACTCACCAATCAAATGACCCGGGATGAAGCACTGGAAAGGATTTCAAGGTCTGAACTGGATGAACAAACCCTTAAACAGGAGTTTGAATATGTGGCTCATAAATTAGGATTGACAGTGGATGAGTTTCAAAAAATATTTGAAGGCCCCAACAAATCTTATAAAGATTACAGGAATAAACGGCATATCATTAACCTCGGTGCAAGGGCTATGACATTGTTTGGGTTAGAAAAAAGATTAATCAGATGATAGCAATCATAGATTATGGCATGGGCAATATTAGGGCCTTTGCAAATGTGTATAAAAAACTGGATATTCCCATTACCATTGCCCGTAATGAAGCTGACCTGGCCAATGCCACCAAAATTATTTTACCCGGTGTAGGTGCGTTTGATCATGCAATGGGTAAACTGAACCAATCGGGCATGCGGCCAAAGCTGGAAGAGTTGGTTATTGAAAAAAAAACACCGGTCATTGGTATTTGTGTAGGAATGCAGATGCTTGCAAAAAGCAGTGATGAAGGCCAGTTGCCGGGTTTGGGCTGGATAGATGCAACAGTCAAAAAATTTGATATCACAAAAATACATTCCACCACCCGGCTGCCACATATGGGCTGGAATGATGTAACGCCGCTGCAGCCACTGAATCATTTATTTGACGGACTGGAAAAGGAAGCAAAATTTTATTTTCTACACTCTTATTATTTTGCCTGCAACCAACTTGCTGATGATATTGCAGAAGCTGATTACGGTGGTCCCTTTTCCTGCGCTGTTAATCACCAGAATATTTTTGGTGTACAGTTTCACCCGGAAAAAAGCCACCAGTATGGGGTAAAACTTTTAGAAAATTTTTCAAAATTGTAACTATGCTGCGACCCAGGATAATTCCCTGTTTGCTGGTAAAAAATAAAGGCCTGGTAAAAACGGTAAACTTTGACCATCCCAAATATGTAGGCGACCCCATCAATGCTGTCAGAATTTTTAATGAAAAACAAACCGACGAACTGATGGTGCTGGAAATAGATGCCAGTGCAGAAAAAAGAGAACCTGATTATAAAATGATTGAGCACTGGGCTTCCGAATGCCGTATGCCATTGAGCTATGGAGGTGGTATAAAAAATATTGACCAGGCATTAAGGATTTTTTCTTTGGGTGTAGAAAAAGTAGCGCTTAGTTCTGCCGCTATTGAAAACCAGAAATTGATAAGTGAAATTGCCACACAGGTGGGCAGCCAAAGTGTGGTGGTGGTGTTGGATGTAAAAAAGAAATTGTTTGGCGGATATGAAGTATATACCTACAATGGAAAAAAACATACCGGGAAAAATCCAGTTGATCTTGCAAAGCAATTCGAAGATTTAGGCGCCGGCGAAATCGTTATCAATTCTATCGATCATGATGGAGTGATGAAAGGATACGACCTGGCATTGATTGAAAAAGTACGAAAAGCCATTACGTTGCCACTGACGATATTGGGTGGTGCAGGCTCCCTGCAGGATATCGGGGAACTGATAAAAAAATTTGGCGTAATCGGTGCTGCAGCAGGCAGCCTATTTGTATTTAAAGGAGTGTACAAAGCGGTATTAATAAATTATCCTAACCCGGAAGAAAAAGATATTCTTATCAGGAATAACCAACAGGCATAGCCTGCTTATCCAACAAAAACCATTTGCCAAAACCTCATGCTTTTTAATTCTTTCAGCTTTGCTATATTCTTCCCCATCGTTTTTATTCTGTATTGGTTTTTTGCCAAGAGCAATTTAAAAATTCAGAACATCCTGCTGTTGGTTGCCAGCTATTTTTTTTATGCCTGCTGGGATTACAGGTTTCTTTTCCTCCTTATCTTTTCCACGCTTTTAGATTATTTTACCGGTCTTAAAATGAGTGACGCCAGCAGCCGTCACAATAAAAAATTTTGGTTTTGGACAAGTGTAATAATCAACCTCGGGTTTTTAGGAATTTTTAAATACTACAATTTTTTTGCTTCTTCTTTTGCTGAGTTTATTGCCCACTTTAGCCTGCATGTAAATATCTGGACCTTACAGGTGATACTGCCGGTAGGTATTTCTTTCTACACTTTTCATGGCCTTAGTTATGTAATTGATATTTACAACGACAAGATAAAGGCGGAAAAAAACTTTGTAGATTATTCTGTTTTTGTAAGTTTTTTTCCATTGCTGGTGGCTGGGCCAATAGAAAGGGCAACGCATCTTTTGCCGCAGATTAAGCAAAAACGTTTGATGGATTATGAAAAAGCTTCCAACGGAATTTTTTTAATTCTTTGGGGGCTGTTCAAAAAAATTGTCATTGCAGATAATTGCTCACCCTTAGTGGAAGATATATTTTCCTCAAAAGATATGGCCGGCAGCACGCTGTTGATGGGAACTGTTTTATTTGCCTTTCAAATTTATGCAGACTTTAGCGGCTACTCTGATATAGCCATTGGCACTGCCAAATTGCTGGGCATCGATTTGATTACAAATTTTAAGTTCCCTTATTTTTCAAGAAACATTGGTGAGTTCTGGAGAAGATGGCACATTTCTTTATCCACCTGGTTCAGGGATTATTTATACATCCCATTGGGCGGTTCCAAAGCAGGCAAATGGAAAAGTATCCGCAATGTTTTTATCATTTTTATTGTAAGCGGATTTTGGCATGGTGCTAACTGGACTTTTATTATTTGGGGGGGCATTCATGCATTACTTTTCCTGCCTTCTTTTTTAATTGGCAGCAATAAAAAATATCAAAAAAGTATCATCAACCCTTCAGGTGTGATGAATGCGTTGAAAGAATTCAGCCAGATGCTCTGGACTTTTGGAGCCGTTTGTTTTGCCTGGATATTTTTCCGGGCAGTTTCATTAACAGCGGCGTTTTCATTTATCAGGCGCATGTGCAACAAATCACTTTTATCTGTACCCAAATTAATTGGAGAACAAAATACAGACCTGCTGATTTGTATGGCCGCCATTACCGTATTGCTGTTAGTAGAATGGCGGCATCGGAAAAAGGAATTTGTATTTGAAGGGATATGGAAAAAAAATATTTGGTACCGCATTGCGGTGCTTGTGGTCATCATCACTTCTGTTTATTATTTCACCGGCAAGTCGGCAAGCTTTATTTACTTTCAATTTTAAAGTAGCATGAAAAAATTCTTGAAAGACCTTGCTGTTTATCTTGTGGTTGTTGCTGTGTTGTTGCTGTTGTTTATAAAAGCACAGCCATTTTTAACAAGGGCCTTGCCCAACGATTACAGCAGGCACCATGTAATTGTAGATGCTTTAAAAAATAAAGCGGCCAGGCCAGAAATAATTATATTGGGAGATAGCCGTACCATGTTTGGCGTAGATGCAAAAACAATCAGTAATAATTTACCCAATAAGCCGCTGGCCTATAATCTGGCTTCTGTAGGGCAATCTTATTTTGAAAGCTGTTATTTTATTTCCTCTATCCCTGCCAGTACCCGGCACATCATTCAGTTTATTGGCTACACTGGTTTCAGGGAACCAAGAACGGATTTCAATATTGATAAGGCCATGAGCATGATGATGAATGGGTACAAGGTTGATACTGTTACACGGGGGCTGATAGGAAAAGTAAATCCTTATTTTGATAAAAGCATCACTGCTGTTGCTTTTGAAGGAAGGATCATTTTAAAAAGTTCACTGCATGTATTGTTAAGGTCTGTGCTGGATAACGAAACCTTTGCAGACAATTACAGTGATCTGTATTTTCCACACATTTACACTACCGACAGGCATCCTCAATATCCTTTTTACAAAATACCCTGCGATCTTGATACCATGTCAGTTAATCCATATACAGTAGCTTTGGCAAACCGGGTGGATTATTTTTTGCAACAAAAAAATATTCAATACCATATTGTGCTGTTGCCGGTAAATCCAGACATCTGTGTGTTTGATAAAAGCAAGGCAGCAACTTACATAGCACAATTAAAAAATGCAATGCCCGGTATTGATTTTATAAATTTAACCGGGGCGCTTGACAATACACAGTTTTATGATGCAGAACATCCCAATAAAAAAGGGGCAAAAATAATTTCTTTAATGGTGACGGATAGTTTAAAGAGCAGGTAATAGCTGCAACAAAGAAAAATAATTACACAAATACTTATCCTAAAAAAAATACCAACATGGACGCAGTTGAATTACATGATACCAATGCCGGGGCTTTCAGAAAAAGGTATGATGACAAAGACAGTTTTAAAGACCGGCTTTCTATCTGGATACAATTGTTCAATACTTATTTTCAGGCAAACAGTTCGGTAATAGAATTGGGCTGTGGTCCGGGATTAATGGCCAAAGAAATAATCGCCATGGAAAATCAATTGCATGCCGTGGATGGCTCTGCAAAAATGATTGAGAAGGCAAAGCAGGAAGTGGGGCCTTCGGATAAAATACAATTTACCGAAAGCTATATTTCAAAAGAATTTCTTTCTCATTTTCCTTCTGCCAATTATGATCATGCTGTTTCATCAAGTGTTTTGGAATACATCAAAGAAGCAGGCGACGTTATTGAAGAGGTTAACAGGATACTTAAACCAGGAGGAACATTTATTTTTTCTATTCCAAACAAACAGAGTTTATTCAGGATTACAGAAACAATTACTTACCGCCTTTTTGGTAAGCCAGGTTACCGGAAATATTTATACACCCTTTTATCAGAAGCGGATATTTTACAACTGGAAGGCAAAGGCTGGAAAGTAGAACAAATAATTTTCCAGGGGCAGGTGCCATACTATTCTTCCCTCACCAGTTTTTTACCCAACAAGTATCAAAAACCGATGATGATTGTTATCCTGAGAAAAAAATAATTATTAATCCTGCCAATTGAAAAACTTATTTACCTCACTTAAAAATACCGACACTACATTATAATGAGACAAATTCTCCAATCCTTTAAAACAGGTAAAACCGAATTGTTTGAAGTGCCTGCTCCACAGGTATCAAAGGGATGCTTACTAATAAGAACCACTCATAGCCTGGTATCGCTGGGTACAGAGCGTATGCTGGTGGAATTTGGAAAAGCCAACTTGATTGAAAAAGCAAGGCAACAGCCGGATAAAGTAAAACAGGTGCTGGATAAAATAAAAACTGATGGCCTGATGCCGACGGTGGAAAATGTTTTCAAGCGGCTGGAACAACCCTTACCGTTAGGTTACTGCAATGCCGGTATAGTGATTGCAGTTGGGGATGGTGTTTCCGGCTATGCGGTGGGAGACAGGGTGGCATCAAACGGTAAACATGCGGAGTATGTAAATGTGCCAAAAAACCTGGTTGCCAAAGTGCCCGACAATGTAAGCCAGGAAGAAGCGGCCTTTACAATCATTGGTTCCATCGGCCTGCAGGGTATCCGTTTATGCAACCCAACTTTTGGAGAAACCATCGTGGTGGTGGGATTAGGATTGATTGGTTTACTGGCTGCACAAATGCTGCTGGCAAATGGTTGCAGGGTTATCGGTATTGATATTGATGAACAAAAATGTGCGATGGCTGCCAGGTGGGGAGTCATCACCATCAATCCTGCAAAGGGCGATAATCCTGTAAAGTCTGTAATGGACATTACCGGCTTTGGAGCTGATGGAATTATTATTACCGCCTCTGCAAAAAACAATGATATTATTTCGCAGGCTGCACAGATGAGCCGCAAACGTGGAAGGATTATTTTAGTTGGCGTTATCGGACTTGATATCAGCCGGGCTGATTTTTATGAAAAAGAATTGACGTTCCAGGTATCCTGTTCTTACGGCCCTGGAAGGTATGATGAGGATTACGAACAAAAAGGAACAGATTATCCATTACCATTTGTAAGATGGACAGAGCAAAGAAATTTAGAAGCAATTTTGCAGGCCATCAGTGTCGGTAAATTAATGGTGAAAGACTTGATCACCGAAGTGATTGAATTAGACAATTATCTTTCAATTTATGGTGACATTGGCAACAGCAAATCCATTGCTTCTATTTTAAAATATCCGGAATCGCCGCTGGCAAAAGCTGCCAGTACCATTGTATTAAGTAAAAAAAATTACCGGCAGGCAAGAGGAGTGATTGGTGTGATAGGTGCAGGAAATTTTACAAAAATGTCGATGTTGCCGGCTATGACAGAAAGTGGTGCGATGAACAAATACATTGCTTCACAAGGTGGCGTTAATGGAACTATCCTGGCAAAAAAATTTGGCTTCAGCCACAGCACAACAGACTACAAAGAAATTTTTGCAGATGCAGAGGTGGATACTGTTTTCATTACAACCCGTCACAGTTCTCATGCAAAATTTGTGGCAGAAGCATTGCAGGCAAACAAACATGTGTTTGTAGAAAAACCACTGGCACTGAACAATGAACAACTGGATGAAATTTTAAGTGCTTATAATAATCAAAAAGAACACACGTCCGTAACGGTTGGTTTTAACCGCAGGTTTTCACCACATATCCAGGCAATAAAAAAAGCATTAGGCAATGGAATGGTGCCGGTAAACATCAACGCCACTATGAATGCAGGATTGATTCCTCCAAGTGTGTGGGTGCATGATATGAATGTGGGCGGAGGAAGAATTATCGGCGAAGCCTGCCACTACATTGATCTCTGTGTTTATCTTGCCGGTTCCGAAGTGCAGAGTGTTTGCATGAATGCACTTGGCGAAAATCCAATGGCGAATACAGACAATGCAAGTATTTTGCTTCGCTTTAAAAATGGCAGCAATGCGGTGGTGAATTATTTCGCAAATGGATCGAAGGCATACAGCAAAGAAAGGGTGGAAGTTTTTTCGCAGGAAAGAACTTATATCATGGATAATTTCAGGACGACGAAAGGTTTTGGCGACAAAAAATTTAAAGACCTGAGCACAAGAATAAACAAAGGACACAAAGCACAGTTTGATGAATTTATTAAACGGATAAAAACTGGTGGTGAGCCGTTGATTCCATTGCATGAAATCATCAATGTTACCAAAGCTTCTTTTGCTGCACTGGAAAGTCTGAAAGTGAAAGGTTGGGTGGAAGTTAATTGAAGAAAGTGATTCCTGAAAAAGTAAAAGATTGCATTAAATGGGGTTCTTAAAAAAAAAGATCTGGTACATAGAAGTAGTTTTTAAATTAGGCTTGCTCGATGTGCTGTATGTTTTTTATTACCGGCTCTG